>NC_018870.1:1061250-1415000 GCF_000305935.1 Thermacetogenium phaeum DSM 12270 | reverse complement strand
GTTCGGTCCCTATCCGTCGCAGGCGCAGGAAACTTGAGGGGAGCTGTCCCTAGTACGAGAGGACCGGGATGGACAGACCGCTGGTGTACCAGCTGTTCCGCCAGGGGCACCGCTGGGTAGCCAAGTCTGGAACGGATAAGCGCTGAAAGCATCTAAGTGCGAAGCCGACCCCGAGATAAGGTTTCCCACCCGGCGCTCAACTTAACCGATCGAAGAGTGAGAAAGAGGCGGCAGACTAAGGAGCAGGAGTGAAGAAAAGGACGGGACAGCGGAAGGGACAGACATCATCCTCCATCTCACCTGGTCGGTGAAGCTGAGTGTCGGGGTAAGGCCTCTGGGAGATGACCAGGTAGATAGGCCGGGAGTGTAAGAGGGGTAACCCTTTAAGCTGACCGGTACTAATAGGCCGAGGGCTTGCAAAAGGGCGCCGCCAGCCGCCTCTGCCTGGTAAAAGGCTTTTGAAAGGCGAGGGAAGTATTTCGAGAAAGCGGTTGCAAGGAGAATCCTGGTGGCAATAGCGGAGGGGAAACACCCGTATGTTTCCGTAAGCCACACCCCTTTGAACCAATTTGGGTCGGAGGGGCTGTGTTTACGGAAACCCATTCCGAACACGGCAGTTAAGCCCTCCAGCGCCGATGGTACTGGGTTTTCCCGGGAGAGTAGGTCGCTGCCAGGAAGTTATTTTGAGGGAGCACCATAATGGTGCTCCCTCTTCGCGTCTGACGGCATTACTGCTGATAGGTTGAAAGAAACCTTCTTGTAAGCCGCCCCACTATTATCACCTCAGGGGCCGGAACGGTCAGGAGTGGCGGAGCGAACAGCACGCAGGAACGCCCAGGAAACCGGCTATAGGATCACATCGTATAGCAGGAATTACTCACCCTTAAGCGAAAGCCTTTTAAAAAAACTTGGAGTGGATAAAATTGCAGGAAAAGATATTGGTCATTCCCAGGACAGCATTGGGAAAAAAACGATTTTTTCAAGGATTTTTGAGAGATGAAAATGCCGCTTTCTTGAAACACATCCTAAACGAAAGCTTCTTCACCGGTAGAGATCAGGCAGAGTACGACAGAAGATATAAACAGCTCATTAATTATATCGTCGTGCGACACCGCGATCGCATCTTTATCTACCAAAGAATAAAGGAAACAAAGGAAAAAAGGCTTCTTAACAAATACTCATTCGGTTTAGGTGGACATATTAATCCTGCTCCTCTAAATGACTTTCGAGAACTCATCAATTTCAACTTTAAGAGAGAACTGCGAGAAGAGATCTTCTTCAAAGGTCATTACTCTTATCGCTATCTGGGCCTGTTGAATGATGAAAATACTGATGTGGGACGATATCACATCGGGATCGTCTTTTTTGTATCCTGTTCATCCCAGCTAATCACTGTTAGAGAAAAGAATAAGCTGTCCGGGGGACTGATTCCTGCAGAACGGCTGGATTTCTACAGACCTCTGTTGGAAACCTGGTCCGCCCTGCTTCTTCCAGAAATCACCTGTCTTCTCAAACAGTGAATGGTGTTGCAAATGTAAGGCAAATTGCGACGGCTATTTTTTGGTATAATAAACGGAAAGGAGTGAAACCCTTGCAGCAAAAAGATGCGAAGCTTTTTTTCATAGCCACATGGGGCTGCCAGATGAATTCACATGACTCAGAAATCATGCGGGCCATTCTCGAGAAGAACGGCTATCAATGGACCGAACGACAGGAAGAAGCGGACATTTTTATTCTCAACACCTGTTCGGTAAGGAGACATGCCGAGCAAAGGGCAATCGGTTTTCTGGGAAACCTGAAGAATCTAAAGGAAAGAAATCCAGAACTGATTATTGCCGTCGGCGGTTGTGCTCCCCAAAATCCTGAGGTAAGGGAGTACCTGGAGAAGAAGGCGCCGCACGTCGATATCATTTTTGGAACCCGCAATTATCATCGGCTTCCTGAATTTTTGAATAGGGTGATGGTGAAAAGATCCAGAGTTATTGCTCTAGACGGAGAAGATGAAGATCTTCCCGGTCTGCTACCGGCACATCATACAAGCACTGTTAAGGCATATGTAACCATCATGTACGGATGCAACAACTTTTGTTCCTACTGTATTGTCCCTTATACCCGGGGAAGGGAGAAGAGCCGTCCTCTGGAGGAGATTTATCAGGAGGTACAGGAACTGGCAGCAAAAGGGTACAAAGAAGTAATGCTTCTCGGCCAAAATGTAAATTCATACGGAAAGGATCTGCCGGGTGCAATTAATTTCGCAAAACTATTGGCTCACCTCGATAAAATACCGGGACTGGCCAGGATCCGCTACATGACCTCCCACCCCAGGGACTTCGACGATGAGCTGATTGAGACAATTGCCGCTACCCGAAAGGTATGCGAGCATTTTCACCTTCCTCTCCAGGCGGGGAGCAATAGAATTCTGCAATTGATGAACAGAGGCTATACAAGAGAAAAATACATCCAGTTGACAGATAAAATTAAAAACAAAATTCCTGGAGCGAGCATCACAACAGATATCATTGTGGGTTTTCCGGGAGAAACGGAAGATGATTTTTTAGATACGCTTGATCTGGTGCAAACTGTGCGTTTTGATGCTGCCTATACTTTTATGTATTCGCCCCGCCGGGGAACACCGGCAGCGGAGATGGAGAATCAGGTACCTTCTGAGATTAAGAAAGACCGTCTTAACCGGCTCGTTGATGTGCAGAACAGGATCACCCTTGAAAAAAACAAACTCCTGGAAGACCACGTCGTCGAAGTGCTGGTAGAGGGAAGAAGTAAAAACAATCCGGAGCGCTGGAGCGGCAGAACGAGGACCAATAAAATAGTGGTCTTTGAAGGGGAAGAAAATGAAGATTTAACTGGCCAGATAGTAGAGATTGTCATCTCCTGTGCCCAAACATGGACTCTCTTCGGGACTCTAAAAACTGTATCTGCGAAAAAGGAATCTTCTTCCCAGTCTCGAATCTAACTTATAGAAACTATGGGAGGTGGATCTTAGTGTCTGTTATCGAGAAAGCTCAGGAGTTGGGGTATGCTCTCCGGGACACGGAAGAAGCAACTATTTTACAGGCGGCGGAGATCAATCTGGAACGGGATCTGGAATCACGAAATTTGATCAGTGAATTTCAGCAGCGATTCGAAATGATCAAAAAAGCACAGGATGCCGGAGAAGAAGTCAGCGATGAAGAATGGGAGTCCTTCAATCAACTCCAGCAAAAAGTGAAGGAAAACAAAAATATTCAGGCCTATTTTGCAGCTCAGAAACGCTTCCAGTCACTGCTGCAACAGGTAAATACCATTATCAACAAGATCCTGAGAGGGGAATCCTGTTCTTCCGGTTGCTCCGGCGATTGCTCAGGCTGCATGTAATCTGTCGAGGTGTGGGAAAGTGGGCAATACAACACCCTTAATGAATCAGTATCAATCGATCAAAAATAAATACCCTGATTGCCTGCTTTTCTTCCGCCTGGGGGATTTCTATGAGCTGTTCGGAGAGGATGCCATCAAGGCATCCAAAGAACTGGAAATAGTTCTTACCAGCCGCGGCGTTTCCAAAGATAAAAAAGTGCCCATGTGCGGCGTGCCTTATCATGCGGTAGATGGTTACCTCAAGCGCCTACTGGAAAAAGGCTATAAAATAGCCATCTGTGAACAGCTGGAAGAAGCAAAGCCGGGAAAAGGAATCGTTAAGAGAGATGTCGTTCGGGTGATTACCCCTGGAACAGTTCTCGAACCGGCTTATCTCGAGCAGGGAGAAAACAATTATATTATTTCCCTATACCGGAAAAAAGAAAGCATAGGTTGTGCCTGGAGTGATATCAGTACGGGGAAATTTCAGATGACCCAGTTTTCCGAAACAGCAGCGGCTGAATATCTGCGCGACCTCCTCAGCCGTTTACAACCGGCGGAATGCATCATTCGCAGCGACCAGGCAGCGTTTTTCGAACCATTGATGGAGGACTACTGGGAAAGCAAGGGCTTGAACATAACCAGGTTGAATAAGGAAATTAACGGTCAGGTCGCTTGGGAGCTTGTCACCAGGCAGTTTGGGCAGGAGAATCTGATCGGCATCGACCGTGATGCCTTCGAAACGGGGCTGGTTTCGGCAGCAAACCTTCTTTCTTACATTATGGAAACCCAGAAAACGAGCACCCTCCCTTTTAAGGACCTGTCGGTATACACGCCCAAGAGTTGCATGTATATCGACGCCATGACCAGAAGAAATATGGAGCTTTTTAGAACTCTCCGGGATGGAAAAAGGGAGGGCAGCCTCTTTTGGGCATTGGATCGTACCTTAACCGGTATGGGAACGCGACTGTTACGATACTGGTTAGAGTCCCCCTTGCTGGATATCGAGGAGATTGAGGCAAGGCAGGAAGCTGTCGAAGAACTCGCAGGCAGCTTTTTTTTACGCAATGAGCTGCAAGAATGTCTGAAAAAGATCTATGATCTAGAACGGATCATCAGCCGGGTCGACTGGCAGCTGGCCGGCCCCAGGGATCTGTTGGGTCTGGCCAAATCTTTACAGGTAATACCCGATCTTAAAGAAATTTTGGGCCAGGCGAAGAGCAAAATGCTTCGAGAAGCTGGAGTAGAACTGGACCCCGTGGCCGACATCAAGGAAATGCTATTCTCCGCCCTGATAGATGATCCGCCAGCTAATCTGAAAAACGGTGGTATCATCAGAACGGGTTATCACCCCGAAGTTGATAAACTGCGGAATATGATCGCCGAAGGTGAAGACTGGATCCGCAAGCTGGAGGCAAGAGAGCGCGTTCGCACCGGCATCAAGTCTTTGAAAATAGATTACAACAAGGTCTTCGGTTACTATATTGAGGTGACAAAACCCAACCTGCACCTCGTCCCCGGTGATTATATCAGAAAGCAGACGCTAACTCAGGCTGAACGGTTTATCACCACGGAACTCAAGGAGCAGGAGGCGCTCTTTCTCGGTGCTACAGAGCGCCTACAGGACCTGGAATATCAAATCTTTCTAGATATCCGCCGTCAGGTAGGTGAAGCCTCCGAGAAGATCCGCAGAAACGCCGGAATCATTGCCCGTATCGACTGCCTGGTGTCATTTGCGGAAACGGCCGCGCGCTACCATTATACAAAGCCAAAAATCAACAATTCTGGAGTTATCAGAATTAAAAACGGTCGCCATCCGGTCTTGGAGCAACTCCTTCCGGAAGGCAGTTTCGTACCCAACGATCTGGAAATCGGCGAGGATGCCGACCGAATTCTGATCTTAACCGGCCCCAACATGGCCGGGAAGTCAACGTATATGCGGCAGATGGCCCTGATTGTTCTGATGGCCCAGTGCGGGTCACTCGTTCCTGCCGATGAGGCCGAAATCGGCATCGTCGATCGTGTCTTCGTGCGCGCCGGAGCATTTGATGATTTGGGAAAAGGGCAGAGCACCTTTATGATGGAGATGAACGAGGTTTCTTATATCGTCCATCATGCCACAGAGAGGAGTTTCATTGTGCTCGATGAGATCGGGCGCGGTACAGGCACCTTCGACGGTATCGGTATCGCCTGGGCGATCATAGAATACATCCATGATAAGATCGGGGCGCGGACAATCTTTGCGACCCACTACCACCAGCTGACACAACTGGCGGATATATTGCATGGGGTTGCCAATTGCTCCGTCGCCGTTCAAGAGGAGGGACAGAATATCGTTTTCCTGCATAAGGTGGTGCCCGGCGGTACAGATAAAAGCTACGGCATCCAGGTTGCCCGTCTGGCCCACCTTCCTGAGGAACTGGTCCAGCGCGCCCAGGAGGTTGCCGCCTCTATGGAGGGCGGGAGCGGTAATAAATCGGGCAAAAGGACAGAGGACGTAAGATCCGCACCGGTTCAACTGGTGCTCTTCGACGAGAGAAGTGCCATCCTTAAAGAACTACAAAACCTCAATCTAGTCCAAATGACACCATTGGAGGCGTTGAACACCCTTTCCAACTGGCAGCAACGGCTTGCTCAGACGAAAGAAACCGGCCACTTCAGAAAAAGAGGTCGCAGAGAACAATAAATAAGTTTTACAGGCGGGTGATCACAATTGCTTATCGGTCTGGATGTAGGCGGCACCTATACGGATGCTGTTCTACTTGAAGGAAGAGAAATAATCAAAAAAGTTAAAACTCCAACCGACTATGAGAAGCTGTTGAACTCTCTCCTGGCCGCTCTTGATCCCTTGCTTGAAGAAGCAAAAGGGAGGGCTATCGAGCGCATTGTCCTGAGTACTACCTTGATAACCAATTTAATCGCCACCAGGAGGATCGAACCGGTCGCCCTGGTGTTGATCCCGGGGCCAGGCCTCAATCCAGATACGTTCGACTATCAGGTTCCCCTTACCATTTCACTATCCGGAGCAATCGATTATCGTGGAAGAGAGATCGAACCCCTGAACGAACAGGAGCTTAAAGAGTGCATGGAAAAGATCAAGGATTCGGGGGTACGACGTATTGCCGTAGTAGGCAAATTTTCTCAACGCAATAATAAACATGAACAAAAAGTCGCTACTTACCTGCAGGAACATATTCCGGACCTGGAGGTCATCATGGGACACCAGGTTACAGGACGGCTCAACTATCCCCGGCGTGTTTACACTACACTCCTGACATTGGCCACCCAAAGGCGCTTTCGGGAGTTTTATTCCGAAGTGCAGGAACTGTTGCATCGGAGAGGGATTAAAGCCCCCCTTTACATCTTAAAGGCTGACGGAGGGACGCTGCCCTTAGAGCAGTCGGCAGCTAAACCGGTTGAAACCATCTTTTCCGGACCGGCAGCCAGTACAATGGGTGTACTCGCCCTTACGCCCAGAAAACAGACATCGGTAGTAATTGATATCGGCGGTACGACAACAGACCTGGCTTTGATTCTCACAGGAACTCCGCTCCTGGCTTCCAAGGGAGCGCGGATCGACGATCAACTGACACATGTCCGAGCCTTTGCAACGAAATCGGTGGCCGTCGGAGGGGACAGCTGCCTTCGGGTGCGAAACGGAAGCCTGGAGATCCTGCCTTACCGGGAGGGGCCTGCCTACTGCCTTGGCGGCCCTCAGCCGACTCCGACCGATGCCATGAGGGTAGCAGGGCTGACGGACATCGGAGATAAGGACAAGGCCATTGACGCCATGAAGATCCTCGGGAAGGACCTGGGTCTTTCGGTCAACCGGACTGCGGAGTTAACTTTAAAGATGATGGTCAGGCGTATCACAGCGGAGATCAATTCGATGTTTTTGGCCTGGGAACAGGAGCCGGCATACCGGATCTGGGAACTGCGGCAGAAAAGAAAGGTGCGTCCCCAGAACCTGGTAGGAATAGGTGCCGCCTCTCCGGCGCTGATTCCTCTTTTAAGCAAAGAAATGGATTGCCGCCCCGTGATTCCACAGCATGCAGAAGTGGCCAATGCGATTGGAGCCGCGCTGGCAAGGGTAAACCTCCGCTTGACTTTCCACTTCGATACAGAGAGAAATTTCTATTTCATTGAAGAAAACGGGGTTCAAGAAAGAATTCCGGAGCCGCTGCATTCCCTGCAGGACGCCGAAAAATTTGCGCTGGGCAGGCTCAAAGAGGAGGGTAAAAAATTGGGCATCATTACAGATGACGAACCGGAAATCATCTACAGTGAATTGTTTAACATGGTGCGCGGATGGAGAACCACAGGGCGCCTGATCGATGTTTGCGTTCAGTTTCCAACAGGTGTCCTCGTTGAGTGGGAAGAAGGAGGGAATTGAAGTGTCACGGAAAACGGGCCTTGTTTTTTTCCCTGCTTTTGATTGGGCGATAACCCCCACCCATCCCGAACGGGAGGAAAGGTTGCTCTACACCAGGGACCAACTCTTTGAAGAGGGGGTCATGGACCTTCCTGAAATCGTAGAGTATAAACCGCGGAATGCTGACTACAAGGATATAGCCAGGGTTCATTTCTGCGTTCCCGATATATCTGCGCAGATAACCGAGGCGCATTTGATCGCCGCCGGAGGCACTTTGGTTCTAGCGGACGCCTTCATGAACAAAGAGATCGACAACGGTTTTGCGCTGGTCAGGCCTCCGGGACATCACTCCATGCGCGTTGTGCACGGCAACAGGGGGTTCTGCAACATTCACAATGAGGCCATTATGATCGAGTACCTCCGTAAGAACTATGGCCTGCAAAAGATCGCCATCGTCGACACAGATGTCCACCACGGGGACGGAACCCAGGACATCTACTACCACGACCCCGATGTGCTCTTTATATCTTTTCATCAAGATGGGCGTACCCTTTACCCCGGTTCAGGGTTCTGCAATGAGCTGGGAGGCCCTACTGCTTATGGAACAACCATCAACATACCTTTACTGCCGAACACCACCGACGAGGGAATCCACTATGTTTTGGATCAGCTGGTTCTTCCACTCCTCGAAGAGTTTCAGCCCGACATCATTATCAACTCCGCCGGCCAGGATAACCATTACACAGATCCTCTGGCAAACATGCGCTTTACAGCGCGGGGATATGCCCGGTTAAACGAAAAGCTCAAACCTGACCTGGCAGTGCTCGAAGGAGGTTATGCCATAGAATCTGCCTTGCCTTATGTAAACATGGGAATTATTCTGGCGATGGCCGGGATTGATTACTCCTGGGTGCGGGAACCGGACTACCGCCCGGAAAATTTCCGAGAAACTCCTGAACATATGGCTTATCTCAAAGGTTTGGTCGAACACCTACAGGATGCCTGGCACAACCGGGAGGAAATGGCTGCTGCCGGCTTTCCCTGGGATGAAGAGTTTTTTGAGAGCAGCAGGATGATCTACTACGACACGGACAATATCAGAGAACAGCAGCAGGAAAAGATCCGGTTGTGCAAAAGATGTCCCGGGTATCAAGTCATCCGGTCGCGCGGATTGTACCCCAGCGGCCGCATCCGTACAATCCAGGCGATTGTTCTGCATCGACGGGCCTGCCCTTCCTGCCAGGAAGAGGCTCGGGAGCTATATCGAGAAAGGATAGCGGATCCAGAGGGTCTGGATATCATTTATCTACAAGATAAACCACAGGACCGCTACCACCAGTTTACCGTCTCCGGAGAATCCGAGTTGCAGTATTAGTTTAGATTCGGCAAGGTGAGATCTGTGGGAATAATCAAGCTTCTGGCGCCGGAGGTGGTCAATCAGATCGCCGCCGGTGAGGTTGTTGAAAGGCCGGTATCGGTTGTCAAAGAACTCCTGGAAAATGCCATCGATGCCGCGGCCACACAGATAACTGTTGTAATTGAAGATGCAGGCTTAAAGGAAATCAGAGTTATCGATAACGGTATGGGAATGACCGGTGAAGATGCCGAACTAGCCATCGCCAGGCATGCTACAAGTAAAATCAGAAACGCTGGGGACCTCGACCGGGTGGCAACTCTGGGTTTTCGCGGAGAAGCGCTGGCGGCCATTGCCTCCGTTTCTCGCCTTACCCTGATCACGAGAACAGCGGAGATGATAGCAGGCACCAGGATTGTGGTTGAAGGTGGGGAGAAAAAACAGGTAACTTCCATCGGATGCCCTCATGGCACCCAGGTCATAGTTCGTGACCTGTTCTTCAACAGTCCGCCACGCCGCAAGTTCTTAAAAAGCATCCAAGCTGAAAAAGCTGCAGTAGCAGATCTGCTCAGCCGTTTTGCCCTCGGCTACCCGGAGATCGCTTTGAATTTTTACTCCGGAAAAAGACTTTCCCTGGCAACTCCGGGACAGGCAGAACCGATTGAGATAGCCTGTATTCTCTACGGAAAAGAAGCAAAAGATAATTTCTTGGAGATATTTTATGAAGGGGAAGGGGTTCGGATTCGGGGTATTGTCTCTAAGCCGCAATTTACCCGAGCCAGCCGCCACTATCAAACCTTCTTCGTCAACAGGCGCCTTGTTCGCAACTATCATCTCAGTCGCGCCCTCGAGAGTGCGTATGAGGGGCTGGTTACCAGCGGCCACTATCCATGTGTCGCCATATACCTGGATCTGGAACCGAAGACGATTGATGTCAACGTTCATCCTACCAAAAGCGATATTCGCTTTGCCGACCCGGCCCTGGTTGCCAGGGCGCTGTATAGAGCGGTAAGGAACACCCTGGCTAATTATCAAACACAGCGTCGGTTGTCGCATCAGCTCCTTGTAGAACATAAAAATCACAGCAGTGTACATTCCTTACCTGGTAACGGTTTTAACAACTGGCGGAATGAAAGTGCTGTTTGTGAAAGTGCTCCCCTTTTTTATAAGCCGGAGTCTGAATGCCGGCAGCCGTTCTTTCGGGAAATGCGGCTGATCGGGCAGGCTCAGGGGTTGTATATCATCGCTGAAAAGGGCGATAACATTTTCATTATCGACCAACACGCGGCGCACGAAAGGATTCGCTATGAAGAGATCATGAAGAACATGGAGCGCAAAGAGTATTTTGCCCAAAAGTTGAGCGTTCCCCAGGAGGTGAGGCTAAGTCCGGAGGAGAGAATTATCTACCTGGACAACAAAGACCTCTTGAAAGGCGTCGGCTATGAGTTGAAAGAAGCCGGTACTAGCAGTTTTCTAATCATATCTGTCCCGCCCGGTTTAAACGATGATCCCGGGCAGCTCTTCAGGGAAATGCTTGAGGTATTACGGCAAGAACGGGGCATCCGGGAGAACCCCATGAAGTTTTACGAGAAGGTGGCGATGATGTCTGCCTGTAAAAGCGCTGTCAAAGCAGGAGATATTTTAACTACTGGAGAGATGCGCGCCATACTCCAACAATTGGATGATACTGCAAACCCGGATAACTGCCCCCACGGGAGGCCTACTTATATCAGATTAGCAAAAAGCGAACTGGACAAGAGATTTTTCCGTTGACTTGGAGATGGATATAGATGTCCACACCTCTCATTGTAATAGCCGGGCCAACGGCGGTGGGTAAATCGAAAATTGCAGTCGAGCTCGCTCTTCGATTAAACGGGGAGATAATATCTGCCGACTCGGTGCAGTTATACAAGTATTTTCGGATCGGTACTGCCAAGCTGACACCGGAAGAGCAAAGGGGTGTACCTCACCATCTTCTTGACATATTAGAGCCAGATGATAATTTTTCTGTAGCCGATTTTCAGAAGCTGGCGCGTCAAAAGATCGAGGATATCCACGGCAGAGGAAAGCTCCCCTTTCTGGTGGGAGGCACTGGTCTATACATCCAGGCAGTTATCGATCCTTATCATTTTCCCGAAATGAAGGGGCAGGAAGAAATACGCCGAAAATTGCGGACAATATGGGAGGAGGGGAAAGGTACTGAACTGTACAGGAGGCTTCAAGAGGTCGACCCTGCTGCTGCTGCTCGAATCCACCCCAATGATTTTCGTCGCATTTCCCGAGCCCTTGAAGTCTTCTACCTGACCGGAAAACCGATATCGAGTTACGCCCAGAAAAAAAACACCACCACCTCTTACCATTTGGCGATGGTGGGTTTGATCAGCAGCCGTGCGGAGCTCTACAAAAGGATTGAAAAAAGGGTCGATCAAATGTTTGCTCAAGGTCTGGTCCAGGAGGTGCAGTCGTTGCTGGCCAAGGGTTATGACCCGAGGCTAAAGCCGTTTCAATCTCTGGGCTATAAACAGGTTGTCAAATATTTAAGCGGAGTATACGATCTGAACACAGCTATTCAAGAGACCAAAAAGGCGACCAGGAATTATGCGAAAAGGCAGTTGACTTGGTTCCGCAGAGATCCACGCATCCGCTGGTTTTCGCTTCAGGGTGCGGACTACCAGAAAGTAGTCAAGAGAATAGAAGATTACATATGCAGGAGAATTCGAGTTCATGTAGAATAGCTTGTGGTAAAGAATAGAAAATGGAGGCAATTTCAAAATGGGCAAACAACAGATTATCTTGCAGGACTTCTTCTTGAATCAGATTCGTAAAGAAGGAATTCCTGTGACTATTTACCTGATCAACGGATTTCAACTAAAGGGGACACTTCGAGGCTTCGATAATTTCACCGTTATCCTGGAGAGTGAAGGAAAGCAGCAAATGGTGTACAAACACGCCATCTCCACGGTAATGCCATTAAAAGCTCTCAATCTTACATTTGATTCCGCCTCCGGTCAGGATAAAGAAGTAGTGTCCATTATGATGGTGTAAAATTGATGGCTTGAAGCAGGAGAGCCACCCCTCCCTCTGGTAGATAAGAAGTGGCTTAATCTTAATCATCAGGAGGGAGAAAAGATGGCTCACTACCAGGTTACCGTAGACTGTGATCTCTTGCAAGGATTATTTATTCGGGATGATGGATTGGCTCGGTTGGTGGAGAACATCGTGAATCAGATACTCGATGCTCAGGCTACCGAACAACTCAGGGCCAAGCCATACGAACGTACCGAAGAGCGGCAGGGGTACCGCAACGGGTATCGGGATAAGCTGCTCAAGTCTCGCGTAGGAGAACTTACGCTTATGGTTCCCCGTCTCCGGAGCGGGCACTTCTCCACGGAGCTTTTCGAGCGGTACCAGCGGAGCGAGCAGGCGCTCTTGCTGGCCATGGTCGAGATGGTCGTGAACGGCGTATCCACCAGGAAGGTAAGGGCGGTTGTTGATGAACTATGCGGCACGGAGTTCTCCAAATCCACCGTATCCAGCCTGTGCAAAAGACTGGACGACATCGTAAAGGAGTGGAACGAGCGAGATTTGAGCAGCCAGGAATACCCATTTCTCCTGGTAGATGCCATTGTCATCCGGGTGCGTAAAGGCGGCCGGGTACGGCTTTCAAGCGTACTTCTCGCTACAGGGATCAACCGGGAGGGATACCGGGAGATTTTAGGGCTTATGCTCGGGGATAGCGAATCAGAGGCTGCTTGGTCGGAGTTCTTCGGCCGGCTCAAGGAGCGCGGTCTCAAGGGAGTGGACTTGGTTGTTTCGGATGATCACAAGGGCTTGATCAATGCGATAGAAACCCACTTCCAAGGAGCGACATGGCAGCGGTGCCAGACCCACTTTATCCGGAACATCCTGGACGCCTGTCCTAAGAGCCTCCAGGGCGACCTGCACGGGCGACTGCGGTTGATCTTCGACGCGCCGGATATGGAGACGGCCAGGCGGTTGCTGAACGAAACGATAGAGGCCTTTGGCGCCCGGGCGCCAAAGGCGGTAGAGCGACTTGAAGCTGGTTTCGAGGACGCAATGGCGGTGATGGCACTACCAGGGCGCTACCGGAAGCGGCTGCGCACCACCAATGGAGTCGAGCGGCTCAACCAGGAGATCCGCCGGCGGGAGCGGGTGATCCGAATCTTCCCTAACGAGGAGTCGGCTGTGAGACTGATCGGAGCAGTGCTTGTAGAGATCGACGAGGTGTGGACCACAGGAAAGCGCTACTTTGATATGGCAGAGTATTGGGAGTGGAAGGCTAACACAGAAAAACAGCAGAAGGAGGTGAATAATGCCGATACCCAGGTAAATGTAGCTTAAAACGGGGTGATCTTATCTGCCAGAGGGAATTTACACACAAATTTGGACTTGACCGATAAAGATAAATAAACTTAAATTTTTTAATGAAAGGGTGAGGGGGGAGAACGATTGAAACTGCAGAGAATGGCGATAACCTTACTGTTGCTAGGGGCAGCAGTAATTTTTCTAATTTGCGGCTGTGCCGATGGCTCCCGCACGGAGCCACCGAGTGGGAATACAGAACAAACCCTAAAGGTAGGAATCCTCCCCAATGAGGAGATATTGCCGGTATATGTGGCCGAACAGGAGGGGATCTTTGAGAAACTGGGGCTGCAAGTTGAATTAATTAATTTTCAAAGTGCAGCCGAAAGGGATGCTGCCCTTCAGGCGGGTGCGGTCGATGGGGTAGAAGGAGATCTTCTGGCGGTTGCGCTCATCCGCCAGGGAGGCACGCCAGTAAAGGCAGTTTCCCTGGTAATGGGGGCAACGCCCGCGGAGGGCCGTTTTACCCTGCTCGCTGCACCCGGGTCAGCAATAGAGGTCAAGGACCTTAAAGGCAAGCAAATTGCAATATCCCAAAATACCATAATTGAATACGTGGCCGACCAGATGCTGCTGGCCAATGGGATAGATCCGAAGGATGTTAAGAAGGTCAATGTTGCCAAAATGCCTCTACGGATGGAAATGCTGCTTCAGAACCGGGTAGCAGCAGCGGTGCTACCCGATCCCCTGGCATCTTACGCCGAATTGAAAGGTTCTAGAGTGCTGATAGACGATACGAAAATGGAGGACAACATCTCGCAGTCAGTTTTCTTTTTCCGGGATGAGGTCATCAAAACAAAAAAGGATGCCATTAACAAGTTTTTGCGCGCCTATGCGGAAGGAGCCCGAAAAGTAACAGAAAACCCGGAACGCTATCGCGACCTTTTCAACGAAAAGGTGCAGATACCGGTAGAACTCCAAAAATCTTATCCGGTTCCGACATTTTCTCCGCTGCAGCTGCCATCCCGTGAGGACACCCAACGCGTAATTGACTGGCTGAAAGCCAAGGAGTTGTTGAAAGAGCCGTTCAGTTATGAGGATCTGGTAACCGATGAAGCAATTAAAGCTGAATAGATAAGAAGGGGCAATGATGCTTTCTTTTAACCATGTATCTCTAACTTACACCAATGGCAAAACAGAGGTACACGCCCTTGATGACATCAACCTTAAAATCGAAAAAGGAAAAAGATATGCAGTAATCGGGCCTTCGGGATGTGGAAAGACATCCCTTCTCTTTCTTATGGCCGGTTTGCTTAGCCCGACTGAGGGAGAAATCCTTCTCTACGGGAAGCAGTTGGACGGCCCTTACCGTGGCATGGCTCTGATTCTCCAGGAATACGGGCTGCTTCCCTGGAAAACGGTATGGGAGAACGCAGCCCTCGGACTAGCCCTCCGCAAAGTTCCGCAAACCGAGGTCAACTGTATTCTGGAACCGGTCTTTAAAGAACTTGATTTGACGGAGTGCCTTAACCGATATCCGAGCCAGTTGAGCGGGGGCCAAAAGCAGCGGGTAGCCCTGGCACGTGCACTGGCGCTACAGCCGGAGATTCTCCTCATGGATGAGCCCCTTTCAGCACTCGATGCCTTGACGCGAGAAAACCTTCAAAAGTTAATCCTCGAAATCATCATCAAGCATAAGATTACCTGTGTCTTGGTGACTCACAGCATTGAAGAAGCTGTATTCCTCGGGCAGGAGATCATCATTCTTTCGGCGCGCCCGGGGCACATCCGCACTGTTGTGTCCAATCCGGCCCAGGGAAGCGAAGGCTTTCGCCACGATTTGCGTTTTCATGAAAAGTGCACCGAGATTCGCTCTTTGCTGGAGGCCCCTTGCAATGACCGGCAATAATCGGAGTAACAAAAAATACTTGAATTATTTCTTTGCTGTGCTAGTTCTTCTGCTGGGCTGGGAAATTTTCGCCTTGTTGCTGCGTAATCCCGCGTTGCCGCGCCCGCTTCCAGCTCTGATTACCTTTATTCACGTTTTTCCAGAAGGACTCTGGAGGCACTTTCTGATCAGCACCTATCGGGTTCTGGTGAGCCTTCTCTTGGGACTGGCTATAGCCGTTCCCCTGGGGCTCTATATCGGGAGAAATTCCAAACTTGATCAATGGTTGGCGCCACAGTTATATCTGCTCTATCCGATTCCCAAAATAGCCCTGCTCCCGGTTGTATTTGCGATCTTTAAAATCGGCGATCTCTCCAAGATCATCCTGATTGTCCTGATCATCTTTTTTCAAATATTGGTGACCAGCAGGGATGCCGCCAAAAAAATTCCTGCCAACACCATTCTCTCTGTATTGTCCCTGGGGGCTACGACAAAGGATGTCTACCGCCACGTGATCATTCCGGGCTGTCTACCGGAAATCTTTACAGCAGTTCGCATCAGCCTGGGGACGGCAATAAGTGTTCTCTTTTTCGCGGAATCCTTTGCTACCCTGGAAGGTCTCGGTTACTTCATCTTCGACGCATGGAGTAGGGTCAATTACCCGGAGATGTTTGCGGGGATCATCGCCATCAGTCTGCAAGGCTTTATCCTTTTCCTGCTGGTGGATCTTATCCAGCGGTTCGTTTGCCCCTGGTTATACGTCTGAACACTTTCTCGCCGCTTACCGCGTATAATGTCAAAGGGAGACAAGAATGACCAGAGGTGAAAGCTGGGTGAATTTTAAGTTCCAGTTAGGAAAAGGGGGAGGAACTCTTCAGCCCCAGTCTTTTCGAACTGGCTCTAATCTGAAAAACAGACAGCCGTTGAACCAAAGTGACACCAATCAATTAAAACCGGAGCTGATCTTACAGGAACTGCATGGATTAATCGGCCTCACCGAGGTGAAAAAACTTGTTTCCGAAATATCAGCCTATGTGCAAATCCAAAAACGGAGAGAAAGGGCCAGGCTGTGCACTGAGCCTTTAGTATTGCACATGATCTTTAAAGGAAATCCGGGTACGGGGAAAACCACTGTTGCCAGGATTATGGGCAAGCTGTTCCGTTCTATGGGAGTCCTTTCTCGCGGTCACCTCGTGGAAGTGGAAAGGGCCGACCTGGTAGGGGAGTACATCGGGCACACTGCTCATAAAACCAGGGAACAGATCAAAAGAGCTCTGGGGGGGATTCTTTTTATTGACGAAGCTTACTCTCTTGCCCGTGGAGGTGAGAAAGACTTCGGTAAGGAGAGCATCGATGTACTGGTTAAGGCTATGGAGGACCAGAAAGAAAACCTGGTGCTTATCCTTGCAGGCTACAAGCGGGAAATGGAATGGTTCCTGCGCAGCAACCCGGGGCTTTACTCCCGCTTTCCCATCCATATCGTTTTCCCCGACTATACGGTGGAGGAACTACTCCAGATAGGAACTTTAATGCTCCGAAAAAGGCAATACCGGTTGCATCCTGAGGCAGAAACGGTTTTAAGGGAAATCCTTATTGAGAAGACTGGTAAGAGAAATGAAAATGAAGGGAATGCTCGCCTTGTTCGCAACATTATCGAACGGGCGATCCGCAGGCAAGCCGTAAGGCTTGTTAAAAAGGCGCACCTGACAAGGGAAGAATTGATGACTATTCGTCCTGAAGATTTTCAGTAATCATAGTAGGGTGAATTAACAATGCCGTGTTTCAGGGAATATTTACAACAACACTTTCAAATTGATCCCAGGCTGTATGAACTGGCAATACAGGCTGAGCAAGAGGCCGGCAGGGAATTTGAACATGTTGCTGGTATTACAAAATTCAATCAGATGCGCGTTCTCGAGGCCTACCGGGAAGCAGGAATCAGCGAGTACCACCTGCGGGACGGGACCGGCTATGGTTACGGAGATCCAGGCAGGGAGGGTCTGGATGAAGTCTATGCACTGACCTTTAGGGCGGAGGCCGCCCTGGTGCGCGCTCAAATAATGTCGGGAACCCATGCCATCTCTCTGGCCCTGACATCAATTTTAAGACCCGGTGATGAACTTCTTTCCGCCACCGGCCGTCCCTACGATACCCTGGCCAAAATCATCGGAATTGACCGGGAAACCCAACGCTCTTTGAGGGGACAGGGGATAGTTTACAAAGAAGCCCCACTAACCGAAGAGGGGCTACCCAACTACCAGAAAATACAGGAACTGCTGACGGACAAAACGAAACTCGTCCTGATCCAGCGGTCACGGGGTTACAGCTGGCGACCTGCTCTCTCCGTCGGGGAAATCGGAGCGCTCATCCGATTTATTAAGGGAATCAGAGAAAATATCATCTGTTTTGTCGACAATTGCTATGGAGAATTTGTAGAGGAAAGAGAACCGACATAGGAAGGAGCCGATTTTATAGCCGGCTCCCTTATTAAAAACCCAGGTGGAGGGATTTCCCCTTCAGGCGGATATTTAGTAGGAAATAAGAAGCTCATCACTGCAGCCGCGGACAGGCTGACCGCCCCCGGACTGGGCAAGGATATCGGTACCAATCTCGGGCTAGGGCGTCTTTTCTACCAAGGTTTTTTTCTAGCCCCCCAGGTGGTAGGAGAGGCGCTGAAAGGAGCAATTTTTGCCGCCCACTTCTTCAGCCTACTAGGATTTGAAACATCACCCGCACCCGGTGCCGCCCGGTCCGACATAGTTCAAGCCATCAAACTCAATGACCCTCAAATGGTAAAAGCCTTTTGCCTTGGGATCCAGAAAGCATCTCCTGTAGATTCCCGAGCGACTCCCGTCGCAAGCCTCCTGCCCGGTTACCAGGACGAAGTGATTATGGCAGCGGGCACTTTTGTTCAGGGTGCATCCATCGAATTATCTGCGGATGCCCCTATGCGGCCACCCTATATCATTTTTCTCCAGGGAGGCTTGTCTTACGCCCACACTTTCATAGGGGTCCTGCAAGCTGCTCAGGAGATGCTCAATGCGGGGATGGTTCTGTAAGATTGCTTCCCTCCGCTGTACTTCCGGCTTTTCTCCTGTGATCAACGAGGTCATCCCATACATGCTCTGGTTTTTGTTTTTATATAACAGGTAGAATATGGTATAATAAGCAGTGCACAGTTTTGTTGACAAATACTCTCGGATAGTGTAATTATATTTCTAACATTCCTGGTGAAGGCAAGTACGGAGGCCCGGCAGTGAAAATACAGATTTTAGGAACCGGTTACGCGCTACCCGACCGCATTCTCTCCAATGCTGACCTGGAAAAAATGGTTGAAACAAGTGATGATTGGATAGTCAGCCGCACAGGGATCAGGGAAAGAAGGATATCCGAAGAAGATATCGCCACATCGGATCTTGCCTATAAAGCCGCAAGCATCGCCCTGAACAACGCCGGGATTACAGCAGAGGATCTGGATCTTATTATTGTGGCTACAATAACCCCTGATATGCCGATGCCGGCCACCGCCTGTTTTTTACAAGATCTGTTGGGGGCTACCGGAGCGGCTGCCTTTGATCTGTCTGCTGCGTGCACTGGATTTATCTATGCAATAACGACTGCAGAGCATTTTTTGCTAGGGAATGATTATCGCTATGCTCTGGTGGTTGGAGCAGAGATTTTATCAAGGGTTACAGACTATACGGATCGCAGCACCTGCATCCTCTTCGGTGACGGAGCTGGGGCAATGGTTCTTGGTAAGGGGGAAGGAGAGAACGGGATCCTGGCAACTTACCTGGGCTCAAATGGAGCGGGAACTTCCCTCCTCTATATTCCCGCAGGTGGTACCCGCCATCCGGCTTCTCAGGAAACCGTCGCCAAACGCATGCACTGTATGCGGATGCAGGGACATGAAATCTTTAAATTCGCCGTCAAAACCATACCCGAGTGTGCATCTCAGGTGCTCAGGCGGGCTTCTCTCAGTATTGACGATGTAGATCACATCGTATTCCATCAGGCCAATCTGAGAATCATGAAGGCGGCGGCCGCAAAAATGAAGGTACCTTGGGAAAGAGTGCTGGTCAATATCGAAAAATGCGGCAACATATCCGCCGCTTCCATTCCTGTAGTCGTTGCGGAAGCGGTGGAACAGGGGAAAATCCAATCCGGAGATCTGGTGCTCATGGTAGGATTCGGTGCGGGGTTGACTATGGGCGCAGCTTTGGTGCGCTGGGGCAGGTGATTGATCTAATGATTACAACGAGATTGACTAAACTGCTGGGGATAAAATACCCGCTCTTCCAGGGAGGAATGGCCTGGATAGCTACAGGAAAGCTGGCAGGGGCTGTTTCTGCAGCAGGCGGCCTGGGGATCATCGGAGCTGGTTCCGCTGATGCCGGATGGCTGCAAAAGGAAATCGAAGCCGTGCGGGCGGTGACGAACAGGCCCTTCGGCGTTAACTTGATGCTTCTCTCGCCCCATATCGAGAAGATCATCGAGGTCGTCATTAAGGAAAAAGTTCCCGTAGTGACCACCGGTGCCGGGAACCCCGGAAAGTACATGACCCTGCTGAAAGAAGCGGGCTGCAAGGTCATTCCTGTGGTCGCCTCCGTTGCCCTGGCCCGTCGCCTCTCTCGCCAGGGGGCAGATGCCGTTATTGCTGAGGGGATGGAAGCCGGGGGGCATATCGGAGAGATAACAACCATGTGTCTGGTACCCATGATCGTCGATGCTGTGGATGTCCCCGTAATTGCTGCCGGAGGAATTGCTGACGGGCGAGGCGCTGCTGCTGCCTTCGCTTTGGGGGCGGAGGGAGTGCAGATGGGAACGCGATTCATCTGTGCCGAGGAATGCCCTGCCCACCCCGATTATCAAGAGAAGATTATTCAAGCCAGAGACCGGGATACAGTGGTCTGCGGAACCTCCACCGGACACCCGGTCAGGGTGATTCAGAACCGTTTTTCCCGAATGTACCTGGCCAAAGAGAAGGAAGGGTGGAGTTCTGAAGAACTAGACAGGCTGGCGGTAGGGAAATACCCGGCAGCAGCTCTTCATGGTGCAGTCGAGGACGGCTCTCTTCTGGCCGGCCAGATTGCAGGGATGGTCAATAAAAGGGAGCCGGCTGCGGCCATCGTTGAGGAGGTCATGACCGAAGCTGAGCAAATTCTCAAGAGGTTAGGGTGTGAGCTATGCTCAGATTAGCCTTTGTCTTTCCTGGACAGGGTGCACAATTTGTGGGAATGGGTAAAGACCTGGCAGAAGAGTTTAACGAGGTGCGTAAGGTTTACGATCTGGCAGATGAGGTAATGGGATTCCCTCTCAGCAAGATCTGTTTCGAGGGCCCCCCGGAGGTGCTGAACAAAACAGAAATAACCCAGCCTGCTGTTCTGACGACCAGTATTGCCATTTACGAGTTGTTGCGTGACCACGGCATTAACCCGGTTATGGCCGCCGGCCTAAGCCTGGGAGAATACAGCGCCTTGGTATCAAGTGGGGTTCTCCGTTTTGAAGACGCCTTGAGAATTGTAAGCAGGCGCGGGCGGATCATGCAGGAAGCCGTTCCTGAGGGGAAGGGAATGATGGCGGCAGTTCTGGGTTTAGATAACGCCACAATAGAAAGGACCTGTCAGGAAGCGGCCTGCAAAGGCATCGTGAATATAGCTAACTATAACTGTCCGGGTCAGATCGTAATCTCCGGTGAGCGGGAGGCGGTATTAGAAGCAATAAAGTTGTTAAAGGATAAGGGAGCAAAAGCGGTACCCCTTGCCGTCAGCGTACCCTCACATTCCAGATTGATGGAAGGGGCTGCCGCCGCCTTGCGAAAGGAGCTGAATGGTATCAACTGGTCTTCACCGGCTTTTCCGGTCATCAGCAATACTGAAGCTCGGGAGATACAGCCGTCCGACTTGCCGGAAATACTGGTAAAACAGATCTACAGCCCAATTAAGTGGGAACAGTCGGTCATCTTGATGGCCGATAAGATTGACTTCTTTTTAGAGGTCGGCCCTGGGAAAGTGCTATCCGGCCTGATCAAAAAAACTGCCCGCAGCAAACCGGTGGGCAATGTTGGGGATACAGCTTCTTTTAAGAGAACACTGGCGCAATTGAAGGAGGCAGAGCAATGAAGGACGAAGTGGCCCTTGTTACCGGAAGTGCTAGGGGAATCGGCCGGGCGATTGCCCTCCGCCTAGCCCGGGAGGGGTATAAAGTGGTAATATCTGATATGGTGGCCGATGAGTCCTGTGAAGTTGTTGAGGAAATCCGCACACAAGGCGGCACCGCCATTGCAGTAGAATGTGATGTCACAGTTTCCGAAATGGTTAAAGAGATGATCGATCATATCCTAGACACCTATGGTAGGCTGGATGTTTTGGTCAACAATGCAGGAATCGCCAAAGACAACTTGCTCCTCCGTATTTCCAACGATGAATGGGAACAAACGATAAATACGAATTTGACAGGTACCTTCTTGTGCACGCGGGCAGCCATCCGGCCGATGATGAAACAGAGGCATGGGCATATTATCAACATCTCTTCTGTGGTAGGGCTACAGGGTAATGTCGGCCAGGCCCACTATGCAGCATCAAAAGCAGGTATTATCGGTTTTACTCTCTCCGTCGCCAAAGAGTACGGGTCCCGCGGAATAACGGCTAATGTAGTTGCCCCCGGTTACATCGAAACCCCTATGACGGCTAACATCCTCAGTGAAAGAAGAAAAGAGATCGTAGGACGAATTCCTTTAGGAAGGCCGGGAACACCTGAGGATATCGCAGGTGTAGTAGCTTTTCTCGCCTCTCCTGATGCCGATTATGTCAACGGCCAGGTCATTGTAGTTGATGGAGGCATGCGTTAACACTTCTTTAGAGAAAGGCGGGTTTAAGGATTGGGCAAGAGGAAAGTCGTTGTTACAGGCCTGGGAGTTATCTGCCCGCTGGGTAATGACATTAACACTTTCTGGAATAATTTGATCAGGGGAAAAAGCGGAGTAAGCTACATTGAAGAGTTTGATGTCTCTGATTACCCTACAAAAATTGCAGCAAAGGTGCGGAACTTTGACCCGCTCGATTACTTGGACCACAAAGAAGCACGTCGAATGGACAGGTTTATGCTTTTTGCCTGTGCAGCTGCCCGCCAGGCTCTGGAGGATGCCGAGCTGGTAATCGACTATCGGAATGCCGGTCGCGTCGGTGTTTGGGTGGGTTCCGGCATCGGCGGATTGGCAACCTGCGAAAAGCAGCATGTTAACCTCCTGAAAAAAGGAGCAGGGAGTGTCAGCCCATTTTTAATCCCCATGATGATTCCCAATATGGCGGCAGGGCAGATATCAATTTTATGCGGAGCCAAAGGCCCCAACGGCTGTTCGGTTACCGCCTGTGCAACGGGAACCCACTCCATCGGGGATGCCTTCAGGTTGATCCAGCGTGGAGATGCCGACGTCATGATCACCGGGGGAGCAGAAGCCTGTATTACCCCGCTGGCCGTTGCCGGCTTCTGCGCTATGAAGGCATTGTCAACGCGCAACAGCGATCCCCACAGGGCAAGCCGACCGTTCGATGCCGGGAGGGATGGCTTTGTTATGGGGGAAGGGGCGGGAATTGTGGTTCTCGAAGAAATAAATCACGCCCTGAATCGTGGGGCAAAAATATACGCCGAAGTAGCAGGGTACGGCGCTACCGGTGATGCCTATCATATTGTCCAGCCCGACCCGGAGGGTGAAGGAGCAGCCCGCGCCTTCACAATGGCTCTTGAGGATGCAGGGGTCAGCCCTGAGGAAGTGGATTATATTAATGCTCATGGTACAAGCACAGTGATCAATGACGCCATGGAAACAAAAGCCATTAAAAGAGCGTTGAAAGATCATGCCTACCGCGTTTCCGTTAGTTCTATCAAGAGCATGACCGGTCATATGCTCGGAGCTGCAGGTGCAGTTGAATTTATCGCTACAACTCTATCATGTCAAAACAACCTGATACCTCCGACGATCAATTATGACGACCCCGATCCTGAATGTGACCTCGATTATGTACCAAACACCTCCCAGGAAAAAGAGGTCAATGTAGCCATAACCGATTCTCTGGGATTCGGAGGTCATAACGCAGCGCTGGTTGTCAAAAAATTTCACGGGTAAGGTGATTTCCTTGTTACATGCCAGAGATATAATGAGCACCATCCCGCATCGCTATCCCTTCCTGCTGGTGGATCGCTTGCTGGAGTTAGAACCGGGGAAGAGAGCGGTCGGGATCAAAAACGTGAGCATCAATGAACCCTTCTTTCAGGGACACTTCCCCGGAATTCCGATCATGCCCGGTGTTTTAGTCCTGGAAGCACTGGCCCAGGTAGGAGCTTGTGCTCTGTTGAGCCAGGTAGAACACCGGGGAAAGCTGGTGTACTTCGCCGGTGTAGATAAATTCCGGTTTAAGAAAATGGTCACTCCTGGTGATCAGTTACTGCTCGAGGTTGAGCTGATTAAAATAAAAGGAAATATCGGCAAGGCCTTGGGGAAGGCAAGCCTTAACGGGGAATTGGCAGCAGGAGGAGAATTGATCTTCGCTTTAGAGGAAAGGGAAGGGAAATAAAAGAAGATGTTTTTAAAAGACCTTTTCAACCCTAAGCCCAGGAAAAAATACATCACTCTCCCTGCCCGAGCGGGAGATTCATCACCTCTCGAAGTGCCGACAGTAAAACCCTGCCCGGGTTGTGGCAATCGAATTCAAGAGGAGAAACTTGAACTCAACCTCAAGGTATGCCCCGAATGCGGTTACCATCATCCACTTACTGCCGGTGAGAGGATCTGGATCATCACGGACGAGAATAGTTTTACCGAGCTGGATTCCGAGCTCACATCCTGCGATCCGTTAAATTTTCCCGGCTACTCTGAAAGACTGCAAAAAGCTCAAGAGGAAACCGGCCTCAAAGAGGCCGTAATAACAGGCACGGCAAGCATCAACGGGGAAAAAATCGTCATCGGGGTGATGGACAGCCATTTTCTGATGGGAAGTATGGGTTCGGTGGTTGGAGAGAAGATCGCCAGGGCGTTTGAAACCGCCCGCCGGGAAAGGCTGCCGGTGATTATCTTCACTGCTTCTGGAGGGGCACGAATGCAGGAGGGAATGTACTCTTTAATGCAGATGGCAAAAACCAGTGCTGCTGCCGCTCGCTTTCAGGAGGAAGGACTCTTATATGTAGCAGTGCTGACGCACCCCACCACAGGAGGGGTGACCGCCAGCTTCGCCACACTTGCCGATATCATAATTGCCGAGCCAGGTTCCCTGGTTTGCTTTACCGGACCGCGGGTCATTGAACAAACCATCCGCCAGAAATTACCTCCAGGCTTTCAAAAGGCGGAGTTCCTGCTAGAGCATGGGATGATCGATAAAATTGTCCATCGCAAAGAAATGAAAGACTTTCTCGGCAGGATCATAGCCCTTCATAGATGGAGAGAATAAAGATGGGATATAACCACTTATTGGATTTAGAGAAAGATTACCAGGAAATAAAAAAGAAGTTAAATGAGTTTAAAGAACTGTCTGAGAGAATAGATATGGATCTTAGCGCCGAGATTGCCGCGCTGGAAAGGAAGTTGGCCTTGGCTAAAGAAGAGAAATACCGGGCATTATCTGCCTGGCAAAAGGTGCAGCTGGCCCGGCATGTCGGGAGGCCAACAACACTTGATTATATCAGAGAAATATTCAATGATTTTATAGAATTGCACGGCGACAGGTACTATCATGACGACCCGGCGATAGTGGGCGGCATTGCCCTCTTTCGTGGGATCCCAGTTACAGTTATCGGCCACCAGAAGGGTAAAGATACAAATCAAAACCTAAAAAGGAATTTTGGTATGCCCCACCCTGAAGGTTATCGTAAAGCCTGCCGCCTGATGAAGCAGGCTGAAAAGTTTAAGCGAACGGTAATTTGCTTTATTGATACTCAAGGGGCTTATCCCGGTATTGGAGCCGAGGAACGGGGCCAGGGATGGGCCATCTCCAGGTCCCTCTACCAGATGTCCCTCTTAAAGACCCCTGTAATCAGCCTGGTAATTGGGGAGGGGGGGAGTGGTGGAGCGCTGGCCCTGGGAGTCGCCGATTGTATTCTCATGCTTTCCAATGCCATCTATTCGGTGATCTCCCCAGAAGGGTGTGCCTCTATTCTGCGGAAGGATGTTACCAAGGCTCCGGAGATGGCCGAATATTTAAAACTAACTGCCGCCGATCTGGAGGCGATGGGTATTATCGATGAAATTATACCGGAACCACTGGAGGGTGCGCATAGCAACACAGCCCAGGTTTACAAAAAGGTGGAGGAGAGGTTATTCCATCATCTCACGAAACTTATATCAATGGATCTTCACGAGTTGATTGAAAGGCGATATGAGCGACTCAGAAAAATAGGAGTTTATAATGAATAAAAGATATAGTTATGTCAACCGGGGAGCGGAGCGTTTCTATGAGCGATGCAATCCTGATTATAACCATTGTCTTCTTGATAATTGGTCTTATCATGACGCTAATCCCATTTCTTCCGGGAATTCCGCTGATCTTTGGCACCCTATTAATTTTCGCAATAATTGATGATTTCCAGCGGGTGACTCCGCTGTTTTTACTAAGCATGTTGACTATAACGGTAGCCTCTTTTTTTATCGATAATCTGGTGGGATGGATCGGAGCCAAGAAATTCGGCGCCAGCAAGGCCGGTCTATGGGGAGCAATTTTAGGCGGGGTAGGGGGAGTACTCATCAATCCTGTCGTAGGCATCCTGGTGGGGCCCTTCGGGGGTGCTGTCGCAGCAGAATTACTCGTTTCCCGCCGTAATTTAAAGGACGCTTTGAGAGTCGGCATTGGCACGATCGTTGGTTTCCTGGGGGGAAGCGTCTTTAAATTAGTTTTAGCCCTTTTTATGGTAGCTTCTTTTATAACAAAGATATATTAAAGGATATAGGATATATATTAAGGTGATTAATCCAACTTTCTTATGACTCCGATGACTTTTCCGAGAATTTTAACATGCTTGCTGCGGATCGGTTCATAACAATCGTTTTCCGGCTGGAGCCGGATGCAGCCTGCCTCTCGATAAAAACGCTTAACGGTAGCCTCCTCATCGTCCATAAGGGCAACAACGATGTCCCCATCTTCTGCCGTCTGCTGCTGCCTGACGATCAGATAATCTCCATCAAAAATCCCGGCATTTATCATACTGTCCCCTTTCGTAGTTAACATAAAAATATTGTCGCTCGAACCGACAAAACTGGCTGAAAGAGGAAAGACACCTTCAATATTCTCCACGGCCAGAATGGGTGTCCCTGCAGCAACGCGGCCGACTACGGGCACGCGTACAACCGCAGAGTTGTTGTTTACAATCTCAATGGCCCGGGGTTTGGTAGGGTCACGGCGAATATATCCTTTCTTTTCAAGCTTAACCAGGTGTGTATGAACGGTTGAGCTCGATTTGAGCCCCACAGCGTCACCTATTTCCCTTACCGAAGGTGGATAACCGCGCGCATCAATGGTCTTTTGAATGAAATTAAGGATCATCTCTTGACGCCTAGATAAATTCTTTTTCATGTTTTCGATTCCCCTTTATAAAATTAATCAACTAAAACAGACGTATGATTAAAAACCTCAGGCAAATTTTATCAGGTAAATGTTTGCTTAGTATTTTACCAAAGAAATGGATATAGAACAAGAGTTCTTTTTTGCGAACTCAATGGTTTTATATTTAACTTCTTATAATAAGAATTATGTTAACAAATCTTTTTTACTGGTCTTCTCAATGTTCTTCATGTTTTTCTCCACCAGCCGGGTTTATCAGACCTTTCTCTTAAGGAGCTTCTGCTGCCCACCCCCTTGGGTGAGAACGTAGAAAAGGTTTTCGAAGGCCTGAAAGGCGTTGATTTTGTAATTACTGACGACCACAACGGCCTTGAATGCTGTGCCAGGTATTTTCAAGGAACAACATGGCAGCGATGCCAGACTCATTTCACGCAACATTTTAGACAACTGTCCTAAACGCCCCTAACAGGCCAGGCTCCTAAAGGTGTTTTTATCACGTCCTTATAACAATGCCTCTGGTTCCCATCGGAAAATGAAACAGGGGTATCTTGAGTTCGTTTCGTACACCGCTCCTGCTTTGGCCGTATCAGAAGAGCAGTCGTGCAGGAAAATGTTACTTTTTAGCGAAAGCTACAGGTGTACTGTAATATTCTCCCCCATCCTCTTTAATGCAAAATCATGAGCACCATATTCTTGTTTTTAAAAAAATCAATATTTACAAATCACAGCACCTACCTGTACAACCGAATATGTATGTAAATAGAACTTTTGTATGTAGATAGATCTTTTATCTTTCACAAGGAATCACTATTAAGAGTATTGGCCGAAATGAGACAAGGAGGCGTTTTCGATGCTCCGTCTGGTAAATGTCATGGAAATCCTGGTGGAAGAAACCATTGAAGATATTATGAAGTCTCACCCCGATTTTTGCACTTGTGAACGTTGTCGATATGACGTTGCGGCAATTGCTTTGAATAAACTGCCTCCTTCTTATGTTGTAACAATGGAGGGCGAGGCTATATTGCGGGCGAATTCACTAAAGCAGCAGGTCAGGGTGGATCTCATCCGTGCGGTAACCGAAGCAATGATAATTGTGGGCAAAAATCCGCATCACGCAGAAAATCGGGGTTGAAGGCGTATTCTTCCTGGTTTTGCTAATCAGATCGGCCATTCTAAAAATGATTTGTTGATACCGGCTGCCAGCGCCTTCACCAGAGCTTTTTGACAGAAGAAAGTGGGAGTATCTACTTCCCCACATTTATAGTCCCTGAAGACTTCTATATGCAGACCGAAGATGCGCCTGTTGTTTAGCTGCTCATCTCTTATCCTCTGAAACAGATAGGTTTTCGTAGCCTTCATCACCACATCGTCATCCAACGGGAATACGCCGATAGACGGGCGGGGAAGGATGAAGTTCTTTTGCCATTCCCGTTCAAGTTCCCTGTTTACTGCGCTTTGCAGCACAAAGAGTCGGGATCTTAGTTCCCTGTCAAAGGCAATATCAGGGTCGATGACAAAGCCACAGGATATTTCCACATCATAGTGACCGTTTACATGCCCGTGAATCTCTATAAACAGTTTAATAGGTTCTGCCAGGGCAAGCTGCTGGTATCTGCAACAGAGGCTTCTGGCTTCCGGTGTCGGAGCCAAACGGGGATCCTTATTGAGATCAACCTGCGGCCGCATGTTTTCCGCCACGAATAGCGTGGCTCCGAGATATTCCGCCAGCATAGAGGCAACCTCTTTGGTGTAATAATCACAGCGCTGTATATAGCCGTGGTGTGGTGCTGCTACGATAACATCTTTTCGTTCACCAGTTTGATAAATGATCTTCGGCTCAACCCGGGTCACTGCTTTCACTCCTGACTGATTTAATCTCATATTTGAACGACATAAACCTTGTTTACAAATTCAAATTACTACCCACCGATTCCAATGGGCAATGCCCAGGCCCGGCTCATCAAACCTCCCTTTAGCAGGTAAACAGCCTGATCTCTACATCTTAATTCGACACGTACCTGTTAAAACCTGCCATAGCGGCTATCGCTGCCTTCACCATGAAAAATAACCCAAAGGACTGGGTTATTTTTTTATTTCGCACCTTATCTAGATTCCGTATTATCCAATCTCATCGAGGGTTCCAAAGGAATAACCTTGAGCCTTGAGGTCTCGGATAATGTTCCCGAGCGCTCCCGCATTACTCTGAGAGACTGCTCCTGCCCTGTTTTCTCTTTATATGCTTTACTCAATTCCTCAATTTCATTTTTCAACTTCTGATCATCGCGTACATCAGGTAGGCTGGGATGATTTACGGTGTGATTACCCACTATGTGTCCTTCACGGATCATCCTTTCCACCAGATCGGGATTTTTTTGAAGATAGGGCATTGTGATAAAGAATGCCGCTCGAACACTGTTTTCCTTGAGGATATCCAGTATTACCGCTGTATACCCGTTTTCATACCCCTCATCAAAAGTCAGATAGACTACCTTTCGGGAGGTATCCCCCAGGTAGATTGCATTGTATTTATCTGCTAGTTCGACGAGCTTTTCTCCTGTTGCCGGAGGCAGATGATCATTTCTTTTGATCAAATACCAGGCGTATTTTGTGTTATCATAGCGGTCGTTAACCAGGTTCGGCGACGGTTTTGTTTCCTCCTTACCAGGATCGGGTTCAGGTTTGTTATCAATGCCGCCATTATTGCCATCGCTCTTTTGCCCAGATTCATTTTGTATAAAGGATGGTGTTTCCTTTTTTGTATTCCCGCCTGAATAATTTTTGCTCTCCCTGCAACCCCACAAGAATAAACAAGCGATAATGACTAAAGCAGCCAGCCGCGGGTATCGAAAGCATCTTATAGCCACCCCCTTATCTGTTAAACTCAACTTAGTGGCAGGAATACCTGCCTAAGTTGGCAAAGATAGTTCAAAGGTTTCCGGGAAAAGGATTCCACCTCCTGGCAGTTCGACTGCTTTCGGAAGAGTTACCTTTCCCGGACTAAATTTGCAGACTGCGGTTCATAGAAGGGTTGTGCTTCGAGCACCGCCGTTAGATAAGGCCCACTGCCAGTCTGCAGCAAAATTCTTTCTGTGGAGGTTCTAAACATGTACTTTGTAGGAATTGACTGGGCTGACTTGCATCATGACGTAGCCGTGCTTGATGAAAAAGGCCAAGAGCTAAAATACTTCACCGTTCCCCATAATAGGGAAGGCTTAGAGCAGTTGAAACAAACACTATTGGGCATCAACCCCGATCCAGAGAGCTTCGCCTGTCTGGTGGAAACCAAAAACGGCCTTTTAGTGCAGTTTCTTTTGGAAGCCGGTTTCCCGGTTTACCCCTTGAACCCGAAGGTTGTGGATTACCGGCGTAAGCCCTCAGGGGCGAAGAGCGACCCCATCGATGCCCGTCTTCTGGCTAGCATCGGCCGGTCCGATCTGGCGCAGCTAAAGAGGCTAAAGCCGGATACTGAACTGGTCTGCGAGCTAAAGATATTGACCAGGGATCAGGACAGCCTGATCCAGGAATCCACCCGCCTGAACAACAAGCTCATTGCCTGCTTGAAGGAATATTACCCGGCGGCCCTCGAATTCTTCTCAAAACCAACCCTACCGGTAGCTCTGGAGTTTTACAAGCGCTATCCAACCCCGGAGCTGGTAAGGGAAGCTACCGTTCCGGAGATAGCCGCTTTTCTGAAAAAGCATAAGCATCCCAGACCCAACCAAACGGCCATCTCCATCTGGCAGAAGGCACAGGAACCACAGCTTAATGCCAGCGCTCCCACCGTGCGGGCAAAGTGCCGCTTGATGCTCGCCCTGGTGGGCCAGCTGGAGGTGGTTAAGGAGCAGATAGCCGCTTATGATAAGGAGATCGACCGCCTTTTTCAGCAGCACTCCGACAGCAAAATCTTCGCTAGCCTTCCTGGAGCGGCCAGAAGACTGGCGCCAAGACTGCTGGCGGAGTGGGGCGACGAACGTGACCGTTACGAGAACGCAGCTGTGGTTCAGGCTTTAGCGGGCACCTCGCCTGTGCTCTTTCAGAGCGGCAAGTACCGATTTGCCAGACAGCGCAAGTCCTGCGTCAAACCTTTCCGGCGGGTAATGCATCTCTTTTCCTTCCAGAGCATCAGGTGGGTTCCCTGGGCAAGGGAGTATTACTATGCGAAGAGATGCCAGGGGAAAACTCACCACGAAGCTTTGCGGGCTCTGGCGAACATCTGGGTCAGGATTATCTTTGCCATGTGGAAAAACCGCACTTGCTACGACGAAGCTGCATTCATTGCCGCCCGCTCCAGGCATTTTAACCGGGTAGCGTGAGGTCTGGTATTTAGTTGTCAATGTTCTAAAGCCGCCAGCGGGACAGGGTTTGAACCAACCCACGCTAGGCGCAAGGGGATGCTTTGTCCTTTAAAGGCTGTAAATGTTTATACTAACAGTGAAAAAATTTAATTTTCTCATTGACATAGAAGGTCTTCTTCGATTTATTGGCAGATTTTTCGACAAATTCTTGTGTGGAAAGTTTTCTTTTATTATCTGTCAGCTCCTGCTTTCTGAAGTTTATTAAATATTTCTATGAATGTTATTAACAGGGTGCTCCCGGCAGGGAGTCTCGTAATTCAGAGCGGGAACTATTGCACCCGGCAAACAGGATTTAACTAACTACATGTACAAGGAACCCCGTCTATGCCGGGCGCACATAAAAGTCCACGCTGAAATAGAGCGTGGACTTAACCATCATCCATTGCACTTATATTGCAGAGTCTAACCTCTTCAGGTAGGTCTCCTGATTCGGAGACCACGCCTTAGCCCCTATTCCCGTAGGGAGCAGTATCTCCAGTCATTCCTCTTCACAGCGGCGGTTCGTCCGGGATTTTCCCCCGGTTCTCCCCTATTCTCACTTGCAAGCCCTCAAAAAGCGGAACCTATTCCTTTCTCCTGCCATTATTAGTTTTTTTGATTTTCCGTAAACAGGGATTATATCCCCCAATTATTTCGATCAAACTTTCTCAGCGGCGGCATTTAAACCGGCGATGCGACCAAATGTCAAAGCACGCCCATGGCTAAGCCCCGGGCAGATTACGGGATAATCATTAGCGAAGAAATCGCCCGTCACGTTTCCTGCTGCATAAAGCCCCGGAATGATTTTCCCTTTGGTATCCAGTACCTGCATCTTAGTATTCACCTTGAATCCACCCAGGACCACCAGAAGCGCTGTCGGTATCTTGGCGGCGTAAAAAGGCGGCTGCTCAATGGTGGTAAGCATCCTGGGATTCTTCCCGAAATCGAGGTCTACTCCCATCTTCGCCAACTGGTTGTATCTCTCCACGGTGGCTCGGAAGCTCTCCACAGGAACACCCATCTTTTGGGCCAGATCCTCGATGGTGTCGGCCTTAACTGCCGTTTTGTTGCCAATAGCCTTTTCCAAAGCTTTAAGCGTCTCCTGCGTAACCATCGGTTCTCGTGCAAATCCTCCGCCCATCTTTGGGGCATCATCTGCAAACTTTCCATCAAATACCACCCAAGCGATATTGCGCGGTTGTCGGGAGATGGCGTTACAAATATAGGGCACCGGCACATCCTCATTCTGGTAGCGCTCACCCAGGGCATTAACACGGAGGAACGGATTGGAGGTCATTGGTGCGCCACCAAGGTTGTGGATCATGGGCGCATGGGGTTCCTCCTCCTGCAGGGCCGCCCCGATCCAGAGCCCCATTTTATGGCCGTCTCCGGTGTTCAAAGCAGGGGCATAAACATTCATATCTACATCCAGCGCCTTGGGACAGAACCTCTCCAGCATCTCCTTGTTGTTCCCATAATCTCCGGTGCAGAGCACCACAGCCTTTCTTGCGTTAAATAACGTGTAATTGCCTTCCTCGCCAGCGATAACTCCGGTAACACGGCCGCCTTCTTTCCGGATCAGCTGCACTGCTGGTGTCTTGTAATAGATATCCCCGCCCTTTTGTCGGATCTTCTTCTCCAACATACCGGCCAGATTGGCTTCGTTCATACCACCGAACATATGGGCCGTCACATACTCGGTGTAGTACTTATCACTGCTTCCACTGTTAAACATGGTGACTTCCATGCCTTCAGCCTCGGCCATATCTATCAGGTAGTCCATAACTTCCCCGCTCTTATCTGCCCAAAGCATGATCAGTCGCTCATCAACCTTAGTTCCGGCCCATCTTACCAGATCCCTGACCACTTGCGCCTTGTCAATTTCAATCCCTAGCTTCTTCTGCAGCTTGCTGCCGATGGCCCCGTTATGGCCACCGCGGGCCGTAAAAGAGGAATGTTTTTCAATGAGCACAGTTTTAACATTCGACTCTACTGCCGCTAAGGCCGCCATCAAGCCCGACACCCCCGCCCCGATTACCACTACGTCCGAGGTAACCGTCTTCTTGATCTCTTTCTCGGGGATCGGCTCCGGCGGCACCTCCCAGCTGTATCCTGTTTGTTTTTCAGCATTAGAGTCAGGATGGGGTTTCTCCTGCTGTCCGCAGCCGGCCAAAGCTCCTGCCGCGGCTATGCCTGCCGCACCTACCGCCACCCCTTTCAGGAAACTTCTGCGTGAAATTCCCTTTTTCTCTTTCTCCATTTTCTGTCCATCCTCCCCATGTTTTCCAAAAGTATACTTCGAATATTACATCACACAACAACGCCTTTTACACAGCGCGGCCCACATCGTTTCCGGCGCGGATTGCCATAGCAATGTTATACGGTTCATTGCAGTCGCCGATTGCGTATTTCTCTTTCACTGAAATACCTTCAAGCAAAGACTTGTTCGGCAACAAGTCGGCGGCGTTGATGATTGAGTCTGCGGGGATGACGGTCTCAACACCGGTATCTGTTACAATGGTGATCTGGCCGTCGCCGATTTCCTTGATCTTGGATCCCGGATAGACTTTTACACCCAGAGAATAGAGCGCTGTGGTCATAAATCGTTTGGCGTGCTGAGACTGCTGCTTGTCGAGCTCCTCGTTGGGGTTCGGCGTCACAATGGTGACTTTCTTCTTGCGCACCGTCAGCCACAAAGCGCAGTCAAAGGCCTGGGCGTTTGAGCCGAATACCACGACGTTATTGCCGGTGTCCTTGCTCATAAATTGGTCATACTCGATAATCGGCACGTTACCGCCACTCACGCCCACCTTGCCCGGCAAAGCGCCGACTGCAAGGATTACGACATCGGGGGCTTCACTGTTAATAAACTCGGCGTCGACTTCCTTATTCAAAACAACCTTCACCCCGTTAATCTCCAGTTGTCTGATCAGGTAAGCCTTAAGGTCGTCAAGGTTTTCGTGAGGTCCTTTGACCATGCTGGCAAAGGTGAGCTTGCCTCCGAGCGTACCTTTCTTTTCATAGAGCGTGACTTTGTGACCACGGGCGGCTGCGATGCGGGCAGCTTCCATACCGGCAGGGCCGCCGCCGATAACCATGACCTTCTTTGGAGTTGCAGCCGGTTCGAGCTCATAGGTCTTCGGGCCCTTGTCGGTCATTACGCGTTGCGTCAGGGCGTTAACGCGGCAATAGGCCATCTCGCGGTTCATCTCGTTTGAGCCAACGTGGCAGTGTAAACAACGCGTGCAGGGGGCGATTTCGTCGATGCGCCCCTTTTTCAGTTTATTGACGTATTCGGGGTCAACGGTAAGCGGGCGGTTCATCATATAGAAGTCGACCTTGCCGTCGGCGAGTGCCTTCTCGAAATAAGCCGGGGCATGGGCCGGATCCATGTAGGTGACGGCGCCGCAAGGAATGCTGAGCGCTTTTTTGTAGCGCGCGACAATGTTGAGCGTCATGCCGGCGCCACTGTGGTTGCCGATCAACTGGCCTTGCCAATGCCTTGAGAAATCCCACTGGGTACCAAAACCGGTTGCGCCCTCTATACCGTTTAAGATAAAGTAAAGGTCGCCGGCGAATTGACAAGGATGGTTGTCGAGAGGACCTAAGCGCAGATGCATCGAATCGCAACCAGCAGCCTCGAACAACTTGGCAATTTCGATGCCTTCTTCAATAGTCATTACTCTATTGTGCGGTGTGGTAACATCTTTATCTAACGTCGCCAAGGTAGCGTTGTTGGTGAGGTTGTCGTTTTCTTCGATGCAGTTCATCAATACTTGAACGATAAAGTCTTTGCCACAGGCTTTTTTGATTTTTTCGATGCATTCGGTCACGAAGCGAGCACGATTTTCCAGACTGCCTGCACCGTATTTGTCAGTGCGGTTGTTGTGGAAACGCGAAAGGAAATGCGCGCCGAGGTTAAAGCCGGCGGCGTTGATCTCCAAACCTACAAAGCCCATTTGCTGAATTAACTTAGCGATGGCCACAATACGGGCTTGGGCCCCGGCGATGTCTTCGGACGTCATTTCGCCAACCGGTTTCGGTGGGGGCCCATATGTCTGATAACCGAGCTTGGCGCCGTATTTGCCGCACTCCTTAACGAGTTTCTTGCCGAATTCAACATTTTCCCGGGGTACTGCGCTGCCGTCTGCAGGTGGCTCTAACCAAGGAATTTTTTCTACCCAGATTAACTCAACACCGCCTTTGGCAAACTGTATATAGTACTGGAGCAACTCATCAGTAGGTCCAGCCAAATAAGTGGCCGATCCGGCAGCGGATTTAATCATGCGGTGGTTGAGTTTAAGCGGGCCGATCTTCAAGGGCGAAAACAGCGTCTTGAAGTCGGTGGTTTTTTGACGGTAGTTATAATCTTGCGGATTGACATAGGCCGCCGCTATCAGCTCTCTTTTATCTGCGCCACTGGGTGTCGCAGCACCAGTACTTTCTGATGGCTGCTCTTTTCCGCCGCAACCAGCTAACAATCCGCCTGAAGCTACTCCGGCCGCGCCGACAACTGCTCCTTTAAGAAATGTCCTGCGTGAGATGCCTGTTTTTGGTTTCTCATCATTAGCCATGTTCGTCTCTCCTTTCGAATGTTCTATTCCATTGTCTTAAATCTTTAAAAAACCTAAGAATGTTTCCCTTAAGAATGTTTCCCTTATGGCTATTTTCGGCGGCTCACCGGGACAAAGTCTCCCCTCCCTCTCCCCTACAGGAGGAATTGTGCGGATTAGAATTTTGAACTGGGCTACCATTCCCTTTCCCCAACCACAACACAACCTTTTGCTTCGGTAACTATATAACTACGCGGCCTTATATAACATTGTGAACATTCGAAGAAATTCCTTTGTTTTTCTTTACAATTTTTCTACGAATATTTTTGTTTAATACAACAATTACCAATCTGAAAAGCCACCTATTTCGAAAAACCCAATGTTGAAGTCCCTTTCTACCAGTGCCATCTTTGCTTACGGGTTGTCTTCCCGCAGGTTAGTTGGCATGGGTTTCTTCCAACCCACCTACCAGCTCAGCAGCCGAGCCACGGGAAACAAAAAATAACCGTGGACGAGCGTCATTCATCCACGGCTTTTTGGGGGAATGTTTTATCTTCTAATTGCGGATTCCATTCTCCGGTGTGAGGTAATAACTATAGTTGGTCTCCAACAGTTTTCCATGCTGATTGGAGATGTCAATCTTATTGCTAATCAGTGCACCGAATGTTCCGGCTCCCGCCAAATCCCCTTGTAAGATTGCTCCCAGAAGGCGTCCTTCTTTGTAAATAACCTTCTTAGTAATAGTCAGGGAAAATGTCTATTTCCACACTGCAGCCGTCTTCAGGAGGTTCAGGCCACCCGAAGGAAATTGTGGGAAGACCGAAGAATGACATCGTATACTGGTGGGCAAAAGTACCATCAATTTCAACGGTTTTCCCTACCATGTTCATTCCTGCTACCCGTCCCTGCTGGAGCAACCATACAGGCAAACTGACAGTTTTTACAGCCCATGCATAAATCAGGGCGTACGACTATGGTCTTCAAACCTGCCACCCCCTTATATTTTCAAGGCTGTTCTCTTTTGGGAGATGATCTCCACCAGCTGTGCCGCTGCTGATTTCACGTCTCCGTCTATAATCACCTTGCCTCCGGTGAGCTCTACCAGGTTCTCGGTGAGAACCCTGGTAACCAATTCGCTTCCCGTTATAAAAGGCGGTAGAGAAAGATGAAGCGGCAATCCGAGAGCCAGGGCGAAGCACCCGTCGGCCAGGGCCTGCTCTTCAAGCCACTGCGGTGCGGATAACACCAGCGGCAGTTGCGGTAGATCTACATTCAGCGCCCGGGCCAAAGCGGTGGCCACCTCCTCCAGTCGGCCGATTCCCAGGCAGGGGCCGAAGTTTAAAACCGGAGGTATATTGAGTGACTGACAGACCTGGCGTAAATTATTTCCGGCCGATTCTGCGGCCTGCGGTGACATGAAGCCCAGATTAGCCAGCCCGCCGCTGGTACATCCGGCGGAGAGCACCAGGATATCGTTCTCGATCAGTTCTTTGGTCAACCCGGCGGTGAAAACGTCATGGCCTCCTGCGGCCAGATTGGAACAACCGACGATCGCGGCCACTCCTTTAATCTTGCCGTCTACGATCAGTTTGAGAAGAGGTTCGTAGTTGCCGCCGAGGAAGGAGCGCAGGTTTTTCTCGCCGAATCCGGTCAGGGAATTATCGTAACCGTGCTCAGGTAAATCAATATTTACCCGTTTGCGGCGCTTCTCATAGCTGGCGGCAGCTTCTTCGGCTACCTGCCGGGCAATGTCCACGCCGTTATCAAAGGTAGAGGGAAGCAAAGTGGCGTTCTTCTTTTTGGCCACATCATCCAGGCAGAACTGTTTGACCAGGAATTTGCTGCAGATATCTTCAATCCCCGGCAAAGTGCAGTTGAACTCACTGAGTTTTTTAACATTTTCCCGGGCCGAAGGTAAGTTCCTCGGTGCCGGATGTCTTCGGTAGCATACCAGGATTCGCCATCGCGCTTCAGGAAAGCCCGACAGAAAAAATGATCGACTGAGAAAAACGACCTCCCCGACCGCCGCCATAACAATGCATAATGGGGCAATTCTCTGAGTGTGCTGTAACAGTTGACCCTGCAGATAAAACTGCAGATAAATTTCTAAATTCGGACCCTGCTATATCTCAAGCTGCTTTGATTTTCGTTAGACAGAAACGGAAAGGCTGAGGGTATTTGTGTAATTGTGAATTGGTATATTATCGGAGTGGGTTCCGGAGGTAATCGGGCTTTCCCGATGATCCTTCCTAGTCAACAGCAAGCTATATCCGGATCGGGTTCGTCAAACCCGAGGTTATTATGCTGGTTGAAGACGGCGCATCCCCCACGGCACAGTTCCCGAACCGGACAGCGACTACACTTCCCCTTCAGAATAGACGCTCTATCCCGGAATCCCTTCCAGAGCTCATTTTTCTTCCATAGCTCTGGGAGGTCTTCGACGACACCAACGGTAAAATCAAGATGGCTGCAGGGGTGAATAAGCCCGGACGTATCCACGGTTACCAGCAGTTGTCCGGCAATACACCCATAACCTCCCAGAAGCTTCAGAGTTTTCATGGGAAGCCCGGAATTCAGCATAAGTGGTGCCAAAGCACAATCCAGATGAAAGGGAAGTTGATACCTGTTTCCCAGTTCCAGCAGCATGGGTAGTAATTCCCTTTGCTTACTGGAAGCACCATGTCCCGCTTTTTCCAGGGCATTACTTCTTCCCGGTATTTCCTCAGGCCGGCCTCCAGCTCTTTTTCCAATCCACCCAGCAAGATGAAGCTGAGCAAGGAATAGGGCATAAAAAACAAGGCGCCCCATAAGATCCCGTGCCCGCTGGAGTTGGGGTTAATCCCCATCCGCACCTGAAGAATTTTACCCTTTGATCCTTTCTCTTCCATATTTATTGATCTCTCCCTCGCAATTATGGCGTTCGTCCCCCTGCAGAGGATTCTTTTCCCTATTTAACCACTTTCTCGAGAACTCACCCCCTCCAGAAGCGATGGCCGGTTACCCATCTGAGGCAGAAAGGCCTATGAGCTAAGTAAACGCTCATTCCTCCGGCTGGCACTATCAGTAAACACAGGCGGGGTCTGATGGGGAATTGTTTGCGACCGGCTCCTGCAAGCATCTGACATCAATATCTCAGGTAAGTTTCTCCATATATCGGGAATCCAAGCTCTTTTCGGACATCTTTTGATCCATCGCTAGATAAAAACGGGAACAATCAACCAAGATTGTTCCCTGTTTCCTGCCTCTTCAAGCGAATACTGACCAGGCCAACCCTCAGTTACTTTGTTCAGATATATTCTCTCCTGGTTGAGGGATCATGTCAGCTATGTTTCGGGCATTACTGACATCAGGGGCGACGAAGGGCTCTCCGAAATCACTCATTTTGTAGCTTCCATCGATCTCCATACTTACATAAACTTCCTCAGGAAGCTTTTCGGATTCCGCCGGCAGTCCAAACTGCTCCAGGTCTTCCTTTGTCAAGTTCAGATCCATCCGCATGCAAAGTTCCAGGATTTCAGAGATTAAAGTGTCCTTATTGATGTAAAGCTTGTAATTACAATCAAATATTGCAACTTTGGCCAGCAGTTGCTCCATCTGTTGAATGATCTCCGGAGGAAGATCCTGCGGCATACCCTGCGCCATCTGCTGCATCAGATTCAAGTAAGTCTGCTGAAACTTGTTAGGATCCAGATAGGCGTTGATTACATAATAATCCTTCCCGTCCAGTGATACATCATCTCCGAAGCTGAGGATCATACCTGTCTCCCGGATATAGGCCGCTGCTCTGAGAGGATCAGATTGAATATCCCGCTGTTCTTTCCAGAATTCTTCCGGCAAAGGAAGATCTTGAACAAACCAATCCTCTCCGTTAGGCCTGATATAGATTTTATCTCCGGTAATATAGCTCTCCGTAACCATACTTTCCTGAGAAGCATCCGTTTCCATCTTCGAAGTAATGTTCTGCTTAATGTAAACTTGCAACGGTTCAATCTGCACAGATCCTTGCTGCTTGACGGAAAGGGCCAGCGGAGTGGGCAGAACCCTTTCCCCGTCAACCAGAGCATCTATCTTCATGTTCGTGATACCGTCCAGGGAGCAAGTGTTGACGCTCTCGCTGGCAAGATTGGAATTAACCAACAGTTCTGTCGGGTTCATCCCATTTCTTTTTTCATCGTTTATTACTAAAACTGTTTTATCTGCGGCGTTCCAATCAACACGACAGCCAAAGGTTTCGCATAAGAAACGCAGCGGGACTTCTACAACGCTTCCGTTGCGGATAGGGGCACGGGGAAGAACAACCTTGTTGCCATCCAGCAAGGCATCTCGTTCTCCCATCGTCAGAAGCAACGTCTTGCCATTTTTGGAGATCTGAATAACGTCTTGTTCCGTCCATACCACAGTAGCACCGGTAATCCGGCTGAAGTCATCAATTGAGAATCTGGAAATTCCCTCTTCGACAAGGACGTTGATGGACGGAATCCCTTTTCCGTTTACATTCAGATTTACTTCTGTAGCTGCTAAAGCTGAAAAAGCCCCTGCCGCAACCATGATCAGCGCCAGGGTCAACGTCAATAAGGCCTTCCTCATGAAAACACCTCCTATGGGTTTGATATAATACTTACATTCAACAAGGATGGTTATATTCCTTCCGGAAGAGATAATTTTTACCCAAATAACCACTTATTGCCCAAGATGGTATATTGTGTTTCCGTTCAAAAGTATAAAATAAGCCGGTTTCCCGGCTTGTTAATTGATCCAATCCGTAAAAGCGCCGTACTGTAAGAGCTAGCCTGCCCCTTCTCCCGTTACCTCTTCCAGTTTAATTGTCACCGCAAACCTGCTCTGCGGCGAACAGGAGGCCATCAAGGCCAGCGCTTCTATCCTTTTTTGAACTTCCGAAGCAGGGAAAACTCCCTCCAGGGAGAAGAAGAACCCCCGGGCATCTTTTTGTTCCTCCACTTGAGCGGGAACCCTGATCTCCGGTAGCTGCATTTTCTCTTCAAAGACGGCTGCAGCAACCACTCTTTTGCGCGGCCTGTAAACAGGCGGCCACTTATCACTCAGAATATCGGCATTAGCAACAACCGATCCGCTGTGGTCCTTGCGGATTCCCAAAATGTGTCGTATCTTCCTAATGAAGCTTGTGTGTACATTCCACTCTGAGGCCAGTTCCTGGTCGCTCATCTTGCTCAACTCGAGCATGACATCCTTCGCTTGAGCATCGGAAAGTTTTAAAAATTCGTTTAAAGAGATTGCCTTTCCCATTTCGTCAAACGCCTCCGCATACTTATAAATTATTACCGGCCCCGGTTTGCGATAATTTCTTCTGGTTGCTGCATCCCCGAGATCGCCCGGCATTAAAATTTTTTTAGGCTTTTTCTTTCCTACAGGCATTTTTATATATCTGAAGTATCTCCTTCCGGTAATATTTATATTAGCTATCTATAAACAGTATTCCTAAATATCATCGATCTATAACTTAATACAAATTTTTTTTACAACCCCCTCCCCTACTTTTGAAGTTATAGAAAACCAAAAACTTTTAGCATCACTCATTTGTTGTCCATCTTTGATTATACCCGGCCGTTTAAAAGCTTTTCATTACTGCCATTTATTCCGTCCACTCACCACTCTTAATTTTATTGTTAATTTGTCGGTGCCGGTAAAAAATTATGCACCTGAATCCGTGACAACCTAACAACAAAATATCAGGATATGGCTCAAAAAATAATGTATAATAGGCTGGACGGCAAACGGATCCATCTTCACCTGCGAGGTGCAGCCATGATAGATTTGTCCTCCTTACCGGGCAATAGCCTTGCTTCTAAGGAGCGCGGCTCCAGGCTCGAAGTCAGCATTGGCGAACAACAACAGAGCGTTTATTATAACGGCAATCTGCATAGAACCTTTACCGTCTCTACTGGAGTTAATAACTCGACCCACCTCGGACACTTCATCATCCAGAACAGGGGTGAATGGTTCTTCAGTGAAAAATATCAACAGGGAGCCATGTGGTGGGTATCTTTTAAAAACTGGGGCGTTTACCTCTTTCACAGCGTACCAATGGATCGCCAAAAAATATTATTCAAGAGGAAGCGGAAAAGCTGGGAAGCCCGGCATCACACGGGTGTGTCCATCTGCAAGTCGAGCAGGGCAAAATGGATCTATGAGAACATTCCCGAGGGTACACCTGTTCACATTTATTAACTATGCAGAATCTTTTTGATAACCCGCATTCTCCAGGGGGCACGGTGAAATAATAAAAAGAAAAATACAAGGTAAGGTGATCAGATGGCGGGTCGCATTTCGGATGAGGAGCTTAAAGAGCGCGTTCGCTCTCTGCTGCAAGTGGACAAAGACCTGCGGGGATACGGGTTGAATGCCGACGTGGTTCAGGGTGAAGTGCAGCTGCAGGGTATTGTGGATACGCTTAAAGAAAAGGAGCGAGCAGAAAAGCTGGCAAGCAGTATTCCGGGTGTAAAAGGGGTGGCCAACGCCATCTCCGTCAGCACCGACGGGGCTATTCGAAACCGTGATGTGGCCACGGAAGTCACGGAAGAGCTGGCAACGAACCACCGGGTTGATTTGCGGCGGATCGGCGTCGCAGCTGTTGACAGAGGAACAGTTGTGCTGAAGGGGCACACAGATGACACCCGGGAAATTGAGGCTGCCAGAACGGCGGCAGCCAGCGCACGCGGCGTGACCGATGTCGTCACAGATGTAAAGCCTGAGAAAAAAGAACCAACCCTGAAGGATATCTTTCATAACCAGGTAAGAAACGATAAAGAAGAAGGTTAGTAGTTGCTCCACTGAAACCTGCAGTCCGGACAGCCTTTTCCGGCCCAGAACCTCTCCTTTTCCTCTTCACTAAAAATCGACATGACAACCGACAACTGCCAGAGCACTCCGCAGGCAGAGCAGATTACAGCTCCGGAAGCTCTAGGAGCGTCCGGAGTTCTTTCTGGGTCGGGGGGGCCGCCTGTAATGATCATTTATTTCACCACCTTCAGTTGTCAGGGAACGGCTTTTTTACTCACCAAAAACCTTGATTATCAGCCTCTTGCGGCGCTGGCCGTCAAACTCGGCATAGAAAATTTGCTGCCAGGGGCCGATATCCAGCTTCCCATCGGTCACCGGTACAACGACCTGATGGTGAAAAAGAATGCTTTTCAGATGAGCATCTCCGTTGCTCTCCCCTGTTTTGTGATGTTCATAGTCATCCTTGTAGGGAGCCAGCTTTTCCGCCCATTCCATCATATCCTTTTTGATACCATCCTCTTCATCATTGACATAAACCCCGGAGGTGATATGCATTGCACTTACGAGAACCATCCCCTCGTTGATACCGGCCTTTTTGACCGCCTGGGCAACAAGGTCGGTGATGTTAATGAATTCCCTTTTCTGCCTGGTATGAAACCAGTGGTATTCGGTATGCCACTTCATGAAGATTTCACCTCGTGATCGTTATTATTCAATGGCCGGATGCCCTCCTGCCGCAAAGGCTTTACACCGGTAGCTGTGATTTATTATCATATAACAAAAGATCACCATGAAAAGGAGCCGCATTCATGATAGGAGTAATCGAGTTTCCGGTAAGAACCACCAAGCGGGTTGAGATGGTGGAGATCACCCCCACGATCAATAATATCTGCAAAGAAAGGGGAGTAAATGAGGGCCTTTGCTGCATCTTCGTACCCCATACCACCTGCGGCATTATGGTCAATGAACACGCCGATCCCAGCGTTGTTCACGATATTGCCGGCACCCTAGAGAAACTGATCCCTTTTGAAGCCGACTACAGGCATACGGAAGGAAATTCAGCAGCCCATATCAAGGCGGCTTTAACCGGGGTATCTCTTACAATCCCCGTATCGGGAGGCAGGCTTCTGCTCGGCACCTGGCAGGGGGTATTCTTATGTGAGTTCGACGGCCCGCGCCAGCGCCGGGTCTGCCTGAAAATATGTAAATGCTGATCCAACACAGCTCCGAATTATCCTCTCAGAAGCTCGTTTAGCTTAACAAAACAGGCTGCAGATTTGCATGTTGGCTACGGCATTTTTCCGAATTACCTCCTGCCCTTTTGCCCGCATCCAATCCAAAGGATGCAGCACCTCTTCTCCACATAAATCCACTCCGCAGATCTGCTTGCTGGAGGCAAGGCTCCGGAGCGCAACGAGCAGCTCTTGAAGGGTCATCTCCCCCTGATCCCAGTTGGTCAGGGCGTCCTCCTTGCAAAGAACATCTTTATCTATGCTGATATAAACGTCATCTGTGGGGATCTTCTCAATCACCTCTCTGATGACCGAAGCGATACCTTGTTCCTCAATCGGCGCTATGCTTTCGGGAAGAGCTGCTGTTTCCAGATTGCCCGGCGAGTACGGCGCATACAGTACCTTTTGTAAAGCCCGACAATCTGCCCCTAAAAAGGAATCGGGTCGAGCACCAATGATAACTATTTTCACCAAGTACTGAAGCTCTGCCGCTCTGGCAACCCAGGAACCGCAGGAAAGAAGTGTTCTCTCCGGCGACTGCCGGAGGTCAGCATGATTGTCAAAAAGAACGAGCGTAAAAGGTTGAACCATTTCTGCGAGTAAGATATATGAAACGTAATGGTAATCTGCACATCCGATAAGTACAACTCGATCCTTTTCCCGGTTCTGCAACAGTCGGGTGAGCAGCAGCAGGGAGCGCTCTTCGCAGAACAGTTTGGTCCCCCTGATCTCTTTGCACTCGATCACCCGAAAGGGTAAACAATAATACCTGGTCTGTGGAATCAGGGTGTCATCAAAATTTAGCACCGTAATCACAAAACAACACCTCCCCCGGATAGGGGAGCTTATTTTCTTGGAGCTTATTTTTTTTCTGATGCAGCCGGACCGTCAGGTTGATTGCGCAGCAACACAGAACTTCCGAGAGGAACACCGAGATGGCCGGCAACCACCGGACATTTGGCACGAAGAAGGAAAAATGTCTTCTCCCCGGCAAAAACTGTTCCCTCAAGGGTTTCATAATTGGCCTGCCCTTTTGCCAGAACCAGTCCGGCCCGCCCCATTAGATCACGGAATTCCTCACTACACAGCTCGGGTATTACACCAAGGTAGTTGCTCCCTGTTGTCACCACCTCTGCCAGTAGGTGTATTCCGGCTTCCTCGGCATCATCCCGGGTGGCATCATTTAAAATAGGACCCTCCTTGACAACATAAAAAAGCTTGTCGTTGAAGTCACGCAAACAGGCGAGCAGCAGGTAGTCAAAGACAATCTCTCCGCTATTATCTCCGATGATGACCACAGGGCTTTGACTGTTTAAAAGCTCCCGGAAAGCATCCAGATCGCAGAGTTTGAATTCCCGCTCCAGCTCCTGTTGGATGCTGGCATTGACATCGAAGTCAGGGTTGATTCCCATGTCGATGACATTACCCGCAACCGAGACCTTAATGGCCGTCAGAAGAGGGTCCTCGCTATAGGAAATAATCTTTTCCAGGGAGGAGAGATAAGTGCACGCCAGGCGGTTGGATGCCGCTTTAGCTTCACTGTAGGGGTCGTCAGAACCCATCAGCCGATACGCTTCGAAAAGCACCACCGAAGAATTTTCCGCCGGTGTTTTTGCCGGATCAAGAGCGGCGATGGTATCAAAAAGGGCTGTTAAAATACGCCTCTGGTCAGCTTCCTCCACCTCGGCTACCCTCATGGTTGATATTACCTGTTTTAAATAGCAGGGAATACAGTCAACAGCAGTCTGCATTTATTGAACCTCCTACAAAGCTGCGCTGATAAACCACGGTGCCTCCGGAGACCGCCATCAGAGGATAAAATCCTCTCAAAAAGGCTTGATGGCTGGTCTTACAATTGGGCCGCCACCATAATCTTATTCACGGCAGATTTCGGGCAATCTTCTCCAAAACCTCAGCCGTGCTTTCTACATCGAGCTTTAACGTAGCGGCGTAGTCGAGAGCGGTAGGACCCTTATTGATGATAATCATGGTCCTATCCCCTGTGCAGTATTCACTTACGAACCCGGCAAGGGGATAAACGGTCAATGATGAACCGATCACCAGCAACACCTGGGCAGCCAGAATTGTATCCCTGGCCAGGCGGTGGTTCTGAATCGGCTCTCCAAAAAGGACGACATCGGGCCTCAGAATGTTCCCGCATTCGGGGCACTTGGGCACGAGATCCGGGTAGTCCCTGACATACCCGGCATCGGATTCGAACCGGCACCCGATTCCGGTGCACAGAAAACGATCCGCCCTCCCGTGGACGGGGATAACCCGTTTACTGCCGGCCATTTGATGCAGATTATCGATATTTTGCGTTACAACCGCTTTGATTATACCTTTCTTTTCCAGATCGGCCAGAAGTAGGTGGGCACGGCTCGGTTTTACCTCTGGCAGCAGAAAGTAGCGGCGATAAAATTCGTAAAATTCGCGAGGTCTTTTTCGGAAGGCATTGATATTGAGCAGCGCTGTCACTTTCTGCTCGCCGAGGGTGCGGTAAATTCCTTTTTCTCCTCGAAAATCGGGAATGCCGGCCTCGGTGCTGATACCCGCCCCTGTTACCACAACAGTATTTCGTGAAGAGGCAAGGAGTTCGGCAACTCTCGTTAATTTTTGCTCCTCGTTCATAAACCGCCCCTCCTGTTACTCCGGAAGCCGCCTCTGGAGTTCCTCTTGAAAAACCTCCAGGGCATCCCTCCCGAAAAGACAAAAAACAATCCTCTTCAAATCAGTAGTTCCCTGCAGGTAGGTGATAACAGTTTCCAGCATGATCTTTGCACAGCGATCGAGGGGAAAACCGAAGATGCCGGTGCTGATGGCCGGGAAGGAGATGCTTTCCAGATGGTTCTGTTCGGCAACCCTGAGGCTGTTCAAAGTGGCACTTCTCAGCTTCTCGTCTTCGTTCCCCTCACCCATCCTCGGGCCTACGGCATGGATCACCTTTTTCGCTTTAAGTCTGCCTGCCCCTGTAATCACCGCTCCTCCTACAGGGCAATAGCCGATTTGATCGGACTCCCTCTGAATCTCCTGGCCCCCCTTCCTGACAATTGCCCCGGCCACCCCGCCGCCGTGTTTCAGGTAGGAATTGGCGGCGTTGACGATGGCATCGGTATCCATCTCCGTGATATCCCCTTCGATGAGTTCCAGCACGGCATTCTTAATCTTTCTTTTCAAAACCACTCCCTCCTTTTTGCATTCCGGGTCAAAGATCTACCTCTCAACAATTTTACCGATCGCCTCAAGCCTTTATTAGGAACCCTCAGAATGGTGATTGGTATTGTCTGTTTACTCTTGCCCCGGGAAAGCATCCCTGGGTGGATTCATGATGCCGCTCCCCGGAGAACAGGGTACGGCTATCATCTCTCCGGGATAGGGGTGCAGCAGCCTCTTTACCTCCGCGATTCTCCTTTCCTGAAGCCACGTTTGCTGGTAGTCATCATCCGCCAGGATCACCGGCATCCGGTTATGAACCTCCTTTAAATAATCATTGGAGTCGGTGGTCAGGATGCTGCAGGATAAAATCCTTCTTCCATCTTCAGCCACCCAGCAATCCCAGATGCCCGCCAGGGAAAACAATCGCTTCCCCGGCAGGTTGATGCGGAAGGGGATCTTCCTTCCGGCAACCTTTTTCCATTCATAAAAGGCATCGGCCGGAATCAAACAGCGCCTCTTCAAAAACGGTTCTCGAAAAGCGGGTTTTCTGTCTACCGTTTCTGCCCTGGCATTGAACATCCGGTAACCCTTTGCCGGTTCTCTGCTCCAGCGTGGAATTAGCCCCCAACGCATCATGAACGCCTCCCTCCGGGGGCCGCCGGTGATCACAGGTATGTACTGCCCCGGAGCGATGTTGCTGTTCGGCTCAAAGATAATGTTCCCCGCATCAACACGGTAATAGCGGCACAGCGCTTCTCCATCCACAGTAAGGCTGAAACGCCCGCACATGGTCTGCCTCCAGGTAATTACTAAACTAACCCTTTATGGAAAGCTTCTTTATTTAAATATAACATAACAAAGAATACCGGCACTTCTAACAGGATGGCCTGGCTATGCAATTATCCCCTTTTTTGTGCTGCATCCCCCGTTGCTGCCGCAACAAACGGCTTTAAAGAAATCTTGAATTGCCGTACGGCATTTGCCAGGTGTGTATGGTCAATTTCTTAGCAAATAAAGAGATGAAGATTATTTTAATTCGACGATGGTAACCCCCGTCCCCCCCTCGTAGTAATTCCCGTTGCGGTAGGAAGCCACGAAGGGATGTTTGGAAAGGTACTGTCTTACAGCCTCCCTTAAGGCCCCTGTTCCTTTCCCATGGATGAGAGAAACCCTGTTTATTCCCGCCAGATAGGCCGCGTCCAGGTATTTATCAATCTCTTTGAGGCTTTCCTCCACCCGCATTCCCCGAAAGTCAAACTCCGGAGACACCTGTGCATGTTCCTTGATGGTTCTACCACCGGATCTACTGCCCGTCGCTGTCAATTCTTTCTTTTGTTTATCCCGTTTCAGACTGCGGCGCAGCTCCTTGATGGGGAGATGGAGCTTGAGCGCACCGACCTGAACCAGCACCTCTCCATCCGGACCGGGGGGAGAAATAACATATCCTTCCTGATGGAAGCGGGGTATGGCTACAACATCCCCGGGCTTCAGCGTATCCGGAATATCGCCGGCAAAGGCGGATTCCTCCGTAGCCGCAGCCCTTTCTTCGATTCGACCGGACAGATCACCTAGCTTCTGCCGCACTGCCTGAGCCTCCTCCAGAGCAATGCGGGCATCCTCTTGGCGCATCTTCTCCCTCAGGAAGCGGATCAACTGCTCGGCTTCCCGCCTGGCGGTGCGTACCAGCTCCCGTGCCTCCTCATGGGCCATGGACAGGATCTCCTGCTGCTTATTCCGCAGCCTTTCCTCCTCCCGCCGTAACTTCTCCTTTAATTTTTCGACTTCTGCTCGCTCAAGCTCGGCCTCAGCCCGAGCCGAACTGGCTGCGAACTGGTCCTCTTTAAGGTGCTTGATCAAATCGGAAAGTTCCCGCTGCTCGGGGCGCAAGAAGGATCTCGCCCGCTCTACCACTTCAGAATCGAGTCCCAGCCTTGCGGCGATCTCAAAGGCATTGCTCTCTCCGGGAACACCGATGGAAAGGCGGTAGGTGGGCTGGAGGGTCCTGCTGTCGAACTCCACAGAAGCATTTTCCGCCCGCTGCCTGGTATGGGCAAAGATTTTCAGCTCGCTGAAATGGGTAGTAGCGATGATCAGAGCGCCTTTGTTGATCAGCCTATCCAGTATTGCCATCCCCAAAGCGGCTCCCTGCTCGGGATCGGTGCCCGCCCCCAATTCATCCAGGAGCACCAGGCTTCCCTCCCCGACCTGATCCAGGATGCGCACAATATTTTTCATATGGCCGGAGAAGGTGCTCAATGATTGTTCAATGCTCTGCTCATCCCCGATATCGGCAAAAACATTCTGGAGAACGGGAAGCACAGTCCTCTCCCCGGCAGGAATATGGAGCCCGGCCTGAGCCATTACCACCAGCAGGCCGACTGTTTTCAAAGCGACCGTTTTTCCTCCGGTATTCGGCCCCGTAATGATCAGGCAGTCAAAATCTCTTCCCAGGTGGAGATCCAGGGGAACCACCTTCCCTCTGAGGAGCGGGTGGCGCCCCGACTTCAGCACTAAACATCTCCCATCGCCGAAGCGGGGAGGGTTCCCTTTGAGTTTACTGCTGAGATGCCCCTTTGCCAGAATAAAATCCAGTTCACCGAGGATCCTCAGATTCTCCTGAATTGCGTCGTGAAAAGCCGCCACCATCTTGGTCAGTTCCTCCAGGATGCGCTGCTCTTCCCGGTGAGCGGCGGTGCGCTTTGCCATCAGTTCATTCATCGGGCCCACCAGCGGCAGGGGCTCCATGAAAACGGTCGCTCCACTTCCGGACAAATCGTGAACGAGGCCGGGGAACTGGCTGCGGTGTTCCTGCTTGACGGGAACTACATAACGGTCCCCTCGCACAGTGTAAATGGGCTCCTGCAGATATCTGTTCCACTCCGGTTTAGACAGGATCTCATCCAGCAAGCCGCGAATCCGAACCTGCAGTGTTCGGATCTGCTGCCGCAGTCTGGCCAGTTCCGGTGAGGCGCTGTCGGATATTTCTCCGTCCGGCTGTATGCAGAGGTTGATCTTCTCCTGCAGTGTCCGGCACTCCTGGATCCTGCGGGCTCTCGCCTGCAGGCGCGGCAGTTCCCTGCCGGCGCTCAGGAGGGCCTTCTTCAACCGCTCTCCTGCCTGCAGGGTATCGCGGCAGCTCAGCAAATCTTGAGGCTCCAGCACCCCTCCGATGAGGGCGCGCCGCAGCAGTGGTGCCAGGTCGGCGACCCCATCAAAGGACAGTTCGGGGCAGAGCCTCCAGGCATGGCAGGCCTCGGTAGTTTCCGCCTGGCGAGCGAGGATCTCCTCGACTTCCGTCGCCGGCTCCAGTTCCCGCACATAGGGAACACCCAGAGGAGTGCTGCAGCATCCTTCCAGCATCTCTTTGATCTTGTGAAACTCCAGCTTCTTCAATGAAAATCTATCCATTTAAAGCCCCCTCCTTTCTCTCCTCTGCCCGGAGAACACCGCGCAGGTAGTGACCGCGCGTCAGGCCGAGTGGAGAGATAACGGAAAGCTTCTCCCAGGCATGCCTTGCCCGCTCCCGGCTCCAGCATCCGGAAACAACTGCGTCAACAGCACTGCGGTAAATGGAGGTGATCTCTTTAACCTCCCGGGCCTGTGAATAACGGAGCTCCAGCCTGAGATGATCATAACCTTCCTCTATTATTTCGGCAAGGTGTTCGATTAAACAGAGTTCCCGGGCGTTGTAAATGGTCATCCGACAGCGCTCATCCTGAACTACAGGAAACAGGTAGCCACAGCGATCTTTAAGGTAACAACGGTTTTGAGAGCAGATCCTCATGCACCGCCCCCCCTCCCCCGTTACCGCTCCGGTGACGCAGTGCTCGCTGATCATCAGGGGTATTGCTCCGTGCACCGGCAGTTCCAGTACCTCCGACCCCCTGTAAGTAAGGCGCATCAATTGCTCCCGATTCAATTCCGGAGATAAAGTAGCGCGACTCACCCCTGCTTCCAGCAAGGAAAAGATCGCCGAATCGTTGAAAACAGGCACCGAGAAATCGGTCACCACACTGAGGTCTTTTTTCAAAGCCAGATAACAACCGCCCAGGTCACCGACCAGTACCCCGGCAACAGATAAGAGAAGCGCCTCTTCGAGCATTCGGAGTACCCTATCCCCTTCCCGCTCCTGCCAGATGCGTGGGATGATGAGATAGGGCTGCACCCCTCGCCCCAGGCAATCTTCAATACCACGCCGCAATGCCTCATCGGTCCAGGGCGCCCTCCCTTTGAGAGAATATCCGCCGAAGTAAATGATGTCCGCCCCCCCTGCAGCGGCCGCCTGCAGGCTCGGCAAATCACTTACGGCGACGGCAAGGGAGGGACGCCTTATAACCTTTTGCACATCTCGCGCCCTTGCCTGCAGCCCTGACCAGTATCCCTCTTCCCGTTTCGTAAGATCCTGAGGTAGACGGCGCCGGTACTTTTGCAGGTGCTTTTCCTCCAGAGCGGCCGTCAGACTGCGGCGCACGGCGTTGATTTCGCTGAGGGGCAACATCACCCCCGGTTCGAGCTCACACTCCAGCTTTTTCAGTTGAAAGGGGGTATTCCCCAACCGATCCAGCTGAGCTCTGAGGATCTCTGGAGTAAGTTCGTGCTTGCGCGCCTTCTCACCGCAGATATTTCCACGGGATTCCGCCCGGCAGCCGTCCGCATCCCATCCGACAAGGTAAAAAGGCTCGCCAATACGGGCGACGGCCCTGAGGGTGATGGGAGTGCGGCGCCGGGAGGGCCCCGTGAAGCTCTCCCGTGCTTTTTCAATCAGCACCCGATCATGGGTTTTAAAAACGCGATCACCGGGGCTCACATGGAAGGGAACAGTAATCTGTACATCACTGCCCGGAGGGGCCTCTTCCACCTCTCTGTCCTTGACTGTCATTCCTTGTACAGTTAAGCCATGCCGCCCTGAACCGGTCCAGAACTCGATCCCATCCCCCGTTCTCAAAGGGAGACGGTTCTGCAAGACGGCATGGCGGTGCCCTTTTTTCACCACACGCCCCAGATAAAGGCCGCGGTTGTTGGGTCTGGTATAACCTATCAGGCCACGCCCGGGATTACCGTAAAAGTATCCTGTAGTGAAGCCACGGTTGAAGATCTGGGAGAGTTCCCGTACTTCCCGATCGCTCGCCGTATAGTGCTCCGGGTCCTCCCAGGCCCTGTCCAGTGCTTCCCGATAAATCCGGACGACCGTTGCCACATACTCCGGTCGCTTCATGCGGCCCTCAATCTTCAGAGCGGCAACGCCAACCCGGCAGAGGTCTGGCAGCTCCCTCAAGAGCAGCAGATCCCTGGGGCTCAAGAGATGCTCCCCCGGAACAGAGTCACTCAATTCCCGCCCCTTTTCATCTACCAGGGAGTAAGGGAGCCTGCAGGGCTGGGCACACCTCCCCCGGTTTCCGCTCCTACCCCCGATCATGCTGCTGAACAGACACTGACCTGAGTAACAGATGCACAGCGCCCCGTGGACAAAGACCTCCAGTTCCAGGGAGGAATGTTTCCGGATCTCCTGGAGATCGGAATAGGTTGTCTCCCGGGCAAGGATGACCCTCTGGAACCCCGCCTCGGCGAGGAACCTGGCACCGGCGGCGTTGTGCACCGTCATCTGAGTGCTCCCGTGCAGCCGGAAGTCGGGAAGCACCGCCCTGATGTACCCGGCCACCCCTACATCCTGAACAATGAGGGCATCAACGCCCTCCCGGTATAAAAAAAACAGGTAATCGGTCAATTCTCCGAATTCCCTGTTATCCACCAGGGTATTGACTGTTACATAAATCCGCACCCCGCGGCCGTGGGCGTAGCTCAGGGCGGAGGCCAGATCCTCTTCAGTAAAGTTTTCCGCAAAGGCGCGCGCCCCGAACATCTTCCCCCCCAGATAGACGGCGTCGGCACCGTTCTCCACCGCAGCGCGCAAGGCCAGCGGGTTTCCCGCAGGTGCCAGGAGTTCCGGTTTTTTCCGTTCTGTCATGCCTTTACTTAACAACCTCCACAACGGATATGGTGATTAACCCCTTTTTGACCATTTTCCTGATTACTGGCAGTGCACCTCTGATCTTCTCCTCACAATCTACAACCTCGATAACCACGGGAAGATCCACAGAAAGATCGAGGACCCTGCTGGTACGCAGCCTGTTTTCCGGGCCGTAGCCTTCCACGCCTCGATAGACAGTGGCTCCTGCCAGCCCGAGTTCCCGGAATTTTAATACCAAAGCGTGATACAGTGCCTTGTGCCCCCACTGCTCCTTCTCTCCGGTATATATTCTGAGCAAAAGAGCCGGTTTTTGTTCGGGCAAGGTGAATACCTCCTCCCTGGTTAAAGCATATTTCCCGTCAAATACCCCAGCCAACCGAAAGTAAGACCGAAGAAAACTGTGCTGCAGGTGTAGCCTATTGCGGTTAGTTTCTCATTATCCTCAAGCAGTTTTACTACCTCATAAGCAAAAGTCGAAAAGGTTGTATATGCCCCGAGAAACCCTGTTGTCAAAGCAGATTTCAGCACAGGTGAGAAAGTAACGCCATGAGATAGATATGCCAAGAGAAAACAGAGGATATAAGCACCGCTTATATTAATCAGAAACGTCCCCAGGGGATAGGTTCCTTTCCATTTTTCCATTATCAGCCGCCCGAGAAAATAACGCCCCACGGCTCCCAACATGCCACCCAAGCCGATTCCCAGCAGAACAATCATCTAACTCCTCATTTCCCGGGATCAGTCCCGATCTTCCCCGAGCCTGAGGGGTCTTTTCTCCAGCAGGGAATAAGATAATCTCCCCAGGACGATACCCAGCCAGACTCCGGCAAGACATAAAACCGTTGTTCCCGACACATACAGCAACGCTTCCGGAAACAGATTACTATCAAGGAGATCCAGGCTTTCTTTTGTAAAGGTGGAAAAAGTTGTGTACGCCCCACAAAAACCAACCCCCAGAAAAAGACGGGAACGGGGGCTCAGAATCAATCCCTCCAGGACCAGTGCCTGGATTAGACCCAGGAGGATACTCCCGGTAATATTAGTGATCAATGTGCCCCAGGGAAATGTCGCACTCCAGTGCAGGAATGCTCTCCAGACACCATAACGGGCGAGGGCACCTAGAAGACCGCCCAGACCCACCCAAATTAGGTCCATCAAATTGCAATCCCCCTCAATTAAACGCGGCTGACACGCAGCAGGCCGGAGCAGGGTATGATCTCCACCCCCCACCGGGCCAGCTCATCCAGGAAGAGGTTCAGCCCAAGGGAATCGCTGGCCATGTGTCCGGCGATCACCACATTGATGTGGTGCTTTTCCGCCTCCTTGCGGTGGTCCTCGGTCATGTGCATTCCCACAATCGTCCCGACACCGGCTACCGCCATTTTCTCATAGGCATCCTTGGAACCGCTGGTACCTCCGGTCATGTCCACAAAGATCTTCCCGGCGCGGCCCTTCTCCTTTCCGACGATGATCTTCGGGCCGGCATTGCGTTTGACCGCCTCCCGGTATTCAGGCAGTTCCTTCAAAGCCTTCACCACATCACCAACCGTCTCCGGGGACTTTCTCTCAAAGTAACGGGTCAAGAATTCCTGTACCAGATTATCCGCCGGGGTGTGCACGCACATGAAGGGAATCCCCAACAGAGAAGCAGCATCTACCGCCCGGTTGTGATTGACAGGCATCAGGCGCCGTTCTACTTCGGCGATCCTGCCCGCCAGAAGGCCTTCGGCAACATTAATCGGTACGCCGAGCTGATAGAGCACATCCTCCTGGATGTGCATTACCTCATGCAGGGCAGCCAGGGCCTTTCCCTCCGGATGGTGGGAAATGATCAGGTCGATTCTCCTTCCTTTCTCGCGCAGACGATCGGCCAGCAGCACCTCTCCGACCTCGATGTCGATTCCCGCCAGCACACCGCGCACATCATCCTTTGGGTCTCCATATAAAATTCTGGTATCGTTGTATGGATTGACAAGACTTTCTCCATCAAAATCAATTTTTTCGCTTTCTTTATATTCTTCGAACTCCTTCTTGCGCTTGGCCAACTCCCTTTTGATCTGATTTTCCCCACGCGGGTCGGCTTTTACCCCCATGCGGACAGCCAGTTCATAAATGTCTCCGATCCTCAATCTTCTTCTCCCCCTTATTCATCTTCACCGACTTTTATTCTGCAACCACTTTCTCAACTCGGAAAGGGGCATTGTGTTGATTATATCTTCCTTTTCCGCCCATCCACGTCTAGCAGTGAGCACCCCATAGCGCATATCCGCCAGGCAGTGCCTGCCATGGGCATCCGTATTGATGGAAAACCGTACCCCCCGCTCCTTGCCCAACCTGATGTAGCGATCATTCAGGTCAAGGCGATCCGGTGAGGCGTTGATTTCCAGTGCGGTACCGGTTTCTGCCGCGGCATCCAGCACCCGTTCCATATCGATCTGATAAGGACCTCTTCTCCCAAGCAGGCGCCCTGAAGGATGGCCGATGATATCCACATGCTCATTACGGATGGCGGTGATGATCCGGGAGGTAAGGGTGTCCCGGTCTTGCTTGAACCCGGAGTGAATAGAAGCGATGACCACATCCATTTCCTCCAGGATATCGTCATCAAAATCAAGGCTGCCGTCGGGAAGAATATCCACTTCAATCCCCGCCAGCAACTGAAAGTCATCAAACATCCGGTTGACGCTTTCAATCTCCAGCCGCTGCTGGCGGAGTTTTTCTTCGTCGAGACCGCGCGCTACACGCAGAGAACGGGAGTGATCGGTGATGGCCAGATAGCTATAACCCCTTTCCCGGGCTGCCAGAGCGATTTCCTCAATGCTGTTGGCTCCATCACTCCAGTTGCTGTGAACGTGAAGATCCCCTTTGATATCTCCGATGTCAACGAGCACCGGTAGGTTCCCCGCAAGGGCGGCCTCGATCTCCCCCTGTCCCTCCCGGAGTTCCGGCGGGATGTAGGGCATCTCCAACAATTGATAGAGATCTTCCTCCGATTTTGGAGTGACGATCCTTTTCCCGAGATCTACACCGTACTTATCGAGCTTCCACCCACGCTTCCGTGCTATTCCCTGCAGGCATTTATTATGCGCCCGGGAGCCCGTCAGGTATTGCAGAGCAGAGGCGAACTGCTCGGGCCGAACTGCCAGGAGATTTGCCTGTATCCCCCACTTCGTTGTTACCGCGGTTGGAGCTTTTCCGGCCACCACCTCCTGAACGAAGGGAGCTCTGATAAAGGCTAAAGCAACATCTTCCGGATCCGTTCCGGAGGCAACAAAGTCAAGGGCTTCTACCATTTCTCTCCCCCGCCGGAGGCTGCCGGCAGCACTCACTTCGACGACGCCGGGAATCCCGTTTAAAAAGGAAGCAACTTCACCTGCTGCCGCAAAGGCGAAGTTGAGGAGCCATTTCGGCCGTTCACCAACCAATTCCTTCAGCCCCTGTAAGATCGCTTCCTTTGTTTTTTCTCCGATCCCCGGCAAACCCTGCAAGCGCTGTTCCCGAGCGGCCTCCTCAAGCTCCTCAAGGCTGGTAATGTTCAATTCCCGGAACAAAAGCCGGGCGGTTTTTACCCCAACTCCGGGAATCATCAGCAGCTGGCGGGTTGAAGGAGGGATCCTCTCTTTTAACTCCTCATAATAATTGAGCCTTCCCGTTTCCACCAGTTCCTTGATTTTCTTGGCGAGGGCGTCCCCGATACCAGGTACCTCCTGAAGGCGGCCTTCTGTGCTGAGTTCAGCAATATCAAGCAGGGTGCTCTCAAGAATGTGGGCAGCCTTACGATAGGCCCTGGCTTTGAAGGGGTTCTCCCCCAGGATATCCAGAAGATCGGCAATTTCATAAAATATCTGAGCAATTTCCCACTTATTCATCCTTCACTGACCCAGTTTTTTAATGTCCTCCAGTTGTTTAACAAGGCTGTCGTAATCATCCTGGAGCCTGGCCATGTCTTCTGCGATATTAAGAGCGGCAAGGACTGCCAGCTTGCTTAGGCTCAAGTTCGGGTTTTTCTGTCCGATCAGGCGCATCTTTCTATCAACATATGCTGCTATCTTTTCGATAAACGCGGGATCGGCGTTACCCCTGATTACATACTCTTCCCCGTAAATCTTAACCGCAACCCTCGACTTTTCATTGTTTTTCTCCGGCTTTGGAATCGGGTTCATTTGAGGTGAAGCAACCGTCTCTTGGTGCCGGAAAGCGGCTCTGTCGTCGCTCATCGCTCACTCCTCCCCGCTTATTACGGCTACACTAGGATTCTCCATTGAAGGAATTATCTCCTGCCAGTTGTCTTTCCCGGGCTATCTCTGGCGCGCCCCTAAATTCCGGATGAGGCTTTTCACAATAGTTGAGTATACTTCCGCAACCTCTTCATCCGTCAGGGTACGATCGGACGACTGAAAGAGCAACGAATAGGCCAGGCTGCGGTATCCTTCCGGTACCTGCTCACCTTGATAGACGTCAAAAAGCCGGCACTCTCTCAGCAGCGGCCCACCGCTGCTGTAAATAGCCTTTTCAACCTGATCCGCCCGTACGGACAACGGAACAAGCACAGCCAAATCCCTGGTGACCCCGGGATAGCGGGGAATCTGGCGGTACATTGCTTTAAGATTCATAACCGCGGTGAGCTCCTCCAGGTCTATCTCACAGACGACAACCCTCAGGTTAAGTTCACAGTCAGAGAGTACATCGGGATGCAGCTCCCCGAGGAAACCGAGTTCCCGGCTGCCTGCCAGGATGCGCGCCGCCCGCCCCGGGTGCAGGGTTGGTATCTTTGAAGTCGGCTCATAAATTACATCTGCAACCCCGGCAAGTTCGAGCAGTCCTTCCACAATCCCCTTCACATAATAGAAGTCAACCTCCTCGTCCCTCAGCTGCCAGCCCTTGACGACCTTGCCGCAGGCGGCAATCCCCAGGTGCAGCCGCTCTTTCGGCAGTCCGCCCTCCTCCTGCGGGATGAAGACGTTCCCTACCTCAAAGAAACCGAGATCCGCCAATTTGCGGTTATAATTGTAAATAACGGTATCCAAAAGGCCGGGCAGAAGGGTAGTGCGCATTATGCTCTGCTCTTCGCTAAGCGGATTTTGGATGCGCAATGCTTTGCGCAGCGGGCTATCTGCAGGAACACGCAGCCTGTTCAAAGCGCTTTCCCCGATAAAACTATAGGTGATGACCTCATCAAGGCCAAAAGTTATCATGGCATCGGTGATAAAATCCTTCAGTGAAAAGCCCCGCTCCTTCCCCGGTGGAGCCAGCATTCCGACAGGTGAGGTGGTGGGAATGCGGTCATAGCCGTAGAGGCGGGCAACCTCTTCAATCAAGTCGATCTCTCCGTTAATGTCCACACGGTGCGGAGGCACACCTACCAGCAGGGCATCCCGGCCGCAAATCTCGCAGGGGAAATCAAGCCTACCCAGAATTTCCTGAATCTCCCCGCGGGAAAGGCTTGTTCCCAGGACCCGGTTCGTCCTGGAAAGGCGCAAGCGGATCGACCTGGGCACGACAGGCCTGACATACTCATCCACATCACCTTGGGTGACATCTCCTGCTCCCAACTCCTCGATAAGCTGCGCCGCCCTGTGAAGGGCCGGCAAGACCCCCTCTGGGTTGATCCCCTTTTCAAAGCGCTGCGAGGCTTCGGTCCGCATCCCGAGTCTGCTTGCCGTCATCCTGATACTCAAAGGGTCGAACCATGCTGATTCTAAAAGAACGGTATGGGTTTTCTCCGTCACTTCGCTGGGCAGGCCGCCCATGACCCCGGCGATTGCCACCGGTTCCTCCCGGTCGGCGATCACCAGCATATCCGAAGAAAGGCTTCTGGTTTCACCATCCAGCGTTACCATTTTTTCATCCTGCCGGGCTCTCCTGACGATGATCTCCCCGCCTTTCAGCCTCTCATAATCAAAGGCGTGAAGAGGCTGTCCGAACTCCAGCATCACATAGTTGGTCACATCAACGATATTGTTGATCGGCCGCAGCCCTGCGGAGCGGAGTCTGTACTGCATCCAGGATGGGGAGGGGGCTATCCTGATATTGCGCACGATTCGACAGGCATAGCGGCGGCAGAGGTCGGGAGCTTTAATCTTCACCCTTACCGCGTCCCCGGTGTGTTCATCCAGTTCCCGAGCTAAAGTGATCTCGGGTAGCTTGAGTTCCGCCCCGGTCAGCGCCCGGACCTCCCTGGCAATATTGATCACGGCCAGACAATCCCCCCTGTTAGGCGTCAAATCCAGTTCCAAGATGCGGTCATTCAATCCCAGGGCTTCATCAAGCCTTGTGCCAGGGGCAACACCTTCCGGGAGAATTAAAATGCCCTGATCATCACCGTAACCCCACTCGTCGGTGCCGAGCTCCGCACCGGAGCAAATCATACCTTGAGAGATTTGACCGCGTATTTTCCTCGCCTCTACCTTCATTCCTCCGGGCAGGGTTGTTCCCGGAAGGGCCACCGGCACGCAGACTCCGGCTCTCACATTCGGCGCTCCGCAGATTATCTGGACAACATCCGAGCCCGTATCAACCCGGCACAGCATAAGGTGGTCGGAATCGGGATGTCTGTCAACATCCAGGATCTTGCCTACCAGGATCTTCTCTAGGCCTTCTACCGGAGGAACGACCGCCTCCACGGCAATTCCTGCCATCGTCAGCCTTTCAGCCAGATCCTCAGGGCTTATATCGATATTCACATAATCACGCAGCCACTGATAAGAAACACGCATTAATAACTCCCTCCCCCGAACTGCCGGATAAATCTGACATCATTTTCGAAAAAGAGGCGCAGATCGTTAATGCCGTACTTCAGCATAGCAATCCTTTCCACTCCCATACCGAAGGCAAAACCGGTAACCTCTTCCGGATCATAGCCGGAATTAACCAGCACATTCGGGTGAACCATACCACAGCCCAATATCTCCAGCCATCCTGTCCCCGAACACACCCGGCATCCCGAACCCTTGCAGCTGATACAGGAGATATCGACCTCGGCGCTCGGCTCGGTGAAGGGAAAGAAGCTCGGGCGCAGCCGGATCTCCCGATCGCGGCCGAACATCTGACGGGCGAAGGTCAAGAGCACGCCCTTCAGATCTCCAAGCGTGCATTGCCTGTCAACAAGAAGCCCCTCCACCTGGTGAAACATCGGGGAGTGAGTGGCGTCATCATCCCTGCGGTAAACCTTTCCTGGAGCAATGATCCTGACGGGAAGATCAGGCACCATCCTTTTCATCGTTCGTATCTGCACCGGTGAGGTATGGGTTCGCAGAAGTATTTCCGGGCCGATATAAAAAGAATCCTGCATATCCCGGGCGGGGTGCCCTTTAGGAATATTCAGGGCTTCAAAATTATAGTAATCCGTTTCCACCTCCGGCCCCTCGGCAACCTCAAAACCCATGGCAATGAAAATTTCCTTGATTTCACAGAGAATCAAAGTCAACGGGTGCCTGTGCCCGCGGCGAACGGGTCGCCCCGGGAGCGTTACATCTATGGCTTCATTGACAAGCCTTTCTTTCTTCTCTTGCTCGAGAATAGCGGACAGTTTCTCCTCCAGCCTCTCTTCCAGAAGCTGTCGCACCTCATTGGCGAGATGACCAAGGCTGGGGCGCAGATCCGCCGGAACACTTCCCATCCCCCGCAGGACCTTCGTGAGCAGGCCCTTCTTCCCCAGATACTTCACCTTCAAGTCTTGCAGTTCTTCACGCTTCCCGGCGGTTTCCAGTTCCCTCAAAGCGTTCTCTTTAATCCTTAAAATTTCCTCTTTCAATCTTACGGAACACCCCTTTTCTAGACTAAAAAACAAACCCCCGTTCATAAGGGACGGGGGTTCTACTAACCCGCGCGGTACCACCCTTCTTGGCCGCAGAGGCCCTCTCTTAGGGTAACCAAATGCTCTAACTCTAACAGGTTAACCGGCACCGCCTAATAGCCTTAAGGCGTTCAGCGGTGCAGCTTACGGGCGAACTTCAGAAGAGGGTTCTGGTCGCACTCTCAGTCTGCGGCATGACCTCCCTGAAAGAACCCTTTACCCTTCCTACTCCTCCCGGTCATCGCCTTTACTGTATTCAGGATGTATGGATAAACCGGATTAATGCATGAGAAATCTCCTGTAAAGGAGAAATGCCCGCGGTGACCCGGTATACTTGAAGATCATCCAACAGAAGCGAGCCGATAGAGACACTTGCCTCACGCTCCTTTACGGAGACGAATTAAATACCTCAGATGCATTATATCATAAGGCCTTTCTTTCGACAATAGCAAGCCCTCCGGGCCATACCGGAACCAGCTGCCCAAAAATCCCCTACTTTTGTATTCGCCTTAAATCTTCGATCGTGTCCCGCTGGCGGAGAACCTCAAAGAGGATCAATGCCGCTGCCACTGCAGCATTTAAAGATTCAACATCCTCCTTAAGGGGTATGCGGACTTTGAGGTCGGCCAGCTCCAGGAGCGCCGGGCTGATACCGCGGCTTTCATTCCCGATTACAATCAGGAAGCGCCCTCTGCGAAAATCAGCCTGATAATACTTGATATCCGCACGTGGGTCTGCAGCTACAACAAAAAATCCCCTCTCGCGCAGTTTCCGGATCAGTTGCAGCAGTTCGGTTTTGGGGAAAGCGGGTACACGGAAGACGGACCCCATCGTTGACCGCAGAACCTTGGGGTTGTAGATATCAACCGTTCCTCCCCCCAGAAAAATACCGTTAACCCCTACCCCGTCGCCGGACCGGATAATCGTTCCCAGATTCCCCGGGTCCTGTATGCCGTCGAGTGCCAGGAGTAGAGCTTCTTCAGCAGCGATCACCTCATTTTCGTCCCATACCGGCTTAGGCGCGATAGCAAGCACTCCCTGGGGGGTTTCGGTATCGGCCAGCCTGTCCAGGATTTCCTCTTTAACGAAGAAAAAAGGAATTTCCCGGGAAAGGGCGTGCTGCAGAATAATCCTGCCTTTTTCTCGTTGCCGGACTCTCTCCGTCATCAGCAAGCAGTCAATAGCTGCCCCCCCCTGGAGGGCATCCCCTACAAAGTTGATCCCCTCAATGAGAAAACGCCCCGTAGCTTCCCGGTGTCTTCTTCTCTTTAATTCACGCGCCAAGCGTACTGCCTGTTTTACGGTATTAATCGTTAAAGGAGTCACCGCTACCCCCTTGGTTCACCGACATGTAATTAGCACAACTCCCTCGGAAAATGGAGGTGGCGTCCCCGGTTCAGCTGAACAAAAAAGTATGGTCTGAAGAAACCATACTTTTCCTACGCCGCTAATCCTACGCCATTTCCTGTTTTGCCGTCGGCCAGTAAAAACACCACTTCTTACGGATACACCGCGTGCCTCTTGGAAGAAACTCCCCTTAGCTCTCCAGCTTTTGTCTGGCGAGTTCCACCAGTTTTCCAAATGCCTGAATATCGTTGACCGCAAGTTCTGCCAGCATCTTCCTGTTGACGGCTACCCCGGCCTTTTTCAAACCGTTCATAAACTTATTATAGGAGAGTCCGTACATGCGGGCCGCGGCATTGATCCGGGTAATCCAAAGCTTCCGAAAATCTCGCTTCCTCAGTTTCCGGTGTATATAGGCATAATTCAGGGACTTCATCACCTGCTGGTTAGCCACGCGGAAGAGTTTACTCTTGGCACCGCGATAACCCCTCGCCAGCTTCAAAACCTTTTTATGACGGCGCCTGGTTACGGGTCCGCCCTTTACTCTAGCCATGAACAACAACCTCCTTCACTGTTACAGGTAAGGCAGTAGCCGCTTTAGTCTCCCTTGGTCGGCCGCACTCACGAGCCCCGGTCGGCGGAGGCGGCGCTTACGGTCTTGGGGCTTATGGGCCAAAAGGTGGCTCTTATAGGCTTTGGCACGCTTCCAGAGCCCGCTTCCAGTTCGTTTAAACCTTTTGGCTGCACCCCGGTGCGTTTTCATCTTCGGCATTTCTTAGTCTCCTTTCACCTGTTCCTGGGGTCTCGGCGCCAGGATCATAATCATATTTCTTCCTTCAACCCTCGGCTCTTTCTCCATGATAGCCTGCTTTTCCAGCTGCTGATAAAACCTCATGCAAAGGTTATGCCCTAACTCGGCGTGCGAGATCTCCCGCCCCCTGAACATCAAGGTCACTTTAACTTTGTCACCGTCGCTTAAAAATCGTTGAGCACTTCGCACTTTTACTTGAAAGTCATGCTCCTCAATGCCGGGTCTGATCTTTAGTTCTTTAATATTAATAACCCGCTGCTTCTTCCGGGCATCCCGTTCTCTTTTACTTTGTTCATATTTATATTTACCGTAATCCATGATCCGGCATACCGGGGGTTTTGCATGGGGCGCTACTTCGACAAGGTCAAGGCCCTGTTCCATTGCAATGCGAAGGCCTTCTTTGACTGGCATAATTCCCAGCTGCTGGCCGTCACTGCCAACTATTCGAGCCTCCCGGGCACGGATCTCTTCATTGACCCGCAGATCTTTGTTAATTATCCGCCACCTCCTCAAGGTCTCCCAAACACCTAAAGGCGGATGGTATGGCCCACCCGCCTTACATATCCAAAACAATCCCTCATCATTACCCTGGTAGCAGTTCTCGCCCCAGGGTGAGAAGCGAGTGGCTTCTGCTTGCGTTAAAGAGTATAACACATGCCTTTTTTTAGTGTCAATAACCCACACAACCGTGTCCACGACCGTATCCACTGGAATGTGATTGTCACGGTAAAATTGACTATCCTCCGTTCTGTCGTAGAATAACTTTTCAGAGGGAAAACCTTAAATATTCCCGGAACACCCTCGGCAGCAGTCATCACGAACTTTAAGAAATAAACATGCGCACTGCCGTGATCAATAGAAGAACAGCAAATAATTTCCGGATCACTTCGCCGGATATATAAGAGGTAGTCAAAGCCCCGAAATAGGCACCGACCACCGCTCCCATGGCCAAAAGCAAGGCAAATTTTAAATTTACATGATTTAAATTATAATGTTTCCAGGCACCCACAACAGCAGTCGGGATGATTACCATCAATGATGTACCCACTGCCTGTTGTACCGGAATTTTTAACAGGTATACCATTGCCGGAATTAAAATAACACCACCGCCGATGCCGAGAAGAGCGCTTAACCACCCGGTCGCCAGACCGGTAATTAACGTAATAAAATGCATTGTAATCAACTCTCTTCCTTGCTTTGAGTATTCTAAATTTTTCATTATTTGGTTGCTTTACTGTTCAATTATTATAAAATGTCAATACCCGTTTTTTTTTATAATCTTCAAAAACCTGACCATAATACTATTCAGGTTCAGTCATGAGGTGAAGCAGTGCGGAGTAAGGTATTCGTTTTTTTGTTTATTGTAATTTTTCTCCTCATCCTTTGTCACGTGTCGAAAAAAATAGAAAACTACTACCAAACAAAGGGTGAATATCCTCCCTTGTGGATACAGCTGCTTGCTTCTGCAGGGAGAGGCCATTTCGGCACCGGGAATTTCGGGGGCACCCCGAATAATCTGGATTTATCTTTGCTCGAACCCGGGGATATTCTTCTCGGAGGAAATCCCGGTGGTTCCTATGGGCGTTATACACATGCCGGTTTATACATCGGCAACAACCAGGTTGTCACCATGTATACAGCCAGCGGAATTTACCTGGAACCCCCCACCGCCTATCAGCATTACCAGTGGGCAGCGATTCTCAGAGTAAAAGCAAGCCCTGCCCAGAAACAAGCAGCAGTCTCTTACTGCCGCTCTCAGGTAGGTGGAGCTTTCTTCATCCTGACCCCGAAAACGGAAAACGGCCTCTGGTACTGCTCTAAGCTGATCTGGCTTGCCTATCTCAAACAGGGGATTGATCTCGATCCCTTTAACTTTTACTGGGTTCTCCCCGATGCTTTTATTCACAGCCCCAATGTAGAGATCATCGCCGTATCGGAGGTACAGCAATAAATGAGGCAGACAGCACGTCCACTTCCGGACTTAATTAAGAAGTTGTTCGGGCTCCACATTTGTTTTATCTTGATTACTCCCCTGCTCCTGACGTTCAACCGCTTCTCCATCGGCGGACCTCTCGCTTATGCGGCTATCCTTTTCTGGGTGGGTTTTCGCCGAACCGAAAAGTTTCTCAAACCGCTCCGCACAACCCTGTTGGCCGGTTATTTCAGCCAGCTTCCCGGGATCATAATTACACTTATTATTATGGCAGGAAACAGGTTGCCCTTTGCCAACGATGCCTTCGACTTTCTCATTCAGATCTGGCAAACCCCCCTTTCCCCCATCTACCCCCTGCTACCACGCACCAGCTTGCTGGGAATACCCCTCTATTTCTGTCTCACCCTGACGGCTTCTTTCTTGCTCCCGCTGATTCCGGCTGGAGGCGCTTATCTATCTCAAAAACTCAAAAAATCGGACCAAGCTACAGTCTGAGCCGCTTTCAAAGGCTACTTCAGCAAGATATTCTTCCCACCGGCCAGGAGAAGCCCCCAGATACTGCGGTGCTTCTTAAAGATATCATCCAGGGCTTCCAATAGATAGTCAAGCTGCTCCCGAGAGACTATCAAAGGTGGCTCAAACCGGATGACATTAGGATTGTTGAGTGTGTAAGCAGTAATAATATGATATCTATTCATCAACTCCCCCGCCACCAGGGCGGCCAGATATTCATCAACGATCTTCTCGAGCCTGCCTCCGGTAACCCTGTTCAGAATTCCCCCTGAAAAGCGGTTGAATTCCACGCCGATCAACAGCCCTCTTCCTCGCACCTCCTTGATAAAGGAGGGATACTTTTGCTGCAATTCTTTCATGCCCTGCATCAGGTAGGCACCCTTCTCCCGCGCCTCGGCGTCCAGCTTATCCTCAAGCATAACCTGGATGGCGGCAATTCCCGCGGCACAGGCGCGAGCATTACCCCCGAAAGTAGAAGTATGAAGGGTACACCTCTCAAATCCTCCAAATGCCCGGTCCCAGATTTCCTCCGTGGTTGTAAAGGCAGATATGGGCATGATACCTCCGCCAAGCGATTTTCCGAGGCACATGATGTCGGGCACGACCCCTTCTTGCTCACAGGCAAAGAGCGTACCTGTGCGGGCGAAGCCGGTTTGAATTTCATCGATTATTAATAGTGTTCCGTAGCGGCTACATATTTCTCTGGCCCTTTTCAAATACCCTGGCTCCGGTACGTAAACACCTCCCTCCCCTTGAATGGGTTCAACGATGAAGGCTGCTGCATCTCCATCCTTCAGTTTATCTTCCAGAGCCTCAGCGCTACCGTACGGGACAGACTCACACCCGGGAATAAGAGGACGAAAAGGGTCCTGGTATTTACCCTTGCCCGTAACCGAGAGAGCACCAAGAGTTTTTCCGTGGAAGGAGCCCTCACAGTAAATGATCCTCTTCCTTCCGGTAGCCGCCCTCGCCAGCTTTAAAGCACCCTCAACCGCTTCTGCTCCGCTGTTTCCAAAAAAGGAGCGGGAAAGCTCTCCGGGAGTTATCTGGGCCAGGTTGTGGGCAAGCGCGGCGTAGAGGGTACCCAATGCTGCCTGCAGAAGATTCGGAAGTTCCGCAGCCTGCTGCACAGCCTCGACGATGCGGGGATGGTTGTGCCCAAAGTTAAGGGCACCGTAACCGCCTAAAAAGTCCAGATATTCATCCCCTTTATCATCCCAGACACGCACCCCTTCAGCGCGCACGAACTTCTTGTCGAAGTTAATCAAGCCCAGCATCGTGGCCAGGCCGGGATTTGCATATTGCTTGTAGAGACTGCTTATTTTTTTGCGCTCCAGTTGCAGTGCTTCTTGAAGACCAATCAATTTGGTTTCCCCTGCTTTCATTAATTGTTCCTCCTGAAGCTGATAATGTTTAGGGGTAGCCTTATAGCTACCCTTATTCTCACTCCTTCTTTTTAATGTTGCTCCCCCCACAAGATCCACACTTTTTAGGTTTACACCGGGTGTCCTTTTCCCATCCGCAGTCCCCGCACTTCCAAATTGCCATCGTTGAATCTCCTCCTCAGCATTTGTATTATAAGCTTTCTTTTTACACATCACTTAGGTAATTACCGGGAACATTTCTATAGGTCCTGACCGGATCTGACGGCACCAAAACGTAAAAAGGTTGGGCTCAAGAAAAGGCTTGTCTTGGCATTAAAACCTGTCCGTTCAAGGCCAAGCTCGCTGAAGATCCGCTCTGCCCACTCGGAGATATCCTTCCCCCGTCTCCACAACATATACTGGCGCATCAGGCTATCCCGGGCACAGAGAAAGGTGCGCACATCCACGGCATGCCCGATGATTTCTTTATGTCCATCATAAACATCAACTGCGAGGGATATAGCAGTATGGATCCTCTCCCCGGCCTCCACAGGCTGGGAGGTGAAAAACTTCAATCCCGAATTTAGCCTCACCAGAAACCACCCCGCACCACTTCTGACATTAACGGCACGGTCATGCACATAAAAAGTGGGTTCAGGGTTTTCGTTTCCATGAGGCTCCAAGAAATCAAGACGCTCCACTTCAGCCGGAGTCGGTACTGCCTCGAGTCTGGCATCGATCTCGATCCACCGGGCCCGGTCCTCAGGCTGCAGCTGGCTCCTGGCAATATCGTTCAAGGTGTCCCTTACGAGGTGTAAATTTGCATAGTCGATTGAAAATCCCGCAGCAAGCTTATGCCCACCGAAGGCCTTTAAGGCTTTAGTGCGAGACTGGCATTCCTCCAAAGCCGCAGTCAGGTTAAATTCTCCGATGGAACGCGCCGAAAAACGAACAATTTTTCCGCAAATGACGCCAACTGCCGCCGGCCTGAGCACAGCCTCAACCAGCCTCCCGGCCGCAATGCCGATAACCCCTTCAGGCCAGTCCGGTGACGCAATCAGGGGAAAGGCCGAGCCGTCGCACCTGGCAAGACATTCTTTGCTGACTGCTTCAACCATATTCTTGCGTTCGGCATTGATCCTCTTTAGCTCTCTGGCGAGTGGTTCCGCCTCCTCCACCGTCCGGGCTGAAAGCAGTCGATAGGCCAGAAGGGGGTTACCGTACCTCCCTGCCGAGTTAATAAGCGGCCCCAAAATCCAGCTTAAGGTTCGCCCGGTAATTGGGAGTCCTTTTCCCCCATTCAGCAGAGCCTGCAATCCTGGGCGCAGATTGGCCCGCATCTGGAGAAGGCCACGGCGCGCTAGAGAAAAATTTTCACCAGTAAGAGGGCAAACATCTACAACCGTAGCCAGAGCAACAAGATCGAGATACTCTTCTGGAGCAGGAACACCCAATATTCTGGCAACAGCCCAGCATGTAAGATAGGCAATTCCTGTTCCCGAATACTCCCGGTAACAGACGGAGCCAGGCAGTTTTGGGTCGACAATCGGCACATCTGGAAGCTTTCCCTGAGGCTCATGATGGTCTGTAACGACGAGATCGATTCCAAGCGCTCGCGCAGTCTCCGCTGCCTGAAAGGCCGAGATGCCGTTGTCAACGGTCACAATAAGATCAAACTCATTGTCCACGGCACGCCGCACATGAGAGGGTTGAATCCCATACCCTTCATCCTGGCGTGCCGGTATATATGGGCGCGCATTCGCACCACATCGCGTGAGAAAACGGGTCATAATCAGGGTTCCGCATACCCCATCGCAATCGGAATCCCCTACAACCAGCACCTTTTCTCTCTTTGCGGCCGCCCTGGCCAGCCTGCGCGCCACAGCATCCATACCCGGGAGATGAAAAGGTGAAACAGGATATACCTGTAGGTCATCTCTGCGGAGGCCTCTGGCAGCGAGAACACATTCTAAAAGACCGCGATCAGTATATGATATTGATGTATTGCGAAATTTCCATACAGGCATGGTAAGAACTACGACGGCATAGCGACCGCCTCTATCACCTCCCTAATAATAATTCGCAAAAAAAAGGCAACTTCCTTTTTTGGAAATTGCCTTTTTCGTGTGCGCCCGGCATGGGCGCTGTCTCTAGGGTGCAAGTCCCGAATGGCGAAGGTAGCAGTAGCCGTAGCTTAAGGCAAGGGTGTCCGTCGCGAGGCGGAATCTGAAGGTAGCCGGCGGCAAACCTCCGGCCCAAAGCATCGTCAAGCTTGGTGAACCGCCGTATACCGAACGGTACGTACGGTGGTGTGAGAGGACGGGGGCTAGCCGCCCCCTCCTACTCGATAGATACTTTCCCTAAAGCCATCAGCTAGAGTGAAGCGAAGAATATTAAACCGGAACCGACCAATTCACCATTCTTCTCTGGCAACCCTTTCCACAGCCCGGGCAACCGCAAGCTGTACCCTTCGATCAAGAACCGAAGGGATAATATAGTCTTCGTTCAATTCATCGGGCTTGATAAGGCTCGCCAGGGCTTGAGCGGCAGCAATTTCCATCCCCCTGGTAATCCTTCTCACCCGGGCGTTTAAAAGCCCTCTAAAGAATCCGGGAAAACACAAGACATTATTGATCTGATTAGGGTAATCCGATCTTCCAGTAGCCACCACCCTGGCATAGGGCTGTGCCTCTTCCGGAGATATCTCCGGTACCGGATTGGCCAGAGCAAAAACAATTGGGTTTTTGGCCATCTTGATAATATCTTTTCTTGTTAAAAGGCCTCCGACCGAAACTCCAAGGAAAACATCGGCGCCTTCAACGGCATCATGAATAGTACCGGTCACCTTCTTTGGATTGGTGATCGCGGCCAGTTCCTGTTTGTATTTATCCATCCCATCGGGACGGCCCTCGTAGATGATGCCCCAGTTATCAGCGATAATTATTTTTTTGGGATTCGCACCGGCGCTGATCAGCAATTTGACACAGGCAATTCCGGCGGCCCCGGCACCAGATACGGCAATTTTAATCTCTCCGAGGTCTTTTTTAACGATTTTTAAAGCGTTGTAAAGAGCTGCCAGAACAACAACGGCTGTTCCATGCTGGTCGTCATGAAAAACCGGTATATCCAACCCCTCACGCAGTCTTTCCTCGATTTCAAAACAACGGGGCGCAGAAATATCTTCAAGATTGATGCCGCCGAAAACAGGGGAGATATTTTTAACAATGCTAACGATCTCATCAGGGTCCTTAGTGTCCAGACAGATAGGAAAGGCATTGATACCGGCGAACTCTTTGAAGAGCATAGCTTTACCTTCCATCACCGGTAGTGCCGCCAATGGGCCCATCTCACCTAACCCCAGAACAGCGGTGCCGTCGGTAACAATAGCGATCGTGTTACCTTTTATGGTATAGTTGTAAACGTGTTTGGGATTTTCATGTATCTCCCGGCAAACCCGGGCTACTCCGGGGGTATAGACAAGGGAAAGGTCATCCCGGTTGTTGATGGGATACTTTATCTTGGTCTCAATTTTTCCACCATGATGTACGGCAAATATTCTATCTGTTACCTGTTTGATCGTAATATGGGGAATTTTTTTGATCTCTTTTACAATCTGGTGAATGTGTTCGGTACCGGCGGCATAAAAGTTGATGTCTCTTGTGATCAGATTGCGGTCGATAGAGACGATATCAATGGACCCCAGATCCCCGCCGGCCATTCCGATGGCTGATGTCACCTTGCCCAGCATTCCCACTGTATTCGGGTATTCGATCCTTACCGTTGCGCTGTATCCTGCTGTTGGTTTGGTATCCATAGGCATTCCCCTCATCTTGTTTAATAATATATTCAATTCAATATTCAAAGCAGGCGACTCCACAGTAGAAAATCTGTTACTCCCGGGAAAACTAATTATCTCCTCTCTCAGGAAATCATACTGGTAACCACCAATCTCACATTCTCCAGCATCTTTTTGCGCTCCTCGTCGGAAACCAAAGGTACCGCGTAATAACCCCTAAAAACCACTTCATCAAAACCGCAGTACTTTCCAAAACCATTGATCAGCGATATTCTTAAAGCATCAATCATGCCGGTTTCCCGGGCAGTCTGTTCATCGGCGCCTAAAGTGGTGATAAAAAGCGCCCTCTTGCCTTGCATCAGCCCACGTGCTCCCTGATCTGTCTCCTCATAGGCGAATCCAAGGCTCATCACCCGCTCGATATATCCCTTCATTATTGCGGTAACAGAATACCACCAGACCGGGCTGATAAAGATCAACAAGTCGGCCCAGGAAACATCCTCCTGCTCCCTGGCAATGTCATCGGGTACCATACCAGCCGCCATCTGCTCCAAATCGAAGTTGCTTAATACCGGATTCCAGTTCATGGCATAAAGGTCCTTAACTTTTACCGAAACATCCCTTCTGGCGAGCTCATCCTTTACTACCCCTAAAATAGCCGAATTAAAACTCGCCGGATTCGGATGGGAGTATATTACCAGAACATTCATGAAAAACACTCCTTTATAAAATTTATTATTAATCTACCCCGTTATTCGCTAAGTAGACATTCTCTCAGGAGACAAGGAAATCCTTCCAAAAGAGCTTAAAGTCACAGATTCCGGTATGGATTTAGAATAGTTTTTAGATACAATAAGGGGAGAGAAATCCGGAAAGGAGTAACAATGGTCGCAGTCGAGTGCGCTGGACTCGATTATAAAAAAGCGATCGGATGAATATGGGTTACCTTGAACTCTATCAGACCGGCGAGTTGGCCCGGCGAACTGCTGATTTCAAGAAGCTACTGGAGCCTTGCAGGCTCTGTCCGAGAAAATGCGGCGCATCCAGAATATCCGGCGAGCGCGGTGAGTGCGGTGCCGGAAGGAATGCGGAAATCTCAGATTATGGGCCGCATTTCGGCGAAGAGCCCCCACTTGTCGGAAAAGGAGGCTCCGGAACGATCTTTTTCGCCTTCTGCAGCCTGCGCTGCGTCTTCTGCCAGAACTTCGAAACCAGCAGGGGAAAGTACAAATATACCGTCAATACTGGCAAGCTTGCAGAAATAATGCTCGAACTCCAGAGGATAGGGTGCGTTAACATCAACCTTGTTACTCCAACTCATTACATCCCGCAAATATTAGATGCTCTGCTTGTAGCCTGTGAGCGCGGCCTCAATTTACCCCTGGTCTATAACTGCAGCGGATATGAAAGACTAGAGGTGCTGCGGAAGCTAGATCAAATTGTAGACATCTATCTTCCGGACATTAAGTATGCCGATGAAAAAATAGCGCTTAAGTACTCCCGGATATCCGATTACCCGCAGGTTGCCAAGGATGCTCTCAAGGAAATGCACCGTCAGGTAGGAGAATTGGTGCTGGATGAAAAAGGTGTTGCCTTGAAAGGACTGCTTATCCGTCACCTGGTAATGCCGGGTGGAGTAGCAGGCACAGCAGATTTAATGAAGTTTATTGCCCAAGAGGTCTCCCCCAATTCATGGATTAACATTATGAAGCAGTACTATCCCACCTATCTCGCCCATCGCTACCCTGAAATTGATAGAAGGATCACCCGAAAGGAATTCCTTGAAGCCCTAGAAGCAGCAAGGAAGGCCAGTTCTGACTTCCATCTGCTCTGATAGTGACTATTTCAACCAAAAATTGAAAGAGTCTCCTTCAGGAGACTCTGTTCTATACTGGTGGACGTGACGGGATTCGAACCCGTGACCTCCTGAATGCGAGTCAGGTGCTCTCCCAACTGAGCTACACGCCCATCACTTATTTAATCTTATCCCGAACCTGCAGGTAATGTCAAGACCATAAAAGTGTTCGTGTGCAGAACAACCAGAGTAAATTCAGTCTCTAGAGCGCCTGATATTTTCAACGATTTTTTCCCTGATGCCTCTTCTGACGAGCTGCTCCACATCCTTAAACTCGAGATGAGGAAATGCTTCCAATAATTCCTTGCCGATCATCGTCCCTTCCGTTAAAAGACCGGCTTTCTCCAGCATCTCCAGAGTATGCCGGTCGGTTTTCCCTGTTTTCATAAAGTCATCATACAGCTCCAGAAGCTCGATCCAAAAACTGCGCTGCAGTCTTCCCTGCTCTTTCACAAAAATACCCCTTTCTTAATATTAGCTTAAGCCTCTAAACTTTTGTTTAGACAAGGCAGCATAAACTATTATCGCAACGGAATTCGACAGGTTCAGGCATCTCGCTGCAGGAACCATAGGAATGCGGACGCATAATTCGCTGTTGTCAGCCAAGAGCTTTTCCGGCAACCCCTTTGTCTCGCTCCCAAAAACAAAAAAGTCACCCGGCTCGTAATCAAAGTAGGTATAAAACCTTTTCCCCTTGGTCGTTACATAAAAAAATCTTCCTTTGGAGTGTTTAGCTTTCAGGTCATCAAAACAGTCGTAATAATAAACATCAACCATATCCCAGTAATCAAGCCCCGCCCTCTTCAAATAGCGATTCTGCAGAGAGAAACCAAGAGGACCGATAAGGTGCAGACGACACCCGGTCGCTGCGCAGAGCCGGGCAATGTTTCCTGTATTTTGAGGTATTTCTGGTTCGTAAAGAACTACGTTGAACATTTCACAATCCCCTTCACGACAGCATTATAACCGTATGCTTAAGTGTTTGTCCACAAACTTTTCGCAATCCCTCATTATGCATATTTATGCAAAGCTGTATATTAACCGCCTGAGGATGGTTATTTATACATATCTGTATAGTTATTCATAAGGGCCAATTGTGATGACCGGAAGTAAAGATGAATAGAACGTTTGCGGGGAATGGTGAAAATATTTTACCCAGGCATGAGCCAGGTTTTATGCTGCTTGTGGGTATGGGCAAACGGCGTTTTGGTAAAATTGACCCCAAAGAAGAAGAACAAAGGAACGGCGAAAAGTAACGAGAAATAAGCTGTTTACACTGAAGTTAAAAAATGTTACAGCGCAAATAGCTCCCATAAATAATGATATTGGCATGTTCAAAGTCAACCGGATATAATAGTTGAGTGACGCGGCAGATGGAGGGATAACTATTGGCAAAGAAGCGGTTTCACGACTCTCTTTGGAAGCCTGTTGGACGGGCCATTAGCGATTACCATATGATTCAAGAAGGAGATAGAATAGCCGCCGGCATTTCCGGCGGCAAGGACAGCCTCACGCTGCTCTACGCCTTAAGCGAAATTCGAAAGTTTTCCCCGGTCAAGTTCGATCTGTACGCCATTACCGTAGACCTCGGCTACGATGTTTCCCTCGATCCGATCAGGGATTTTTGCCGGGAGATCAATGTCAACTGGTCACAAGTACACACACAGATCGGTCCTATTGTTTTCGATTACCGCAAAGAACCAAACCCCTGCTCTCTTTGCAGTAAGATGCGCAATGGAGCCCTGCACATGGCGGCACAACAAATGGGATGCAACAAGGTAGCCCTGGCCCATAACCTGGACGATGCTATCGAAACCTTTTTTCTCTGTCTTTTTTACGAGCGTCGGATAAAAACCTTCCAGCCAGTCAGCTACCTGTCACGCAGAAATCTGATGCTGATCCGGCCTTTAATATACGTGCATGAAAAAACAGTGACCAACTTCGCCCTGTTTTTTAAGTTGCCGGTCGTAGAAAACCCCTGCCCTGCCAACCATCACACAGAGCGTGATGAAATGAAGAAGGTTATTTCTTTTCTGGAAAAGAAATTCCCGGGTGTGCGCGAACGTATTCTCACGGCACTAAAGAATGCACAACCGAATCATCTCTGGAAATAATGCAGAAAAAAATTCAAAGCCGTTTTTCCCATTACCTCGTAGCCGTCCCTGTTGGGGTGAACTCCATCAATATACAGTTCTTCTCGAATGGCTCCCTGCTCGTTGTAAAAAGGCGCTGCAAAATCCAGCAGGCTCAATCGCAGTTCTTCGGACAGCCGGCGCGCATCAGAAACAATGCGCTGCAACTTAGCGTTAACGGCATCATCATCGGCAACCGGGATTGGTGTGGCAACTACCGGTCGAATGCCGTCTTTCAGGGCGCTGACAATTATTTTACCAAGACAATAAATGGCCTGATCACAGGATATTTCGCTGCAGTGGGCATCATTGGTGCCGCCCAGGATGACCACAGCATCAGGGCGGTGACGCCTGACGTCCCCTTCGTACCTCCCTACCATGTCTTCGAAGGTATTACCGTTGACACCGGCATTGACGAGTTCAAAGGAAGAATTCCGGGAAACATAATTCACCCATGATGCCTCCAACCCGTACGGATAGCCGTAGGTAAGGCTGTCCCCCAGGCAGACAATTTTTCTAACGCACTGCATAGTAAATGCTCTCCTTTTCAGCGGACCTCCAGGCTCCGCAATCTGTTAATCGCTGCAGCAATTTCATAACGCCGCGGCAGAGCATAATCCCCTGCCCTGCCCTCTCTGAACGGCGAGATCACATCTAAACCATATTTATCTAGATCTTCTTCTATCTGCCTGATGGCATCACTCAAAGAACGGCGGCCGTTAAAGTACTTTTTCCAAGCATAATAGATGATATCCGCAATTGCCCGCGTCTGGCTGGGATCTACCAGCTGTTCGACATCATCAAGCTCGATTTGATAGTGGCCGAACTGGACAACATCCAGCCCTTTTGCCCCCACCTTTGTTTTTCTCCCCCGCTGCGGATCAAAACTGCCAGGAAGGGGAATGCGCGGCTTCAGCTTTCCAAAACCTTCTCCTCGCTCCGGAACCCTGCGCGCCGGGTACTGACTGCAGATGGCCTCGGCTTCTTTGGTGACATCTACCGGACTGTACTCGTTCATCATGATAACGTGGTCGGCCACATCCAGATAGTCCCCAGAGCCTCCAATTACCAGCACAGAAGAAACACCCAGCTCCTCATATAAGGGGCGCACCTGATCCAGGAAGGGCGTGATAGGCTCCCTATCTTTGGTCACCAGAGCCTGCATTCGCCCGTCCCTAATCATGAAGTTGGTAGCGCTTGTATCTTCATCTATCAATAATAACTTGCAACCCATTTCCAGAGCTTCGATTATATTCGCCGCCTGAGAGGTGCTTCCACTGGCGTTATCTGTGGAAAACTGTTGCGTATCCTGACCAAAGGGGAGATTGTTGATAAAAGGGGTGATATCCACCTTTTCCACTCTTCTCCCCTCCTCCGCCCGGATTTTGACGGCATCTCGGACGGTAATGACCCATTCCCGGCCATCGCCGGGTATATGGTTGTATACCCCCCGCTCCAAGGCATGGAGTAATGTAGACTTGCCATGAAAGCCCCCTCCAACAATCAAGGTAACGCCCTGGGGGATCCCCATCCCTCTGATCTCACCGTGATTGGGGGTATTAAAAGACACCTCAAGAGATGCAGGGCTCTGAAAGGATATTACTTTTGGACCGGTTAAAGGAAGATCGCTGATGCCGCTGCGGCGCGGTAGAACGGAACCATTGGCTATAAAGGCCACCAAACCCTGTTCGGATAGGGATTCCCTGATGTACTCCTGGTCCTCGGCCAGATTGACATACTCAAGAAGCTCCCCGTGGTTGAGTTTTTCGTAGTAAAGGCTGGCCTCAACGATTTCGGGTATTTCCTGAAAGAACATCTTTTCAGCCACATTGCTCAGAACTGTGCGTCCCCTGGCCGGGAGTCCGCAGAAGAAACGCGCCTCTACAAAGCTCTCGTTAATCACCACCGCACTGCGCTCTAAAATTTCCTGCTTCCCGGAATCGATAAAAATCAGACCGCTCTTTCCGGTACCCCTAATCCCCCCGCAATATTTTTTCACCGCTTGGGAGAAGCATCTGGCCAGATAGTCGCAGAGAGCAATACGCCTCGGCTTTTTTTGAAAAAGGGAGGCGGGAAATTTGGCCCGATCCTGATAAACCCGGACACTAACACGCGAAGGGGCGGCAAAGGGGTCACCTTGAACATGGTCCACGAACAAACGATAACGTCCAAAGTCGTACTCTCCCTGAAGTTCCTGATAGGCCTTATAACCTCGGTTGTTAATTCTGTTGAGCTTCGAACTAAATGTCCTGCTGTCCTGCAATAGCTACACCTCTTTAAACAATAATATATTGCGCTAAAACATAAAATCTTGGACGCTCAGCTCAAGAACATTCATCATGTGCCAGAGCCCAGGCCTCCTCAACAAAGAGGGAAACAAGCTCTGCAAAGGTGATTCCCGCCGCTTTTGCCGAGTCCGGCAACAGACTGGTTTCGGTCATCCCGGGGATGGTATTCACCTCCAGCACAAAGGGTGTGTCTTCACGGTCGATCATAAAATCCACCCGGGCAAACTGCCGGCACCCCAGAGCCCGGTAAGATCGCAGGGCCAGTTCCTCTACTCTCTCGGCAACATCCTGAGGGATGCGGGCAGGAATAATATGCTGGCTCATTCCCGGACTGTACTTGGCCGTATAATCGTAGAACCCTGTCGCCGGCACTATCTCAAGAAGAGGAAGAACTCGCGGATTCTTTGTGCCGATAATGGATGCTGTCACTTCGACGCCGTCAATGAACTTTTCCGCAAAAACCGTTTGATCATAACGAAAAGCATCGGTAATGGCCTTTTCCAGCTCCTCTGCTTTTCTGGCTACCGAAACGCCGATGGTCGAGCCCTGCCTCGAAGGCTTCACCACCAACGGCAGCCCGAGTTCTTCTATCAGCCTGTCGGCCGTCTCCGTTCGCTGTCGCTCCTGACACTCCCCTGCCGTAATAATTCGAAAAGGAGGGGTGGAAATCCCTTCATAGAGAAGAACTTTTTTCGCCATTACTTTATCCATACACAGGGCGCTGGCCAGAACCCCCGACCCAGTATAAGGGTATCCAAGAACTTCCAGCAACCCCTGAATCGTCCCGTCCTCACCATACCTTCCATGAAGGGCAATAAAAACCACATCGGGGCGGAAATCGTTGAGACTCTTAATGAAATCCCCTTTAGGATCAACATCTAGGACTTTATAACCTACCTCCGCCAGGGCAGAGGATATCCGTCTCCCAGTCTTAAGCGATATCTCCCGTTCAGGAGAACGCCCGCCCATCAACACCACGACTTTACGCGGTTTTTTGCCGGCCACACCTTTCACCTCTGTACAGTTATTTTGACTCTCCTCTTCTAGATATTCTCTCTTAATTAATAAAATAACTCAAATCGTTTTTCAACCTTCTGACAAAGCTCAGACACATGTGGAACAGGTAAGGGGATAGAGGGGGAGGGAGTAGACAAAAGGGTGCGGGGATCATTATCCTTGGTTTTGAGAAAGAGACACAAGGATAGAAAGGAGGATCCCCACACCCAATATGAAGCTTAGCGCATCCAGTGAAAAAAGTCTACAGGTTCATGGGACAGGGGCTTCCATGAGGGTTGTCAATATTTATCCTTCATAAGCTATTTGCGCTGTAAACATTTTTTAACTTCGGTGTAAACAGCAAACACCAACCACTGCGGTTTTTTGAGCAAAAATGCAGCACTTTCAAACCGATATTAAACATTATTTCCACGAAAAGGGCATACTTACCCCTTGGTGCATCATCCATTTGTTTTTTTGTTTTTCTAGAGTGCCGGCGTCAGGCCGCCTTCACCAGGCTCCTCATATTCATTCCTTGTTTTTCCTGTATCCGGCCCACCGCCATGGCCAGCATTATGGTTAGCGCTAACGCACAGCACAGCTTCATTTTTTGCAGGCCCCGGATGAAGTGTTTTTCAAATCCAAAGGCCTCGTCCAGGCGGGCGTTCACTCTTTCCACGGCTGTACGCTTCTTGTAGGTTCTCTTCCACTTGTAGCTGGACCGCGCCAAGGGGGTGAAGATCCGCCGGTCTTCAGCAAGAGGAACGCGTACACCGCAAGCTGCGGGGCATCGCTCCATCCCCTGACATTCCACCCCGTAGTGCCGGGCCGGACAGCGATACTTCAGAGTTTCCCTGCCCTTTTCAAAACCCCCAAAGGCCATCTCCCGGCGCTTGTTGGTTTCGGGACAGTAGCAATAGACCGTTCCCCTGCAGTCGTAAACGATATTGTCTTTCCCTGTTAAAAGCCGTGTGTCTTCACCGTCCCGCCACATGTCGCGGATGTCAATCACCGGCTTGATCTGGTGTTCGTCCCACAGGTTCACGATTAGTTTCGTGTCGTCGTACCCTTTATCCGCTGTTAGCACTTCACAACGTTCTATAATCTCCGGCTGTTGTTCTTCTAGTCGCGCAATCAGTTGATGCCCCTCTTGGATATCGCTGGCAGATGCTTTCGTTACTGAAAAGCTTACGGGTAATTCATAGACAGCATCAACTATAAGATGAAGCTTATAGCCAAACCATGAAACTACTTTCTCCCACAGTGTTCCGTCTTTTCTTCGCCCCCGGTACGTTTTCTTGCCAAAGTCGGCATCGGTGTCGCGGCGCCCATCGGGCTTTCGGGGCTTTTCTTCTTCGTCCTTTTTTCTGCCCCGGGCCAGACTATTTATGGGTTTGCTGTCCATTGCCAAAACCCGCCCGAAATCCGGCAGCAGTGTGCTCACTTTTTCCACCAGCCGGTCAAACATTCTTTCTATTTCGCCGGAGTACCACATAAGTTTCCCCAGAAAGCGGCTGTATACGTAAGCCGGTGGAACTGCCCGCTCTCCCAAACACGGGTCGAAGCCACAAATGTCCCGCAGTTGGGCGTTGCGGGCCAGTTCCCGCCGCAGGCTCTCAATGGATGGGTGTTGGAAGACTACCCCCGCCACTACCGAGTTCCAGACAGCACGGATCGGGTAATCATTTCGGCCTTTTGCCCGTTCCCGCTCCAGTTTGCACATCAGCTCTTCATCAGGCAGATGACGGAGTACCAATGCCAGGCGCTCCAGATCGCCCAGTTCATCTATTTCTCGCCACCCAAAGAGGCGTTGTTGTGGTATAATTGCCATAAGGGAAACCTCCTTTGGTTCTTTTTTGGCTATTAAGAAGAATTCGCTATAAAGAGAGGCTCTTTTTATTTCCCGTTATTTCTCTCCATTCCTTCGTTTTTCTTCTGTGGGGTCAATTTTGCCAAAAGACCGTTTGCTCATACCCACAACCAGCATAAAACCTGGATCGCACCGGGGTAAATTTTTTTCGCCATTGCCCTCAAACGTCCTATTCATCTTTACTTCCGGTCATCGCAATTGGCTCTTCATCAGTGAGAAGGCTCTCGAAGGTTAAAGAGATATCGAGAGAAGCGAAAGTTAGGCTTAAGTTTTTGGAATTTGGGCGGGAACATCCTGTAACTGTGACGTGCAGGCGATTTGGGATATCCAGGTCGACATACTACAGGTGGAAGAAGAGATTTAACCCAAACAACCTCGGGAGTCTTGAGAATAGGAGTAGGAGGCCTAAGAACGTTAGGAAGCCGACATGGTCAGTGAGATTGGTTGAGAGGATTCGGGAATTAAGGGAAGAATATCCTCAGCGAAACTATATGAGCCCCGCCCAATTCTTGCAACAGTATGCATCCTCTTAGTGTTTCACATGTATTGAACTATTAGGCCGCGTAAAATTTCAGTAGGCAAAAGAAGGGGAAGGCAAATAAAAAAAGAATGAGACCTCGGGGAAAAATCAACAACACAAAAAAGGAGTATGAGGTCTCATGTTGGATATTCGACACATAGTAGGAGCAGTCCTTCTATTTGTAAAAGGATTAGTCGAAATAATAGAGGGATGTAGGGACTTTTACGAACTTGAGAAAAGGGTTCAAGAACTTAGTCGGGCTGTATGCAACCGTCTAGTCACCTGGGCATTAGAAGAAATAGAACACGACTGATGAAAGAGCGAGACCGGAAGAAATGGGAGGTAATTGGCTTTCGGAAGAAGACGATAATCAGCGCCTCTGGGGAATTCAACATAAAGAGGCGGCTGTACAGGAACAGAGAGACAGGGGAGGCCAAATACTTACTGGACGAAGCGGTTGGGTGGCCGGACGGGCGAAAGTCACTCCTTACTTAAGGGAACTGGCGGTGAAGCTGAGCGTAGAACTACCCTTTAGGCGGGCGGCGGAGGTTTTGAATTACTTAGTACCCGACCTAAGCGCCATGACCATCTGGCGGGTGACGCAAGAAGCGGGGGAAGCGGCGCGGCAGGAAGGAGAAGAAAAGAGGAGTGCGATATTTGAGGACGGAGAGATACCTGAAGGGAAAGAAGTAGTAGAAGAACTGCACTTCGAAGGAGACGGGATAGTAGTCAACCTTCAACGGGAGAAAGAGAAACGGGGTGAAGTGAAACACATAGTAAGCTACAGGGGGAAAAGACAAATCAGCCGGGGGCGGAATATCTTACAAGACAAACAAGTAACAAGCACCATGGAGGAATGGCGGAAGGCATGGGAAGAGAGCTATGCTCGGAACGGAGAAAAAATTGATTTAGAAAAAGTAGGAACCATCTACATTGGTGGTGATGGAGCGCAGCAGGTCAAAGAGGGACTGGAATACTTTCCCCGTGCCATCTACTGCTTAGACCGCTACCATATAAACAGGCATCTAATCGAAGCCCTTCACCACGATGAAGAAGCATATAAAGAGACCTGCGCAGCCATAACTGAAGGAAACTGGGTCAAAATCCAGGCAGCAATAACGGAAGCGAGCAAAAAGACAAAAGGCAACCGCAAAAAGAGGCTCATCAAACTGTTAGATTATCTTAGGAAAAACTGGGAAGGGATTGTCAACTCAGAGGAAGCAAAACGTCTAGGAGCCATTGAAGGGCAGAACAGCACAACATAGCACGGCGGATGAAGCGTCTAGGAGCTCAATGGACTATAGAAGGGGGGGACCGGATGGCCCGTCTGCTGGCTGCCAGAGCGAATGGAGAGCTCAGCAAGTACACAGTGCGCTGGTCGGTAGAACACAAAAAACTGAAGGAGGCAGTGCAGCTAGAAACAATAAAGCTAAAAACAGAAAGTTCTTCAGAAGGAAAAATAGCCGGGGATATAGGGGAATGGTTGCAGGCAAGCGTACCGGCATTAAGAGGGCCTTTTGCCGGTCGTCCTTGGATAAAACATGTTCTCAGAGAACTGACCCGACCAGAGTTTGCTGCCCTCGTTTGCTAGGGGTTACTTGCTAAGTAACGCTGAGTTAATACCGCGTAGTACTCTCTGCTTATTCCTTGAGTGGATCCGAGGTCTCTTAAGATAAAGTTGCCTACTAGATCTTGACGCGGACGAACTATTACACCTTCTTTACACAAAGCCCATTTTCGGCTATAATAAAACTGCAGATTATACAGGGGTGTAGCTCAATTGGTAGAGTAGCGGACTCCAAATCCGTTGGTTGCGGGTTCGAATCCTGCCACCCCTGCCAGAGAAACCAAAAAATTCAAGGATTGACGGGGTTATTAAGTCCCGTCATTTAGTTTGATTGAGCCATACTTTGCATGGTTTCCAAAAGCGGGGCGACAAATGGCCCACAAAATATTACCCCTTTTCGGGGTGTTATTTTTTTAGCTCGATTCCAATTGTAAGTCTCGTCGTTATAATCATTATTTTAAGAATATACCCAGCTAGCAATCTCTCTTGCGTTTGTTGTTCTTGATAACTTCAAAATCGTCTTCAAAGTCCTCACATTCACCCCAGGGCTGTCGATCCGGCGGGACCTTGGTTTCTGAGCAGCAATCTCTCAGCCAGAGGTAAATCCAGGCCTCAACCCTTTCCCCTGACTCCAGCTCAACCTCCGCTTTTTCTCGCCGGTATAAAAACCCGTTCTCCTCAAGACGGTCAAGGCAGTCCATGTGGTCCTTAGGAATTTCGTAGACCTCTCCCAACACACTTTCCCCCTCTTCCTTGACAGCGCCCGGATAATAAGGGGTCACATTGTAAAGAGCAAATCCGTTTGCGCGGCCTTTGCCTAAAAATTTCACTTCTTTCTTCTCCATGTAAAAATGATTGCAACGACCGCTCATCAGCGTGCCATACACAAAAACTTTCTCCGACATTGCTCGCACTCCCCTCCCTTACAATCTTTAACAGATATAAATCGGAGTGAAGGATGAACCATCCTCGGATCACTCAAGCCCCCACCATTACTCAACAGGGTAGAGGCTCGGCGTGCATCTACAGTTGCATATGTTCTCTCGGCGGTTCACGAAAAAGGTCACAAAGAAAATATAGCATACTTTGCGCATGACTCTTAAAGTTGATCAGCAACGCAAGCGCTGCGCCAGTAGGAGGTTTGCAGTTGGCCGCGATTCACTATTTAAAAAGGGAAGCCCTGGACTGGCTACATGTGGGAAAAAAGAATGCCCATCGAGTTTAATTTTAACTCATAGGCATTCTCAACTCAGGTACTGCACCGTCATTCAAAGATTGCTTCACAGTTTCGACCTGCTGCTGCAGGCTGATATCTTTATCGATTCTGTCATCAATGGTAATATTCGTGATCACCCGACTGGCCGCCCTGCCTAGAGCGTTTTGATGAATTTCTTTCGCCACTTCCATTAACTCTTCGAGATCTCCTTCAATAACGGTTGCCGTAGGAGTAATCTGATAGTTTAAACCTCTTCTTTCGATGGTTCGCACGGCATCGGTCACTGAGGAACTAAAGCTCGGTTGCCCGGTTCCAACAGGCACCACGCTTATTTCAAGCAAAGGCACTTTATCGCCCTCCCTTCTTTTTAAAATTTGCTCAAAAATACTAAAGCATACGCGCTACTTAGCGCAATAAAAGCCGTAGAATTCAGTACGCGGAGTACGTTCTTGCCTAACCAAATACAACCTCTACATATTCAGTGCGGGGATACCCCTCGCTATCACACTGAAAGGCATAACAGATAAAGTCAGCGACACTGTCGAATAATGCACCATCCTCGGTTCTTACAATCGCCCTTTCTCGACTGTTGTAACGGAAGGTCTCCGGTTCCCCCGAAAAAGGGATGGCAGAAAAAATAAGCTCCTCTTCTTCCGCATTCTCGAGGTAATCCTGCAGTTCATCAGGTTTTCGGAAACGGATGCGGAAAGCAGCCCCTGCGTCAAGGCCATACCTTCCCGGATTGCTGTCTGTTGCTCTTGTTTTGACGGGTTTCTTATCCACGTTAATCCCTCCTGCCTTTAGGATATCCAGTTGCGTGTAAGAACAACCCCGATCCCCCAAAAAGCTCTGAGATTGCCAACAGGTTAGCGATTAGATAGAATGAAAATGTAGATATTGTCTTAGAATAACAATATTAGAAATAGATTCTTATATTGGGGGAATGATGGAGTGACTAAAGACGTTATGGATGCCATCAAAGAGAGAAGTAGCATACGCAAGTTTAAAACCGATCCGGTGCCTCAGGCAACGGTTGGGCGCCTGCTCGAGGCAGCGCAGCTGGCGCCCAGCGCCGGCAATCTACAGCCCTGGCTTTTTGTGGTCGTCCTGAACGAAGACTTGCGCCGAAAACTGGCTAAAGCCGCCGGACAACCCTTTATTGCAGGAGCACCGATCTGCATTGTCGTATGTGCAGAGCCAGAGCGCTCGGCCTTTGAGTACGGCCGACGCGGCAGGGAACTTTACTGCATCCAGGACACCGCTGCGGCAATTGAGAACATCCTATTGGCGGCAACCGGTTACGGCCTGGGAGCGTGCTGGGTTGGAGCATTCGATGAAGAGGAAACGGCCAGAATCTTAGAGCTGGAACCGGGTTTTAGGCCCGTTGCGCTCGTACCCATAGGCTACCCGGACCAGGAAAGAAGAGCTGTACCGCGCCGTCCGTTGGATGAAGTTGTTCGGATAATCAACTAATTCGGTTAAAAACCGATATATTTTGTAAAGCCTGCACTGGCCAGGAGGATGCTTTTGATGAAGGAGACCGCGTTTACTGACATCGAAGGAATTAAGGTCGGCCATGCACAAAACATGGAGGCCGCGACCGGTTGCACTGCGGTTTTATGCGAGGAGGGAGCAGCAGCCGGCGTCGACGTAAGGGGAGGAGCACCGGGAACCAGGGAGACAGATTTGCTAAATCCCGTTAATTTGGTAGAAAAAATTCATGCGGCCATCATCTGCGGCGGGAGCGCATTCGGCCTCGATGCCGCATCTGGCGTCATGCAGTATCTTGAGGAAAGAGGTATCGGTTTCGACGTGCAGGTTACGAAAGTGCCTATCGTCTGCGGAGCGGTGTTGTTTGATCTGGCAATAGGCGATCCCAGCGTCAGACCGGACAAAGAGATGGGGTATCAAGCCTGTCTGAATGCGACCAACAGAGAATGTCCCGAGGGGAACGTCGGCGCCGGAACAGGGGCTACCGTCGGAAAGATACTAGGGATGGAAAGGGCGATGAAAGGAGGGCTCGGGGTCTGCTGCTTTCAAGTTGGGGAGCTGAAAGTAGGAGCCTTAGTCGCCGTTAACTGCATGGGAGATGTCATAGAACCGGCGACAGGAGAAATATTGGCCGGCGCCTTGAGTGATAACAGAAGAACCTTCGCCGACACCGAGAAGGTGATGATGCTGGAGTACGCAAAGCAGAAAAACTATTTCGCTGGTAATACAACAGTGGGAGTGGTGGCCACCAACGGCTCTTTCAATAAAGCGCAGATGAACAAGGTAGCATCAATGGCTCACAACGGATTGGGTAGGGTCATAAGACCCGCTCATTCCATGGTCGACGGCGATACTATCTTTGCGCTGGCCACCGGAAAGGTTGAAGCGGACATCAACGTTGCAGGCCTGTTAGCTGCCAGGGCCGTTGAAAGGGCCATCGTGAGAGCAGTTAAACAGGCTTCATCTCTTCACGGCTTCATAGCCTATCGAGATTTAAATGAGCATTGAAGATTTGCCATTAGCGGGAGTATGTCAAAAACTTCTCTCAAAGCCCAAAGCAGGGGGTGCCCCTCCTGCTTCTCCCAGTAACTCATTTAGGTCCGGTTTAATCGCGGCGTTCACCTGTGGATTCAAGGACTGACTCTGGAGTGAATATTTCCGGGTTGTACGGCAGATTGGGCTCGATCCCTGCCTTTTGCATAAGGCGGCAGAAAACACAAACCTCGGAGGTGGTGGGGTGGTGGCAAATTCGACACTCCTTCATTTCGAGGGAGGTTATGACAAATCTTTTTCGTTCTTCCTTCAAGAAACCAAAAAGAAAACGGTGTTTGGTCCCGGGCATCTCCTCTTCCAGTTCTTCGATGATCCGCTTATAGACCAAGGAAGAAGCTCCCCTGGCAAACGGACACCTGCCTTCATAATAATTCAATCCCCTCAACCTACAATAAGATAATATCTCTCTTTCGCTCAGGCGTACCAAAGGCTTTATCCGAGCGGGGAAATAACGCCCATAGGCAGGAAGGTGCGGATGCTGGCGAGCCAAGTAACCTGTCTGCCAATTCAAGATATTGCCCAAAAGCGCCGCTGCCTCGTCGTCCAGGTTGTGCCCAGTAGCCACTACCCGATGACCGGTCGCTTCGGCCAGAATGTTCATCAGGTGACGCCTTATCACCCCACAAACCGAACAGTTGGGCAAGCGGGCATTGCGTGCTATCTCAGCAATACTTTTTCGGGTGTTTGCCGGAAAAGAAACGACGTAGAGTTTGGTTCCATTATTCCGAGCAAACTGCAAACAGGCATCTCTGGAAGCCTCAGAATATTCTCCCAGGCCCAGGTCTATGTGAAGACCCTCAGCTTCATAGCCCAACGACAAGATGGCATCCCATAAAACGATGCTGTCCTTTCCTCCAGAAACCGCAACCAATACCTTCTGACCGGGGGATAACATCTTAAACTTTTTTACCGCCCGCTCCACCTGTCTCAAGAAATACTCTAAAAAGTGTTCGGAACAGAAACCGACCTTGGGTGACCTAAGCCTTACTTCGGCCTCTTTTTTACACTTTATACACCGCACCCCACATCAACTCCTGTTCCAAAAGTAGTTTTAACCGCTTCTTGGCGATCTTTTACCGCAGAGAAAGACTGTTTCCGAAAGCTTGAGGCCCCCTTCAAGGCGATTTAACGTTTTCCACAAGCATTGAAGATAAAGCCAATTACTGCTTCTGCACCTCATCTAATAAGTATATTTTCCTGGTCGCCTGACCGCAAGGCTTATGCCCAACAGTCCTCGAGAAAAGACATTTCTCCACGATGCCCATATCTTCAGTTATTTGAAGTATCCGAGGTGTGCCCGGTCGAAAACGCATTCCCCATCTGTTAATTGCGGATTCATAAAAAGAGCCATAGCTTAACGCTAAGAGAAAAGGCGGTACAGAGACAGATGGGAATCCCACCTTGAAACGAACATGTGTTTGCAATATAATATAGAAAACACATGTTCGGGAGGCGCCAGGTATTTTATGGAACGTGCCATTCTTCTCGCCGATATGAACTCCTTTTTCGCCAGTGTCCACCAGGCACTTAATCCGGAACTGCGAGGCAAACCCGTAATTGTTGCCGGGGATCCTGAAAAACGCCACGGGATAGTCCTTACGGCCAGTTACGAAGCCAAGAAAAAAGGGATTAAAACCGGGATGGGCGTATGGGAGGCCCGGCACCGCTGCCCGGAGGGGATCTTTATTAAACCCCAGTACCACCTTTATGTGGACTTTTCCATCCGTATCCTGCGCATTATGAATGACTTCACACCCCTTGTAGAGCCATTTTCAATAGATGAAGCCTTCCTGGACGTCACCGGCTCCCAAAAGCTTTTTGGTTCCCCTATCGATATTGCCCGGCGCTTAAAGGAGCGTATCCGCCGGGAGATCGGCATCACCTGCAGCATCGGTGTCGGCCCCAATAAACTGCTGGCCAAAATGGCCGCCGGCATGCAAAAGCCCGACGGCTTGACAGTTATCAACCATGAGGACATCCCCTTATCCCTCTGGCCGCTACCGGTGCGGGAGCTTTTCGGCGTTGGCCCCAACTACGAGCGTCACCTCCACAGACTAAATATTCATACCATTGGGGACCTCGCCAAATACCCAAGCACCATCCTCAGGAAAAAGTTTGGCCTTTACGGGGAAACCTTGTGGTTGAGCGCCAACGGCATCGACTTCAGTCCGGTAGATCCGGACAGCCTCAACCGGGTGAAAAGCATCGGACAGCAGATCACCCTCCCCCGCGATTACCGAGGGGAGGAAATCAAAACGGTGATCCTGGAGCTGGCCGATCTGGTTGCCTACCGAGCGCGAACCGGAGAACACCTGGGAAAAACAGTAGCCCTCACCCTCAGGGACCCCAATTTCCGTTGGGTTTCCCGAATGCAAACCCTTAGAGAACCAACCAACCTTGCCGCCGATATAGCTACAGCTGCCTTTGAGCTTTTACAGAGGCACTGGTCCTTTGATTGGCCAGTGCGCCTGGTCGGTATCACCCTCGCCAATCTTTTTCCCTTTCGCCTCAGGCAGGTAACGCTTTTCGGCAACAGGGAGAAGATCTGGGAAATTGAAAAAGCCTGCGACAGAGTTCGCGACCGCTATGGACAAACGACCGTTTTTCGAGCAGTTTCCCTAAAAGAAGGGTGCTTGGAGCACATGCGTTATCTTTAAATTTTCTCGTCAAAAAACCGTTCGTCTGGAATTTTCTCGACATTAAACAATCTCGCCTGGAGGTTTGATTGCTGTGGGTATTTACCGTAATAACAAACTCTGGGAAGGTCACCGGGTACTCCTTCCGGAGTTTCGGGAAAAGGCAACAGGTAAGTGTCGGGAGTGCCGGTACTATGTGCTGATCGAGGGAAAGGAAGAGGTGCGTTCCGGTTGCATCGAAAAATTCAAAGATTTATGGTACGGAAATCCCCCAGAGAAGATCCACGTCCGAGAAGTGTTGAAAGCGGTAGGAAGAGAAGGGCTGGGAGAAATAGTGAGCAGATGCAATCCCAACGCCCTGGCCTGCGGGTATTTCCGGTGTAAACTACACGGGAAACCGGTATCAACCCTTCGCCAAAAACTGTGATCTTCCCGAATCCGGATAAGATAAGCCCCTATCTGCAACTTGCAGTACAGGGATAGGGGCGCGTAACGAAGAAAGCCGGGGTTTATCCAGCAAACCCCGGCACCACCTGGAAAGAACAGTTATCACTTCAGCCCAACTTAAAACTCGAGGATTTGTTCAACCTGTTCTTTGTTGAGATCCATGATGTATGGAATCCCGCTGACCTCACTTGCTTCCCGTGTGAGAGCTGCGATATCATTTCTGTCGATGTAATTAAGCGCAAACTTTCGAGCCCCACACATTAACTGCCGCAATCCCTGCATGAGCCGATCAAAATAGGTATAAAGCCCAATAGCACCGGTCGGCAGCTTGTCAAAATCATTCTGGAAGCGGGCCTTCAATTCGCTGCTGGTGATAAAGATCTGTTCAATAGTATCCCCGTATTTGCTGTGTTCGCTGGAGAGCTTGCCGGCAGCGGCATCCCGGCCGATCTTGTTCCCAACCATCACCGCGGTCAGAGGAGCACGGGCCATGCCGATTGCCTTCACATAAGGTGCTCCTAAAGCAAACCCTTTAAAGAGATGGTCTTCTAGAGAAAAACCACCTGCAACGGCAACACTGGGGATAAAATCTCCGCGCTCTGACAGACAGTCCAGATACTGACGCAAGAGAGATATAATGTAGACGGTCGGGATTCCCCATTCGTTCATCATCCGCCAGGGACTCATCCCTGTGCCGCCGCCTGCTCCGTCCACCGTAAGGAGATCCAGGCGAGCCAGGGAGGAAAGTCTGACGGCCCGGGCAAGGTCAACCGGCCGATATGCTCCCGTCTTGAGGAAAACATACCTTGCACCCAGCTTGCGGAGCCGATCAACCCTTTCCAGGAATGCCTCTTCATCCACCATTCCGATGCGGGAGTGGCGTTCAAATTCGCGAAAAACTCCCTTCCGAAAAGCTTCCTGTACGGCAGGATCCGTAGGATCGGGAAGTACGACATATCCGCGTTCCTTCAACTGCAGGGCGCTTTCCAGGGAGTTCAGCTTAACCTCACCCCCGATGTCTTTTGCACCCTGCCCCCACTTTATTTCAACAGCATCAACGCCAAGCTTCTCAATGGCATATTCCAGAACACCCAGACGGGTATCCTCTACATTAGCCTGCACCGCTACCGTTCCATAGCCGTCATACCAATCACGAAAAACCTTGACACGCCTTTCCAGTTCCGGTGAACGGACAACTCGTCCGTTCCTGATCTCTACCTTAGGGTCCATCCCACAAACATTTTCCCCGATAACAATCACAGAACCGGTAATGGCTGCCCCTGCGGCTAGCCCTTCCCAGTGAATCCGGGCAATTTCAGTGGATCCCATGCCTGCTATAATGATGGGAACTTTCATCTTAATCTTGGCAGTGCCGCCAATTTCAGTAGAGACATCCACCGCGGGGAAGATAGCTTCATCGCTATCTGCCTTGACTCCCCAGGCACCGGAAGCACGCCCCATAATATTAAAGTGCGAAAGGTCGATCGGGTAATCTTTTTCCGAAGCAGAGGTGTTCTTCCCGAAAGGCTGGGGATAAAGGACTTCTTTCCCTCGATAGGCAGATTTGCCGACCTCGCAGAGACCGGCGCATCCATCCACACAGGTGGCACAGAGACCGCTAAAGGGGCAAACATTCTTTGTGCGGTTCTTGGTTAAAGTGGCCACGCTAGCATTTGGTTTACTGAGTGACATTTTATTACCTCCTTGTATTGTCCCCCTGCACCCCATTGCACAGGAATTTCTTTTCCACACGCCATCGCATGGGCTTTTTTCGCGTTAGATCATAACTCTCCGTTGTTCGTTGTCAAGCAAGATTTTTTATGTATACATGTATACTTGCTGAAAAACCTGGCCGTTCGGTAGCACAAATGGTAGAGATTCCCCATAAACTATAAACCACGCCCCCTTTCCCTACTCTCCCAGTCTGTTAAAAAATTGTTGACATCTAAAAACACCAAGTGCATAATACAAGTGGAAATAAAAATCCCTCGCGGGATCCCAAAGGCGGGAAACGGTTATGAACGGGCAAAGGTGTCCTTGAGGAGGGTTATACTACCCTTTAAAGGACATTTTTCTTTTTGCGCGACTGCGGAGTGTGAACCAGATGGATCGGCCAAGGATTCTGATTGTTGTAGGAAAAGCCCACCAAACACTGCGTTGTACATTGAAACAGCTGCTCAATAGGGGCGGTTACCACTTAATCGCAGAAGCGGAAGAAGGGCTCCAAGCGCTGCGTTATGCCCGCAACTACCAACCGGATCTGATAATCGCAGAAACAAACTTGCAAGGAATTAACGCTCTCGAGTTGGGACGGGTTCTTTTTGAGGATCGAATTGCCCCCATACTTATCATCGTCAACGGCTCATCCCGCCCGACATTTGTTGACCCGATCCAGGAATCCTACCCGTTCAGCTATGTTATCGAGCCATTAAGTGATGATAAATTGTTTCCTGCCATTGCCACATCCATCAGTTACTACAGGCACATTCGGGAACTCGAGTCCCAGGTAAAAAGTCTCCATGAAAAAATCGAAACCAGAAAGCTGACCGAAAAGGCCAAAGGCATCTTAATGAAACAAATGAACATTTCCGAAGCCGAGGCATACAGAATCTTACAGAAACAGAGCATGGACAGGTGTATCCCTCTACGAAAGGTAGCTGAAGCAGTCATCATCAATAATGACTTAAAAGAAATCCCACGGAAGGACAACATTAAATGACCAAGATGCTGGATATGAGGAGGAGGTAAACTTGGTGTCGCGTCTAGCACATTCCAAGGAAGATGTCCTGAAACTGGCAGAAGAAAACGGAGTTAAATTTATTAGGCTTCAATTCACAGACATTTTCGGGGTGCTCAAAAACGTTTCCATTACTGTAAAACAACTGGAGAAAGCCCTCAACTGCGGTGTTATGTTCGACGGCTCATCAATCGAGGGGTTCGTCAGGATTGAAGAATCGGATATGTACCTGGTTCCCGATCCGGCAACCTTCACGATCTTTCCCTGGCACTCTCGTGATGGAGTTGAAGCCCGCCTAATCTGCGACATCTTCAATACCGACGGCACTCCCTTCGCTGGATGCCCTCGTTACGCTCTGAAGAGAGTGCTGAAAGAAGCCCGAGAAATGGGATACACCATCTGCGTTGGCCCGGAAGCTGAATTCTTTTTATTTCACACTGATAGCAACGGCTATCCGACAACATCCACCCACGATGAGGCGGGCTACTTTGATTTAAATCCTCTTGATCGCGGCGAAGACACACGCCGTGATATCGTCTCAACATTAGAAAAAATGGGGTTTGAAGTGGAGGCATCCCATCATGAAGTTGCTCCTGGGCAGCACGAGATCGATTTTAAGTATGACGATGCTCTGACAACAGCAGACAATGTTGTCACCTTCAAATATGTAGTACGCGCCATCGCCCAGCTGCACGGTTTGCATGCCACCTTTATGCCAAAGCCTGTGTTCGGCATTGCAGGCTCCGGAATGCACGTTAACCAGTCCCTATTCAAAAATGGTAAGAACGCCTTTTTCGATCCGGAAAAGCCTCTCCAATTAAGTGAAACTGCTATGTATTACCTGGGGGGTTTGTTAAAGCATGCCCGGGGCTATACTGCCATTACAAACCCGCTTGTCAACTCCTTCAAGCGGCTGGTTTCAGGATACGAGGCGCCAGTTTATATTGCCTGGTCGCCCAGAAACAGAAGCCCGTTGGTAAGGGTTCCGGCCCGGCGGGGTGAAGGCACAAGTTTTGAGCTGAGGAGCCCGGATCCCTCTTGTAACCCCTATCTTGCTTTTGCCGTCATCATAAAAGCAGGACTGGACGGCATTAAAAATAAGATTGCTCCCCCTCCCCCTGTTAATCAAAATATTTTCCAAATGACCGAAGAAGAACTGAACAGACTGGGGGTTAACACTCTCCCGCAAAATTTAGGTGAGGCGATAATAGAACTCCAAAAAGACACCGTAGTGCAAGAAGCTCTGGGTACTCATATATATGAAAAGTTTCTGGCAGCCAAGAAGTTAGAATGGAACACCTACAGAATCCAGGTACACCCCTGGGAGAATGCCCAATACCTTAAAAAGTTTTGAAGTGATTTATGAACACGTTAATCTCATCCTCCAATTGCTTTAGGCTGTCTTCTACGACAGCCTCCTTTTTAAAAAACTGCCGTGCCTCTCGGAAGGTAAAGGCACAGCTTGATATGATAGAATCCTATGACACCACCTTGGATGCTGCTAAACTGTTACAGAACTATCGACCTTTTTCAAGGGAAATGTAGATGCAAACTTATTTGCCGGTATTATCGCATCAAAAATGTATCTCAAAGTTAAATTTTACGAGGGTTCTGCATCAAACATTACTTTATTATTAAATTAGGAGGGTCTATTTTGAGCCTTACCGCCGACGATGTCTTGCGCCTCGCACAGGAGCTCGATATTCAGTTTGTGCGCTTGCAGTTTGTTGACATCCTTGGAGTTCTCAAAAATGTTTCCGTTACTGTTGACCAACTGGAACGGGCAATTGAAGGTAGAGTAATGTTTGACGGTTCCTCCGTGGAGGGTTTTGCCAGGATTGAAGAATCCGATATGTATCTCCGTCCCGATCCCGCCACATTTACGGTATTCCCGTGGCGCCCTCGGGCGGGCGGGGTAGCCAGATTAATCTGCGATATTGTTCTCCCCGACGGTTCACCTTTTCCGGGGTGCCCACGCCAGGTTCTCAAAAATGTCCTAGCAGAGGCCGAAAAAAAGGGTTATACCGTGCAAGTTGGTCCTGAAATAGAGTTTTTCCTTTTTCATAACGATGAAAATAACAGCCATACACTGCAGACACATGACAGCGCCGGTTATTTTGATCTCGCCCCTGCAGACCTGGGTGAAGATGCCCGCCGTGAGGTTGTTATAACCTTAAAGGAAATGGGCTACTCTGTGGAGGCGTCGCATCATGAAGAAGCCCCGGGCCAGCATGAAGTAGACCTGAAATACCTCCCCGCCTTAGCTGCTGCCGACCTCATTACCACATTCAGGACCGTCGTCAAAGTGATAGCATTCAGACACGGTTTAAAAGCAACTTTTATGCCGAAACCCTTCTCCGACCAAAGCGGTTCTGGGATGCACCTGAATTTTTCTATCTTCCACAGGGATGAAAACCTCTTTTACGATCCCCAGGCGCCCATGGAATTAACCCCGTTATGCTTGTCTTTTATCGGCGGTATCCTGGAGCGGGCGCTCGAGTTCACGGCCGTAACAAATCCCACAGTCAATTCCTACAAACGCCTGGTACCGGGGCACGAAGCACCGCTCTATGTAGCCTGGGCAAAAGGCAACCGCAGTTCTCTGGTAAGGGTTCCCGTCGCTAGAGGCAGCGACACCAGGGTTGAACTGCGCAGTCCAGATCCCATTTGCAACCCCTATCTGGCTCTAGCAGCCGTTATCAAGTCCGGCCTGGAGGGAGTTTCCGGCAACATTGCAGCACCACCGCTGATAGAAGAGAACCTTTACCTAATTTCACCAGAAGAAAGAAACAAGTTAAACATCAAGACGCTCCCGCGTACCCTGGGCGAGGCCATCGAAATCTTTAAAGAGAGCGCCTTTATGCGCGACGTCCTCGGCGAGCACATCTATCGAAAATACATTCTCTTGAAGGAGCACGAATGGGATCTTTACAACAAAGAAGTTCACGACTGGGAAATCAAGAAGTACATGAACCTTTATTAGAGTGAAGAGCACCCGGCAAAGCTGCCCTACCGGCCGGTTTGGGCACGCAGCTTCTCCAGTGCCTGTAAAAAAACCGGCGGAGGCGGAGCCGTAAAGGTAAGAGCCTCTCCCGTCCGGGGATGTTGGAAGGAAATCTTTCCCGCATGCAGGGCCTGCCCAGGCAACCCCAAAGGATTGCGCCGGGGTCCATAAACCGGATCCCCTGCAACCGGATGGCCCAAGAAGGACATATGTGTCCTGATCTGGTGGGTACGCCCGGTCTCCAGAGAAACTCCCAGCAGGGTATACCCTGCGAATCTCTCGCGAACCCGATAACTGGTGCGTGCGCTCTTGGCTCCCGGAGCCCCTTCCGGCAGAACGGCCATTTTTTTGCGGTTCCGGGGGTCCCTCCCCACCGGGGCGTCAATAACACCTTTGTCCTCTTTGACCTCTCCATGCACCAGAGCCAGGTATTCCCTCTTGATGCTGCGCTCCTTCAATTGCCGCGTTAGCTCCTGATGGGCAAGGTCGCTCTTGCTTACCAGAATCAGGCCTGATGTATCCTTATCCAATCTATGAACGATCCCCGGACGCAGGTAGCCCCCGATCCCCGAAAGCTTCGGGCAATGGTTAAGCACAGCATTAACCAGGGTGCCGCTTTTATGTCCTGCTGCCGGATGTACAACAAGCCCTTGCGGTTTATTGATTACCAGCAGATCTTCATCCTCATAAATAATATCGAGAGGTATCTCTTCCGGCTTTAAGGTGATCTCTTCTGGCGGTGGTACCCGCATTGTTACCACATCACCGCACCGCACCTTGTAGCTGGAGCGGGTCCTGCTGGAATTTACTAGGACAAACCCCCGCTCAATCAGACGCTGTATCTGGCTCCGGCTTAATAAAGGGGGTTGGGCCGCAAGGAAGTGATCGAGGCGTTTGCCCGCTGCATCCGGGGTTACCTCATAGAGATAGCGCTTTTCCTGCTCCATAAATTATTTCCCTCCAAAACGCTCCGGGCTTATGGCGGCAACCGATCTACTTCAACCTTTACTTTGCAATAGTAAAAGGAACAACAGCAAGGCTCCTCCTGTAATAAAGACATCAGCTGCGTTAAATATCGGCCAGACCCGGAAGTCCAGGAAGTCGATAACATAGCCAAGGCGGATCCTATCTATTAAATTGCCCATGACTCCGCCAGTGATCAGGCCCAGACAGGCGGATAGCATCCAGTTATTGTCATGATAAAATGTGGTTATCAGCAGCACCATAATGATAAAAAGAAAGGCCAGAAAAATAAAGATTTCCGTACGGTAGGGGAGAATGCCAAAGGCTCCTCCGGGGTTCTTAATGTAAGTGAGGTGAAAGAATTGAGGAAGCACCACTAATGATTCCCCTACCCGCAGCTGTTTGACAACAAAAACCTTGGAGACCTGGTCGACGGTTAGAGCCGCAAAAGTTACCGTAATGAACATGGCCAGGTTTATTATTTCTTTTTTCACCATTCCTCCCCCATTTGCAGCAGTCGATCATGATCACCATGCACCAGGGCTAGGTAGGCTTTTTCCATGCGCAAGGCCATTTTCTCGGCGGACAGCTTCCAGGCCAATTGAGCTGCGGCCTCAGCCATCCGCCTGTGCAAATCGGAATCGTTAAGAAGCTCCAGGACCTTCCCGGCGAACTCCTCTTCTCCTCCTCGGCAGAGATAGCCGGTAACCCCATCCTGCACCATTGCCAGGGACCCAAAGGCCGCCTGGGCAACCACCGGCAATCCGGCAGCCATCGCCTCCGCCAGGACAAGGCCCTGGGTTTCAGTTACCGAAGGAAAAGCGAAAAGATAGGCGCCGGCATAGGCTCCTGCAACAACCTCCGGCGGTAGCCGACCGGTAAACACAACCCTGTCGCCGACCCCTAGGGTATAGGCCATGCGCCGCAAAGCAGCTTCCTCCGGCCCGCTGCCGACAAGAACAAGCACGGCATCATCGACTTGCCTGGAAACCAACGCAAAGGCGCGCATGAGAAAGGCCAGGTTCTTTTCCTTACCAATTCTCCCCACAAACAGCAAAACCCTTTTATCAGGTGGTACGCCGAAATTTTTATTGAGAAAATCGGGGTCGCCATCCCGGAAGCGCTCCGGATAAATACCGGTCGGAATGGCCACGACGGGCTTCTGCACCCCATACCCGAAGAGCATTTCCCTGATTACACCGGTTGGGGTGATTACCAGGTCACAGCGATTGCAAAAATTGCGGGCATAAGCGATTATACCTCTTTTGGCCAGTTTCCCTGCCAAAGGAGCATAGTGCAAATACTGATCGTAGAGAGTATGATAAGTAAAAACGAGCGGTAGATCGAGAGAGCGCGCCAGGCGTGCCCCTGCCTGTCCGAGCATAAAAGGGGAATGAACATGAATTACATCAAGGCCAAGTCCAGAGGCATACCTCACCACCCGGCGGGGAAAGGGTAGAGCAATGTAAAATTCCGGATTAAATGGGGTATTAAAAGAAGGAAAACGAAAAACATTAACCTCTTTTTCCCCCTTCGTCTGGGGGTAATGAGGGGCGAAGAGATATATCTCATGGCCGAGACGCCTTAATTCACGGGAGAAGGTTTCGATAGAGCGAACAACACCACTCACATAGGGGCGGTAGCTATCCGTAAAAACACCGATTTTCATGGCTCATCCAGGTCCCTCGCCTTTCCCTCATCGTCCTTCCCGCGGAAATCCTGATAATACATTCCGTCAGTGTCGTGGTAGACGGCTATTCCTTCGACATCCTCAACCGCTCCTCCTTCCTCATCCCTGCTTTCAAAATCGGATGAGGTCCCAAAGTGCTCCACAGTCTGCCAGGCATCTTCACCGTCAAACTGTACCCTCTGCTCATTATCCAGCCGATCCTCGGCAAACCCGCCAAAGGGCGGCATGATCACACCTTCCTCAATAGGGCGGCGAGAGGAGCTTACCCGATCATCCTGCTTTCGGCGGCACTCGTAGCAGAGGGTCGTCTCCGGCATCGCTTCCAGTCTCTTCTCAGAGATCTCTTTCCCGCATTCCTCACATATTCCGTATTTCCCTTCAGCCATTCTTTCCAAAGCGTCGTTGATCTTTTTTAATTGCTGCTGGGCCACGTCGCGAAGGCCGATATCCTTGCTGCGTTCGAATGTTTCCGTACCGATATCCGCGGGGTGGTTATCATACATGGACAGCTCCTGAAGGGTATCCTTGAGACCGCCGATCTCTTCTGCCTCCTTGAAAGTAGAAATGCTTTTCAGCGCCTCCTTTTTTTGTTGCTCCAAGAGTTGCCGATAGTGAGCGATTTTTTCTTGATCCAATTCGGTATCCTCCATTTTTACAATGTTCTTTTTTCGAATTACATCAATCATCACCGCAACTGCACCACCCGGGCTTGAAGCTGCCCCTCCGGGCAATCGAGCGGCAAATCAGATCTTTCCCTCCAGCTGAAGCTGCACCAGACGCACCAGCGTAGCGATAAAATCGCTGACTACAGGAAGATTGAGAACCACCAGGCGCTGCAGGATAAACAAAACAAGAGCCCCCAGCAATGTGAAACCGACGGCAATTCCCAGTCCCCTGGCCACCCCGGAAATAAAATTGATTAGCAAAAGGCGCTTCGGCTTGTTAAGCAGTTCCACATATTCGGCAAGCTTCATGCGCTCCAGGTTTAGCGATAATTCATCAACTTTTTGTTTTAAGGCTTCAATGAGATCCCCGGTGATTTCTCGCATCGGATTCCCCTGATTTAATTCTTCCCCAAAAGATACTGATCCATGACAGCCCCTTAATTGGTCAGGGCCTGGAGGGGGGCGGGTATCCTTCCACCGCGCTTCACAAAAGCATCAGGGCGGTACCTGTTGACAGCCATCACCGGAGCTCTTCCCAGCAGCCCTCCGAACTCCACATAATCCCCCGGCCGCTTGCCGGGAGCAGGAATCAAGCGCACACCTGTCGTCTTCTTGTTAATCATCCCTATTGCCGCTTCATCGGCGATAATGGCAGCAATGGTCTCTGCCGAAGTATCCCCAGGAAGAACGATCATATCCAGGCCTACCGAACAGATACAGGTCATTGCTTCCAGCTTTTCTACAGTCAACGCCCCTGCGGCAGCAGCCCGTGCCATCCCCTCATCTTCGCTCACCGGGATAAAGGCACCGCTTAAGCCTCCTACATAGGAAGAGGCCATCGCTCCGCCCTTTTTCACGGCATCATTTAGTACGGCCAGAGCGGCGGTGCTCCCGGGTGCCCCGCATTTTTCAAGCCCCATCGCCTCCAGAATCTCGGCTACACTATCCCCCACTGCCGGAGTAGGAGCCAGGGAAAGGTCAACCACACCAAAGGGAACACCCAGTCTCCGGGACGCAGTGCGCCCTATCAACTCACCCATCCGTGTGATCTTGAAGGCGGTCTGTTTAATTATCGATGCCAGGGTGCCGAAATCGGCATCGGGATGGTGCCTGACAACGTTGAGAATCACCCCTGGGCCGCTCACCCCTATATTAATAACACAGTCCGGCTCGCCGATACCATGAAATGCTCCTGCCATAAAGGGGTTATCCTCAGGAGCGTTGCAAAAAACAACCAACTTGGTACAACCGATGCCATCCTCAGACGCCGTTTTTTCGGCAGTTTCTTTAATAATCTGCCCCATCAGGTAAACGGCATCCATGTTAATACCAGCTTTTGTTGTCCCTACGTTCACCGCCGCACAGACTCGCTCCGTTTCCGACAGCACCTGGGGAATGGAGGCGATTAGCTTGCGATCACCCTCTGTAAAACCCTTATGCACCAGGGCAGCATAACCACCGATAAAATTGATCCCGATTTCCCCGGCAGCTTCATCCAGGACCCTGCCCAGGTAGGCGTAATCATCCAATGAGCAGCTCTCCGCAACCAGCGCTATGGGGGTGACGGCAACTCGTTTATTGATAATCGGAATGCCGAATGTGCGCTCCAACTCTTCACCTATCTCCACCAGGTTGCCTGCCTGCCGGACTATTTTTTCGTATATTTTTTTGCCCGCAGCCCGGGCGTCGGGGTCGGCACAATCCCGCAGGCTAATTCCCATGGTAATGGTTCTGATGTCGAGGTTTTCCAGTTCCACCATGCGAATGGTTTCAAAGATCTCTTCAGGTGTATAAGAAAACGGCACCGAAGCCACCCCCTGTTAACACCTAAAGACGGTGCATATACTTAAAGGCATCCTCATGCTGAAGGCCAATCTTTAAGCTCATCTTCTCTCCCGTCTCCTCCAGCTTCTGCCGCAGCTCTGTAAACCCCACTCGCGAACTGCTGAGATCGACAATCATAATCATGGCAAAAAATCCCTGCAGTACGGTCTGGCTGATATCGAGTATATTTACATTGGCCTCGGCCAAAATCCCGGCAATCTGAGCGATAATTCCCACCCTGTCATGTCCGATCACGGTGACAATGCCTCGTTCAATCTCACCATCTGCCTGCTGCGGTTTTTGTTGCGGTGTTAAAACCCCTTCTTCAATAAAACGCAAGACAATCCCCTTCTCCTTGATCAGTTCCCTGGCTGCTCTAGTAAAAATGGTTCCTGCCGCGACCTTCAATTCCGCCCGGTCCGGCAGTTCCGCTATTTTTGCCCTAGTCACCACTTCTCGCATTCCTTAACACCTCCTAGCCTCGTTATTAATCCGGCCCTCCCCCCGGCTGCTGGCGGACAACTTCATAGCAGCGTTCGCAGAGATCTGGATGATCGCTGAATTCGCCTACAGATTCTCTGTAGAGCCAACACCGGACACACTTCTTACCGGGAGCTTTTCTAATAACGATTTTCAGCGACCAGTCGTCTTCTGCCGGTACAGCTCCTGCCGGTGCAGCTTCCCAAACCTCGTGCACCTTTACTGCAGAGACGATAAATAGAGCCGGCAAATCCTGTTCAACCCGGCGCAAAAACCGAAGCGTTTCCTCTTCCTCAGGATAAAGGGAGACTTCCGCCTCTGTCGAGGGGCCGATAAGTTTTTCCTGGCGCGCCAGCTCCAATGCCCTGCTCACCTGGTCCCGCAAGGAAAGAATCTTACCCCAAGTTTTCTCTAGCTCCGGATCCAGGTAACGCCGATTCACCTGCGGCCACTCGGCAAGATGGACGCTTACCGCTCTTTCCCTGGCCCCCGGCAGGAAGCTCCAAATCTCCTCGGCGGTGAAGCAAAGAACGGGTGCCAGCAGTCTTACCAAAACATTCGCTGCCTCATACAGCACCGTCTGAATGCCGCGGCGCTCCCTGCTTTCGGCCGCTCCACAGTAGAGGATATCCTTGGTAATGTCCAGGTAAAAAGAGCTCATGTCTACCACGCAGAAGGTAGAAATGGCGTGGTAAACAATATGAAACTCACTGTCTTCATAAGCCCGGGTTACCCTTTGGATCAACTGATGCAACCTGAAGAGGATCCATTTATCCAACAGGCTTAACTGCTCATAGGGCAGAGAATCCTTCTCCGGATCGAAATCATAAAGGTTTCCCAGCAGGAAACGGAAGGTGTTGCGGATCTTTCTGTAGGCTTCTGCCAGCTGCTTCATAATGTTCAAAGAAACGGCCATATCATTCCTGTAGTCTGCGGAGGTTACCCAAAGCCTTAAAACATCCGCTCCGTACTTGTTGATCAGATCTTGGGGGTAAATGACGTTTCCTAAAGATTTCGACATCTTTCGTCCTTCTTCGTCAACCACAAAACCGTGAGTTAACACCGCCTTATAAGGAGCTACCCCCCGCACAGCCACAGAAGTACAGAGCGATGAGTTAAACCATCCCCGGTGCTGGTCACTGCCTTCCAGGTAGAGGTCGGCAGGCCATTTGAGTTCCGGGCGCTGTTCCAGCACGGCCATATGGCTGGAGCCGGAGTCAAACCAGACATCCATCGTATCCGTTTCCTTGCGGAAGTTAGCCCTTCCGCATGATGGACACTTAAAACCGGCCGGCAGGAGATCGTAAGCGGAGCGTTCAAACCAGACATCAGATCCATGCTCCGCAAAAAGCTTCTGAAGCCAACCGATCGTTTCGTCATTGATGATCGTGGCCTGGCAGTCTTCACAATAGAAGATGGGGATGGGTACCCCCCACACTCTCTGCCGGGAGATGCACCAGTCACCGCGTTCCGCCACCATGCTGCGGATCCGCTCCTCTCCCCAGGCAGGTATCCACCGCACCCCTTCAATGGCCTTGAGAGCCTCTTTTCTAAAACCATCAATGGAGGCAAACCACTGCTCAGTAGCCCGAAACATCAGGGGCTCTTTGCACCTCCAGCAGTGGGGGTACTGATGCACAATCTTGCTCTTATGGTAGAGAAGGCCGCGCCTCTCCAGTTCAGCTATAACCTTTTGATTGCTCTCCCAGATAACCTCTCCTGCAAAAATTCCCGCTTCGGGAAGATACCTACCGCTCCCGTCAACTAGAGAAAGGACGGGGATGCCGTATTTCTGGCAGACCTCAAAGTCCTCCGTACCATGGGCAGGTGCAGTATGAACCGCCCCGGTTCCCTGCTCTAGTGTCACATGCTCTCCCAGAATCAACAAAGAGTCCCTATCATAGAAGGGGTGAGCACAGCGAATCCCTTCCAACTCACGCCCCTGCCAGGCACCGAGAATGGGCGGATGAGTCTCCCCCTTGATTTCCGCCACCTGGCGAAGGAGCTCTTCGGCAACGATTACCCTTCTCCCATCCACCTCTGCCAGCACGTACCGATAGTCGGGATGAAGGGAGATGGCCTGGTTTCCAGGGATCGTCCAGGGGGTAGTCGTCCAGATTAAAACATAGGTTTTTTCATCGACATTAATGAGCTCTTTTCCGTCCCTGATCGGGAAGAGAACATAGATGGAATCGCTTTCGTCCTCCTGGTATTCCACCTCCGCTTCCGCCAGGGCGGTTTCACAGTCCGTGCACCAATACACAGGCTTCATGCCTTTATAGATGTAGCCGCGCTTGGCCATTTCGCCGAATATGCCGATTTGCACGGCCTCATAAGTCGGGTGCAGAGTAAGATAAGGATGATCCCAGTCACCCTGGACCCCCAGCCGCTTGAATTCCTCCCGCTGGATGTCAACATACTTCAAAGCATACTCCCTGCAGATGCGGCGGAATTCGGCGGGAGCAACCCGGTGACGGTCTACTCCCAGCGTTTTGATGGCCTGCTGTTCGATAGGAAGACCGTGAGTATCCCACCCTGGAACATAAGGAGCGTCATATCCAGCCATTGTCTTGTACTTCACAACAATGTCTTTCAGGGTTTTGTTCAGTGTGTGTCCCAAGTGAATATTGCCGTTGGCGTAAGGGGGGCCATCGTGCAGAATATACTTCGGTTTCCCCTTTGATTGCTCTTGAATCCTTTTATAAAGCCCGATTTTCTCCCAATAGCGCAGAATTTCGGGTTCCCTCTGCGGTAAATTGGCACGCATGGGGAAATCCGTCTGTGGTAGATTCAAAGTTGCTTTATACTCCAACACCTTTCACCTCATCAAATGATGATTATTTTATGGTAGACTACCATGCCACCATCGGCGGCACAAACAAAGGAACAAAAAAAGGGTTCATCCTTGTCGGCGCAGCGACCTGACGGAGGTTGTTTGCTTCGCCCTTGACGAAGGAGCAGCAAACGGCAGCCGAATCGAGACTGGATGTCGAGATAGGCGGCTCTGCAACAGGGATGCCGCAGATGCCGTCATGGGAGCCGGTCTGCTGCTTATCTATCGTCAAATCTAAAACCAAAAAGATCCGGGAGCAAGCGTAAGGATAAACCGGAACGTATTTCATGGGAGACCCTCACGCCGCCTCCGGCAGCACCAACAGAGTATTAAAATACCCGACGGGTCTGCCGGCGAGCGACCTATGGAAGGCCGGGTAACAGGACAGGCGAAGCGAGGATGACAGGTCGGGATGCAAGTACAGACACCTAATGAGTTTCGATGGAATGGATTTGTAGCGAGGCCAAACGCTGCGTTTGACAGAAGCAGTTCGCAACTTGTTACGCAGCATCCCAGAGCTGTCCCGAAAAGAGCCATCGTCCTGTCCGGCCTGGAATCGGGAGTCGAGCGGTAGACCGGCAGGGTATGCGGTCTATTTTCATGACAGACATTTAATAATAAAACCTCTCACCAACAGGGGCGAGAGGTTCCCGCGGTACCACCCTATTTCCTTCTTCAGAGAATTAAGAATTAGGGGTTAACGTTCCTAAAACGGCCAGACCTACTTACCATGCGGTTTTCGGTTAGGCGCTCCCGGGTGATTTTCTGCAGTACGGAAACACCGGCTCTCACTATCCCAGCTCGCTGCTTGATTCCGAAAACAGCATACTCGTCCCGGTCATCACTTTATCAATCTTGTATTGTGCCTGTGATTGAAGTAATTATAAAGAATATTGAACACTCCTGTCAAGAATACCCTATCAGCCGCAGACACACGAGATAATGATAAAAAGAAAAGGCACACCGTATTCTGGGAGCGCCTAAAAAAGCACGCTGGAAAATACCCTTCTGGTTATACCGTTCTGTCTTTCTCGTCGATTTCGGCCATTTTTTTTAAATCGTTGATCGTGACATACTCAGAAGCCGTTTCGATATCCGCTGTCCGGGTTTTGACCTCTTCCCCTGCCTTGCCTGTTCTTCTTCCTTTCCTATTTTTGGCTGCCATCCATCCCACTCCTTGGCGAAATTATTTATTTTTATTATTGGATGGACGGCAACCGGTTATACCTCGGTTCGGAAACAGTTTTTTACCAGCCTCCTGGCGTCATCTTCAGATATCCCATCAATTTCCACCAGCTTGCAGCGCCCGCTCGTACCGTGTAGGATTCTCACTTTTCCGGCTCCACAGCGGAAGAGCTGCCCCAAAAATTTAACCAGCTGCTTGTTTGCCTTCCCGTCGACAGGAGGGGCAGTTAACCTGATCCGCAGATATTCTTCTGTAATTCCGACTACCTCGTTACAGGAGGCACGCGGCTGCACCTTGACCTGAATCCTCACACCACAGCCATAAGAAGAAAGCCACGACATCCTACTCACTCCTAGATAAAATTGCGCAACAGCGAGATCAACAGCGCCTTAACGATCTCCAGGATGATAATAGCCACCAACGGAGAGAAATCGATATTCATAGCAGGAGGCAGAATTCTCCGGAGAGGGGCAAGAACAGGTTCGGTAATTTCATAGATAAAACGGAATATAGGATGATAGGTGCGTGGCCGCAAAAAGGACAGCAGCACACGCCCTACAATCAACCAGATATATATTTCAACTGCAATAGAAATAATACCAATAACAAAATTGCCATCCATAGGTTCGAACTTCCTTTACTTACATAATTTGCCGGAACGCTTCACTGCTGCCTCGACGGCACCCATCAAGATCCCCCTCAGCCCGCCCTCCTCCAGGACGTGCACCCCACAGATGGTACTCCCTCCCGGAGAACAAACACGGTCTTTTAAAACCGCAGGGTGCTCTCCGGTGACCTGGATCATCCTGGCAGTACCGATCATCGTCTGGGCAGCCAGTTCCATGGCCAGCTGCCGGGACAGCCCCATCTTGACTCCCCCGTCTGCCAGAGCTTCCAGAATAATGGCCAAAAATGCCGGACCGCAGCCGCTCAGTCCCGTTGCGGCATCCAGATCCTTTTCCGACAGGGTGACTACTTTGCCGACGGCAGCGAATAAGGTCTCCACTGTTTTTCTTTCGCTTGCCCCTGCATTTTTGCCCAGGGCAATAGCAGCCATCCCTTCTCCTATCAGTGCAGGGATGTTGGGCATGACCCTGACTACGGGAACTTCCGCAGGAACGCTCTCTTCTAAAACGGACAGGCTAACCCCTGCGGCTATGGATACAATTAAATGCTCTGTTGTAATAAAGGGCGCGACTTCTTTCAGAACAGGTTTGACAACGGCCGGTTTAACGGCAAGTATAACTACATCCGCAAAGCGCACCGCTTCTTTGTTATCAGTCCCCGTGTTAATTGGATGTTTCTGCCCAAGGGCGGCAAGGGCGCCCCCGTCAGGATCGCTTACAAACAAATCGCCTGGCTGTACAAGCCCTGTTTCGAGAAATCCCGTCACCAGGGCACTTCCCATTGCTCCCGCTCCGATGACAGCTACTTTCATTTGACTAGCGATCTTTCATTCCCCCTCAATCAATCTTGACATGTAATTGCTCACGCAGGTTGCTCCCGACACCCTCGGAGCACACAATGATATTGCTAGGCACAAAGAGAAAGGTCTCCTTATCGATCCTTTGCATATTACCATTTAAAGCGTAGACGGTTCCGCTTAAAAAGTCCAAAAGGCGCTGGGCGATCTCTCGCGAGGCATTGGCAAAATTAACAACCAGCGGTTTACGGCTCTTCAAATGTCCCGCCAGTTTTTCCGCCTCCTCAAAACTTGCAGGCGCTACAACAACAATTTTGACCTCCGGGGAAGTGTGAATGCTCACAACAGGTGCCCGCTTATGCCCTCTGAACTCTTCTTCAAAGTCCTGAGGGGAGGTATCCAGGTCTCCATCATCCTTATCGGAAAGCCCTAAAAGATCCAGGAGTTTTTCATACCAGCTGCTCAAAAAAGGCTCCCTCCTTAATCAATTATAATAATCACTGAACAGGGCGCTACCGATCCTGACCATTGTTGCTCCCTCTTCCACTGCAACTTCGAAATCGTTGGTCATACCCATCGAAAGATGCTCCAGGTTCAAATAGTGTCTCGATCTGGCCATTTCATCCCGCAGCTGGCGCAGGCTGCGAAATACCGGACGCGTCCTCTCCGGGTCCTCTTCGTAAGGGGCCATAGTCATTAAACCGCAAATCTCTATCCCAGGCAAATCCTGAACCGCATCCAAGAAACCGGGAACTTCCTCGGGAGAAAGGCCAAACTTTGTTTTTTCACCGGAAACATTAACCTGCACCAGCACCCTCCAGGGAGCCCCATGGGCAACGCTCAGCTTATCCAGCAGTTTGGCCAGCTTCAGACTGTCCAGAGAATGAATGAGGGCCACCTTCCCGACCAGATACTTGGCCTTGTTGCTCTGGAGGTGGCCGATCAAATGCCACTCCGCCGCCTTCCCGATGGCCTCATATTTCTTTAAAAATTCCTGAACCCGGTTTTCACCAAAAACGGTAAGGCCGCAGTTTAAAGCATCTGTTAAATGTTCGGCAGCAACCATCTTGGTGACGGCTACTACCTTGACTTCAGATGGGTCCCGTCCCGCCCTTCTGCAGGCTGCGACAATTCTCTGGTGAACTTTCGCTATCCTCTCTTTCAGAGTACCAGTCAAGTTAATGCCTCCTTTTCCCAATTCGGCATTTATCCGCCGATCCCTTCCGTTGCAGTTTAAATTTCTCCCATCATCATTGAAGCAAGTCGCGGATTGGTAACCACATTTACTCCCGGAGCAATCCCCTTCACAACCACGCGGTCGCCAACAACCCCAACCACATCAACCTTCTTGAAGGATAAGCCCAGAGGAGATTTGGTAATAACCCCTGTAACACCTCCGTTTTTAACTAGGGTTGAGGTAGGGAGCACAACCCCTTCGAAGCTATTGGAAATGACCCTAAACGTCATTCGACGGGTTACAGGAAAAGGCCTCGCAGCCAGCAATTCCCCTCCGGCATAATAAGCTCCACCTCTGCGGATCAGAGAAAGCACCTTCATCCGGCCTTTCCCCGAATCTCCCCATTCCAGCCTCAACAAATCGCCTTCTTCAAAAGAGAGTCGAGAGCCGGATTCTAACCTGAGAAACATGTAGGGGTTTACCAGATTGTCGATAATTTTAAAAACCGGCTCTCCTGTGCAGCGCACCTCATCCTTTTGTTGGAGCCTGCCATCCTGCTTATCGAGGCTTTCGAAAAGCTGTAGAGGATCGTAGCTTTCCCAGTCATTCCTGTCTAAGGCGCCTTCCCAGCCGTCAAAGTGAAAGCTGACAATTCCAGGACAGGGGCTTGTCAGCTCCCTGCTCCTGCTTTCCGCAGCCAGGTCCGGATGCGGATCCAGGCGGACAACCGCCTTTCCAGTTGGAACCCGATCGCCCTCCTTCACCAGCGGAACAACCTTCCCCGCTGCAGGAGCCCTGACAACTGTTTCCTGAAGCAGTAGCAGTCCCTGCGCTCCATAGGTGTCCTCGAGCACACCTCTTTCTGCCTGAACGGTACTGATGATCTGAAAGATACAGAATCCATACAGCTGCTTTCCAAACCAGAATAACGACACCCCAACTAATAAGAAAATAAGGAAGCGTCCCGTCAGGCTGGCCACCTTTTTTTTAACAGCCTTCCTCCTCTGCCTCACCCTGCGCAGGCCAACAGGATGTCCCGCCATTTACTCCTGCACCTCATAACCGGCTTCTTCTATGGCCTCGCGAAATTCTGGAAGACCCACCTCCAGTGGATTATACTTTATGACAACCAAGTCCTCTTCCAGTTTCACCTGGACATCTTGAACGCCATCCAGCTTTCGAAGAGCACCTTCCACCGCTTTTTTGCAGTGGTTGCAGCTCATCCCGGTAACTTTCAGTACGGCCTTCCGGGGACGATCCAAACCCTCTCCGCCGCAACAGCGACAACTCACCTCTATCCCTCCTTTACATTAAACTCAGCAACGCAGCCATTCTTCCGGTCGTACCACCGCTCCCCCTATGCGAAAAAAAGAGATCCTGGCGGCAAATGGTACACAAACCGCCATCGATAATGTTATTCCTGAGGACACCTGCTTCCTGGAGAACCAGGAGATTGGCCTTAGTAATGCCAAAATGCAGGCGCCCGTTCCTATTCCTAGCCAGAAGTCTCTTCCACTCCCCCGGAAACGCTTCTTTTATCGCCGAACAGACATCATCCCCCACTTCATAGCAGCAAATCCCAGCCGCAGGTGAAAGGGCTGCCAGACAGTCGCCGGGCCTGCTCCCGTAAGTCCGGTTCATCATCTGCAGGCACTTCTCCGCAATCCTTGCAACTGTTCCGCGCCAGCCCGCATGTGCCAGAGCGATAACCCTGTTTACCGGATCAAAAACATAGATCCCCTGACAGTCGGCAAAAAAGCAGACCAGGACGACACCCTCGAGATGCGTGACCGCTGCATCGGCAGCGGAGCCTTTTTTCTGCTGCAGGTCATCCTCATCCCAGATTACCACCACTCTGTCACTGTGCACCTGGTTGAGTGTAAAAACCCTGCTCTCCCGTATTCCCAGGGCAGCATAGAGTAGCCTTCTGTTGGTGGCCACAATCTGGGATGCATCACCTGTGTGCAGCCCCAGATTCAAAGACTTATAGGGTCCCTCGCTGACACCGCCATGCCGTGTGGTAAATACTGCCAGAGCCCCTCTTTTTTCGAATTCCGAAACGATCAAGTAAGAGAGCTGCTCTTGTTTACACAACCGGAATCCCATTTCATCACAGGGCCACGGTTTTCCGCTAGGAATGCCTTGACTATCCGTGGCTTTTCCTTTGCCTTGTTCCTCCATCTGGTTATTTTAAAAATTTTATGACACCAACAACCCTTGGGAATGGATAATGTTATATACTTGTAACAACGGCCCTTCCCAAAGCCAGGGAGTCTTTTACAGCAATCAATCTCTGATTCCGGGAGCCCCGAAAGGGCAGGGATATGTCCCTTTCTTTTTCAATGTAAGGGCCGTCTACGAGGAGATCGCTCAGCTCCAGAAGCCTTTTTTTATCCGGGTCATGTTGAGCCATCTCTAAGATTTCTTCAAAAGTATATCCCGTATAGGTAACGATATCCAACCCCAGTCCTTTGACCTTTTCCGCCAAGGAGGCGAAGGCCTGCGCCTGAGCAAATGGCTCCCCTCCGGAGAAGGTAACCCCCCTCAAGAGTTTGGTCGCTTTTATTATCGAAAGGAGTTCTTCCTCGGTCACCTCCCGCCCTCCGGAAAAATCCCATGTCTCCGGATTATGACACCCCTTGCAGCGGTGAGGACAACCCTGAGCAAAGATAACGAATCTGATCCCCGGCCCGTCGACCACACTTTCCCGTTCATAACCCGCAATTCGCAGCTTCATTTCACATCTCCTACCCCACGGCTGCGGGCCAGATGCAGCCCACCGCTCTCATGTTATTTTTTGCTCACTAGAACACACTAGAGAATACGCCCTGCTCTCATAACCGAAGACATCCACCGCTTTGACCCCTATCCTCCTGATTCCTTCAACCCTGGGAACAATCAGCCGAGCCTCCGACCGAATCCGGCGCTCCTTGCCTTTGCGCCAGTTTTGCCATCTGCTGCAGAAATAATTACCATCGTAATCGGGATCAACGCTCCAGTATTCGATCAGGGCGAGCGGATCTTTCTCCAGGAGCCGTCGTACCTTCTCCTCTGCTTCACCGCTCACCGGCAGATAATCAGAGGCCAGCAAGCGATAATCATCCAGCTCGATGATAATCTCTTCGTGATCATGAGAATATCTTTTGACAAATGGCTCCTTCAGGGTGAGACGAGCTGGCGGTAGAAAGTATAACCCCCTTCTCTGAAGCAAATTTCTTTCTTTTGGGCAGAATCTCCCTTCATTAAGAAGCTCCGGTGCGATGATCAGAACCTCCAGAGTTTCCCTTTTGTGCTCCTCCAGAAAGTCGAGAGCCTCATCATCCAAACCCCACCCCAGGACGACGATCTTCTCCCACTCTCCCGGCAGCGACTTTTTGAGCTCGCAGGCCTTCTTCAGGAAGAGGCGGTCAATTCGCCGGGAGGGTGAGGCAACCAGCACCAGGCTCTCGCCGTTTTCGAGATACCCAAGGGCATCCTCACTGTGATGCCATCCGGGAAAAGGAACGGCACCAAATATGTTCAATACCAAAAGGACGAGATCCTTCTCTCCAGCCCCCCGGACAGAAGCCTTCTGTAAGAACGCTCCGGAGTGGTTCCTTACCGACTGGCAAATGAAGGGACCGCTTTCCTCAGCCACCAAGCGCTTATAAGAAATCATCAGCGCCTGTTTGCTGATGTCCACTGCGATCCAGCGCCGCCCAAGCCTTCCAGCAACCGCAGCAGTGGTGCCTGTCCCGGAGAAAAAATCCGCCACCAGATCGCCCTCATTGGAATGCCCCACAATAATCCTTTTCAACAGTCCCTCCGGCTTCTGTGTGCTAAATTTTAAGTTCTCAACCGCTGTTGGGCTTAAGATCTTCTGCACCTCACTTCCCGCCCACCAGTCGTCCAACCCTGCTCCCTGCGCTCTCAATTCATATTTATTACCTTTGACGGCCGTTAAACCCCGCTCCAGGGTACCCTTCGTGTAAGGGCGGTACTGCCTGTTGAACGTCCAGTTCGATCCTTTAGTGTACCACAATATCAGGTCATGTTTTTTAGGATAGGTTCTCCGGGGCGCTCCTCCACCTCCGTAGCACCAGGCGATCTCATTGCGAAAATTCTCTTGCCCGAAGATCTCATCCAGCATGACCTTGACATAATGAACAGCATGCCAGTCCAGGTGGATGATCAGGGAACCGTTCTCACTCAGCAGTTCTCTCATCAAGAAAAGCCTGGGACAGAGCATCCGCAGATATCCGGCCAGGCCGTCCTCCCAGCAATCGCTATAAGCCCTCATTTCCAGGAGAAAAGGCTTCCCTTCGCCGAAGCCCGGTAAAGTGCGACAAACCCGGTAACCCGCGTTGGTGGCAAATGGGGGATCGATATAAATCAAATCGACTTTCCCGCGGAGCGAGGGAAGACCTGTCGGCGGGTCACCGGCTAGGAGCGCTTCGATAATGATCAGATTGTCACCATAAAGCAGGCGGTTGTACCAGGGCAGTCCTTCCCCCTCTCCTTTCCCCCCGAGCACCCCGCACCCCAGCGCGGGGACCACAACTTCATCTATCTGCAAGGAGGCCCCCCTGGATGCGGACACCCTCGCCAGAACTTCTTCCGCCTCTTGCCTACCGGCAACGACAATCTGTGGGAGTCGTTCGATCAAGGAAGAGGTCACCCAAGATCACCAGAACTTGTTTATTGAAAATGTGTTATCCGGTCGCGCAACTCCGCCAGCTTGCCGTCATTGAAGCGATCAACAGTACTCAAGTAACCGGTGATCCGGCGCACGCGGCGAATCTCAGAAGAACCGCAGCGCGGGCAAACAGACTCGTTGATAACACCGAGCAAATTACATCCACAGCAAAAATCCACCGGGTAGTTGATCCCTGCGTAACCCATGTCACAATCCGCCATGTGCCTGATGATAGCCTCCACCGCCTGCTGGTTATGCTGCGGAGGGGAGGCCAGCTCCACATAGCTGATGTGGCCGGCATCGAAGTACTTGTGATACTCCCCCTCTATCCTGATCTTATCGAAAATGCTGATGGGATAGTTGACGGGGATGTGGAACGAATTCGTATAGTACTCCTTATCAGTAACACCGGGGATGATCCCGAATTCTTTCCTGTCCAACGCTATAAACCTCCCGCATAACCCCTCCGCAGGTGTGGCCAGGAAGGTATAATTTAAGTCAAAACGCTCACAGGCTTCGTTCACCTTTTCACGGATGTGCTTCACGATTTCCAGCCCTACCGCCTGGGACTCCTCGCTCTGGCCGTGATGGTAGCCTGTAAGGGACACCAGGGTCTCCGCCAGACCGATTATTCCCACGGAAAGCGTTCCATTGACGATGGCCGGCTCTATAGAGTCCTCAGGTTTTAAATCTTCAGATCCCATGTAGAGCCTCTGCCCCATGACAAAGGGAATGTCCTTAACCCGCAATCTGCACTGCACTTTAAAGCGATGGTAGAGCTGTCTGATGGCGAGTTCCACCATCTCGTCCAACAGAGAATAAAAGAGCTTCATATTGCGCTCAGCTTTGATTGCCAGCCTCGGCAGGTTTATCGTTGTGAAGGAGAGGTTTCCTCTCCTGGCAGTCTCCTCCGGCCCCCGGCGGTTGGCCATCACCCTGGTGCGACAGCCCATATAAGCCACCTGGTCTCCGTACTTTCTGTTGAAGGAAGAGTCCATAAAACTGAACGTCGGATTCAGCCTTTTGCTGGCCACGCGCACAGCCAGCTGAAAGAGATCGTAGTTGGGATCTCCATTCTCAAAGTTAACGCCCTTCTTCAACCGAAAGATCACATTGGGAAAAATGGGATTTTCTCCATGCCCCAAACCAGCCTCGTAAGCCAGCAAAAGGTTACGGGTTACCTTGCGCCCTGCCTCTGAAGTATCCGTACCCAGATTTAAGGATGAAAACGGCACCTGCGAGCCTGCTCTGCTGTGCATCGAATTCAGGTTATACACGAGGGCTTCCATTGCCTGATAAACCTCATCGTCATCAGCACCTTCAACAAAAGGTGCCATCTGCCGATCGAAGAAAGGGAAGGACTGTCCCCCGTACATGTCGTTCTGGGAGCTTTGCAGAATAATTGCTGCCAGAGCCGTTGCCGAGGAAGGACGCTTTGGCGGCCTGATATAGCCATGTCCGTTATCAAACCCATTCTTCAACAGAACATCGAGAGGAATCTGCAGACAATTAAGGGTTGTTGCGTAGAAGTCCAAATCGTGAATATGGATATCCCCCCGCCTGTGGGCTAGGGAAAAGTCTTCATCAAGCAGCCTGTTCAGGTAGTAGTTCTTGCTGGCGGCACTGGCGATCTGCAGCATCTTAGCCGAAGGAGAATTGCCCACATTGGCGTTGTCTCGATCGGTTTCCTTAATGATCTCTTCAACCACATCCATCAGTTCTGTCTTAGCCTCGCGAATGCGCGTGCGCTTATCCCTGTAAAGTATATAAGCCTTGGCGGTGCGGGCATGTCCCCTCTCGATCAGCACCTTTTCCACAACGTCCTGGACGTCTTCTACGCTAAAGACCTGACCGTTGTATTTTTCTTTCAGCATCCGCAGGACATCCAGGGTAAGGGAAACCGCGGTCTCCCTGTCCTCCCCTCCAACGGCACGTGCTGCTTTAAAGATGGCATCGGTGATTTTGGTGTCATCGAATGGTACTTCTCTTCCATCCCTTTTTCTGATCTTAGTAAACAAGGTGAATCTCCTCTCTCTTATTAATTACCCTCCTTGACCCCTAACTCTTCCAGGCAGTCAAGGATTTCTCCCACATCTTTGAATTCCCGGTAAACAGAAGCAAACCTTACATAGGCCACCTTGTCCAGCTGTAACAGCCGATCCATAACCATCTGTCCGATGACCTTGCTGGAGACTTCTGTTTCGGGTTGTTCTCTAAGCTCCCGTTCAATTTCATCGACCATATCGGATAGGGTTTCCAAGGCCGTAGGCCTTTTTTCACAGGCTTTCATGATACCGGTCAGGATCTTATCCCGGCTGAACAGCTCTCTCCTTCCGTCCTTTTTGATCACCCAAAGCGGTATCTCTTCAAGGCGCTCATAGGTCGTAAATCTCCTTCCGCAGGAAAAACATTCCCTTCTCCTCCTGATGGTAGAACCATTGTCCAATGAACGGGAATCCACAACTCGCGATTCTCCCGTCTTACAAAACGGACAGCGCATTGCCACCCTCTCTTTCACACAAATCCAACCAAACAATTCCATATATAGAGTCAATTAAATTATATCACACAACATATAGTGGAGATATCCTGCTAAAGTTCCGATTTTGGGGGTCTCAATTGTCTTTTGGACAAGAGCTTAAAAATATACCTTTCGGAAATAGCATTGCAGCATTTTTCTATCACTGACCCCACAAAACAAAAAACAGGTGTTATCAACACCTAGATTGCGCTCGCTCCATATCCACTCTATTTAGCGGCCGGCTGCCCCCCAGATGAAAGCTCTATCAGAATTACATCCACCCCGATTCTAACGATTTTCTCCCACGGTACTACGATCTCCTCGCTCTTACTCAAGAAGCTAAATAATTTCGTTGCACCGGGCAAAATAAAGGCTTTGATACGGCCTGTCTCCACGTCAATATCGATATCCTTGATCATTCCCAATCTCTTGCCATCGGTAATATTAATCACATCGTGCAGTCGCAGTTCTGATATTTTAATCACCGCTGCCACCTCCCTCAAATAATATATGAAAGGAGGTTGCAGTTTGTGCTTAACATTTCACTCTCCAAATTTCATGATCCTTGCCAGATACCCATCGTCACGCTGGAGATATTCGAAAAAGCGAAACTTCAAGCCCGGTTTATTAGTGTTGTCCTTTCGTTCCCCATCCCCTTGCCTCGTATCCTGGGTCAAAGTCTCAACAGCCGTTTCTTCAAATTCCGATGTCTCTCCGGAAATGTCCACAAAGCACAGGGGAGGGAAAAGCACACACCACCAGTTAGAGCCTTCTCCCTCACCCAACACCAACCTTACTGCTTCATATTCCCCTTCCGGCAGCGTGAGATTTCCGTAGGACTTTGCAGGAAAGGGAAAACGTCCCCATTCAACCCGCACCGGGTAGGAGCAGCCCTCTGCTGTAACCACTTCTCGAGCTATATCAGACAGAGAAGAAAGGCTCCTTCTTACAACATCGCGCGCTTCACTGTAGCTGTTCACCCGACACAACTGATCTCGCAAGGCCTCAACAATCCGATCGCGAACCAGATGTTTTATTTCCTGATCCTTTCGCTCATCGCTGTTGGCAATAACATGCAGCCTGATCAGGTTGTTGGCCGTAAATGCCTTTGTCACCTGAACCCAATCGAGGTACTTAAACAGTGCACCCATTCCCAAAAATCCTAGTAAGAGCAAAATCCCGATCTCGCGCCTCATCATAACAACCTCTCCTGTCAGATGTATTTCCGCATGTGATTCAGGGCCGCTTTCTCCAGCCGGGAAACCTGGGCCTGCGAAATACCGATCTCTTCGGCCACCTCCATCTGCGTCTTCCCTTCAAAAAAGCGCATGGTGAGAATCATCTTCTCCCTGTTGTTTAACTTGCGGAGCGCCTCTCTGATAGAAATCTTCTCCAACCAGTTGCTGTCCTGGTTCTTTTCATCCCCGATCTGGTCCATCACGTAAATGGGGTCTCCCCCGTCGTGATAAATAGGTTCAAAAAGACTGACCGGTTCCTGGATGGCATCCATCGCAAAAATAACCTCTTCGCGAGGCAGGTTGAGTTCATCTGCGATTTCGTTGAGAGACGGCTCCCGGGAATGCTTGTTGAGCAGCACCTCCCTAACCTGGATTGCCTTATAGGCAATATCCCTTAACGAACGGCTCACCCGAATCGGGTTGTTATCCCGAAGATAGCGGCGAATTTCCCCGATGATCATAGGCACGGCGTAGGTAGAAAACTTTACATTCTGGCTTAAGTCAAAGTTATCGATGGCTTTGATAAGACCAACACACCCCACTTGAAAGAGGTCATCTACATATTCGCCGCGATTGGTAAAACGCTGGATAACGCTGAGAACCAGGCGCAAATTTCCCTTAATAAGCTTTTCCCGGGCGGTTTTATCACCGGCTTTCACCTGGCGAAACAATTCCTCCATCTGCTGGCTGCTCAGTACTGGAAGCTTGGCCGTATTCACACCGCAGATCTCTACTTTGTTAACCATTCCGCCCGCATCCTCCCCAAGGATCGTTTGGTCGTTTTTCATTATTACCGGGGAAGTATCAAATTATACCGTGCTTACACCAAGACAGACAGGGGATAAGAACGGCAAAATAAAATCCGGGAAGACCAACCGTCATTCCCAGATCTAACGAAAAACTTCATTTCAGGAGATGCCTTCAGAAGCCCCCTAGTCATCTGACATTGAGGCCTCTTCCCGTTTCTTTTCATTCGTAATTACAAATCTCCTTACGCAAACGCCTGATGATGCGCTTTTCCAGCCTGGAAATATACGACTGAGAAATTCCCAACAGATCGGCAACCTCCTTTTGTGTCTTTTCCCTGGCTCCTCGCAACCCGAAGCGGAGTTCCATGATCTTGCGCTCCCGCGGCGACAGCTTGCTCACGGCAGTGTGCAGGAGGTTGCGGTCGACCTCCTCCTCTAGATGACGGTAAATCACGTCATTATCCGTCCCCAACACGTCCGAGAGCAGCAGCTCATTACCGTCCCAATCGATATTGAGAGGTTCGTCGAAGGAAACCTCGGCCTTCGTTCTGTTGTTGCGCCTCAGGTGCATCAGAATCTCATTCTCTATACAGCGCGATGCATAAGTGGCCAGTTTAATCTTGCGCTGCGGATTAAAGGTATTGACGGCCTTAATCAAACCAATTGTTCCGATAGAAACGAGATCTTCAATACCTATCCCGGTGTTTTCAAACTTCCGCGCAATGTAAACAACCAACCTGAGGTTCCTCTCAATGAGGGCATTTCTCACATTAATATCACCAGTTTCCAGCTTGTTTATCAGCGTCATCTCCTCAGCACTGGTCAAAGGAGGCGGTAGTGCTTCATGATTCCCCAAGTAATAAATGTGGGCAGAACACCTTATTCTCTTTAAAATTCCGATCAAACGAAGCCGGAGAACCCAACACCAGTTGACAACAGCCCTCATCAAACCCCCTCCTTACGGATTAATTAATTAGCCGCCGCCTGTAACAGGTCAGGATGCAACAGCGCCCTGTAGGTGCCCCGAGGGGACAATCGCATATTGTAAATGCCGATAATAACGTCCCTTTTACGTATCTTTCTGTCCCCAACATAGACCGTTACTTCGTCAGGTCGAAAGCCGATCAACAAGCCGTGACGCTTACCAATAGTCGTAAATGGTATTAGGCGAAAAGGAGGAACAGTTCCCTCTTCGGGAACCACATCCGCCAACTTGGACAGATTGAATTCCCCTCCACCACTGACAAGTTCCTTAAGTTGAGGCGGCAACAGAGGGCTTAAAACACCATATTCAACGATGATAACGGGCATCCCCGTAACAGGATCGACGAGCTGATTTCCCGTATCCACCAAACCGTAAATCTTTAACTGCCGGCCCTGAACGGTTATCTCAAGAGGCACCTTTAACAAATCCTGTAATAACGACTTTTTTAAATAAGGCATTCCGTACTTGCCCAATAACCCCGCAGTTATTACTGCCACGATCAACCACAAATAGTCCATGGTAAAACTGCCCAGTGCCTTAGAAATATTGCTGCCGGTTATGAAATAGGCGAATCCAAATACCGCTCCTCCCATAGTAAAAGCTACGAGATAAAAAAAGAGCAGAGCCTGCCCGAACTTCTTCCAGGAGACAGGCGCAAAAACTGACAGCAGCATCACCAGGGAGACAAGAAATTTCAGTTCAAAGGTGGACAGCCGCTCAAGACTGGGAAGGAGAACGAGCACACTGTACAGAGCTCCCATGCATGCTCCACCAGCCAGGCGCCAGGGTGAAACACGGATCTGCGCCAGCCGCGCCGTTGCCCAGAGAACAATAAAATCTAGCAGAAAATTAACAAGAAAAAGCATGTCAACATAGACGGTGGTGTCCCCGGGCATCGTTTCCACCTCAAGTGTAATATGGCCATTGAAGATGTTTTTCGTTTACTAAATATATGCCTAACATTCCCCATCCATGCCAGGTTAATTATAATAGATCCATCAGTTACAATATGTCAAAATATGGCAGAATGCACTTAATAAAAATGCCGAAAGTTACGACTTCCGGCCGGTTATAGATGATAATTATAATACTGTATTTTATCTCTTGCGCAGGAAAGCCGGGATATCCAGATCATCAGAGGTGAACGAACGCAAATCGACAACCGTACTCTCCTTTTCGGCATTCGGTTTGGAATCAAAACCGGTTGCTATAACGGTAACCCTCACCTCATCCTCGAGGTTTTCGTCAATAACCGCCCCAAAGATAATATTGGCTTCGGGATCCGCTGCCTGAGAAATAATCTCAGCCGCTTCATTCACCTCAAAAAGTCCCAGATCTGGGCCACCCGTAATATTGAGAAGAACTCCTCTTGCCCCTTCAATAGATGTCTCCAACAGGGGGCTGGAAATTGCAATACGTGCAGCTTCTACTGCTCTGTTTTCACCGCGTGCACTCCCGATCCCCATCAAAGCGGAGCCCGTCTCCGCCATAATCGTCTTAACGTCGGCAAAATCCAGGTTGATCAGCCCTGGTACGGCAATCAGATCGGAAATGCCCTGTACGCCCTGCCGCAAAACATCATCGGCTATGCGAAAGGCCTCATTAATAGAGGTAGTCTTATCAACTACCTGGAGAAGCCGGTCATTGGGAATTGTAATCAAAGTGTCGACCTTCGTTCTCAACTCCTGGATGCCGCGCTCTGCCTGAACAGCCCTCTTTTTTCCCTCGAAGACAAAAGGACGGGTAACCACACCTACCGTCAAAGCGCCGACTTCCCGGGCAACTTCGGCGACGACGGGAGCACCACCGGTTCCCGTACCTCCGCCCATACCAGCAGTGACAAAAACCATATCGGCTCCTCGCAAGGCCTGCACTAACTCTTCACGGCTTTCCTCGGCAGCTTTTTTCCCGATCTCGGGATCGGCACCTGCCCCCAGACCTTTGGTAAGCTTGGCGCCAATTTGAATCTTGTGTTCTGCCAGAGAAAGGTTTAATGCCTGGGCATCGGTGTTTACAGTAATGAAATGCACACCCTTTAAGTCGGACTGGATCATTCTGTTGACGGCGTTGCTCCCACCGCCACCAACACCAATCACCTTGATATCGGCAAACTGATTTGTATCAACTTCCAATTCCAACATCTCCCTGTCGATCCCTCACTTTAAAAAAGATCTTGAATCCATTTTCTAACCTTTCCAACCACACCCTTTAAAGATAACCCCTCATCATGATCACTTACATCTTGGGAACGCTTTGCTCCGTATAACAGCAATCCTACCCCCGTCGCATAGACCGGGCTGTGGATCACATCGGCAAGGCCGCCCACCCCTTCCGGGTAGCCGATTCTCACTGGCTTTTGCAAAATTTTCGCCGCCAGTTCGGCTATACCTTCTGTTAAAGCTGTTCCTCCGGTCAGAACAACTCCCCCCGGAAGCACCCCCTGATAACCGGAGCTATCCAATTTATTCTTGATAAGGCCGAGGATTTCCTGCACGCGTGGCTCAATAATACTGGCGATCATTTTCCTGGAAACCCTGAAGGTGTCCCTTCCGCCCACACTAGGAACCTCTACCATCTCACTGTCTGAAGTGTTTTCAGGTAGGGTTCCTCCGAACTCCTTCTTAATGATTTCCGCTTGAGTCAAAGGAGTTCTCAAGCCGACGGCTAGATCGCTGGTGATATAATCACCACCTACAGGCAGAACAGAAGTATACCACAGAGTTCCCTGTTCGAATATGGCGATATCGGTCGTGCCACCCCCGATATCGACAACCACCACGCCCAGCTCCTTTTCGGCCGGAAAGAGGACCGCTTCTCCCGATGCATAAGCGTTCAAAACCAGCTCTTGAGGATGGAAACCCGCCTTCTCACAGCACTTTAACAAATTTACCACCGCAGCATTGGTGATTGTGACAATATGGGTTTCCACTTCCAGCCTTGAGCCCATCATTCCGACCGGATCCAGGATGCTGTCATTTCCATCCACAATATACTGTCGGGGTATAACATGAATGATTCTCCGATCATGAGGAAGGGCTATCACCCGTGCAGCTTGAAGTACCCTCTCCACATCCTCAGGCACAATCTCCTGCTCAGGATTGGCAACGGCTACAACCCCTCTATTGTTGAGAGATGAAATACTCGTCCCGGTAATACTTACATAGCCGCCATCGATAGGTCGTCCACTCATCTGTTCCGCCTTTTCGATGGCTGCTTCAATCGCCCGGACCGTGTTTTCGATATCAACCACATTACCCTTCCTGATACCTGCTGAATACACGGAACCAAAACCTACAACCTGAATTTGTCCATCCAAGCCCATTTCGCCGACAATAACAGCTACTTTGGAACTTCCTACATCAAGCCCGACCAGTGTATTTCCCCGGGCCAACCGCTGCACCCCCACCCGGTTACTTTCATAGTAAAAATTCAACACAGTTCAATGTTTTCCTTTTTATTTAAGGGACGGAAAAGATTTTTTCACCATCCTTAAATTCCGAATCATGGTATTTAACTGCCGGGGCTTCGACCGCCCTGATATCAATATAATCAATTTTCGCCTCCCCCATCGTTTTGATAAAAGATACGCTTAACCTCAGTTTATCCGGCAACCTCTCCGCCGTTCCCAGCAAAATAGGAACCCCACCTCGGCTGTACGCTATTAGGTTGTCTTCAGAATTCATATTTATCTCCGAAAGATAATACTGTACCTCACCATCGAGAGCAGCCAAAACCGCTTTTAGCAGTTGTTTTCTGCTGACACGCTGCCCCGGAGTAAGTGAATCCGGTACCAAGCCGGTGATCACAGGGAGGCCGAGCGTTCCCGACAACCTCTCCAGGCAGTAACCCTTTTTATCGATAACCCAAAAGCCCCCATTAACGCAGAGAAGGGCATGGGGTTCCCGCTCTTTGATATCAATGATCACCGTGTTAGGAAAACTCTTTCGCACTTCTACCTGCTCAATCAGCGGAAGAGAACGCAGGCGCTCTTCCGCCTGCTGAATATCGAGACGAAAGTAATTCATACCGAGGCTCAATCCGCTTACACGAACAACCTCATCCCTGTTTTGTTTTGCCAGTCCCCTGACATCGATCCTCTTCAGAGCAAAGAACTGAGACTGGCTGAAATAATAAAGAGAGAGCACACAGAGGGATAAAACCGATACATTCTTAACCAGGCGAAAGAACTTCCGCCGGGCAAATCTTTTCCCCGCTTTTCTTCTGGGCTCTACCCCATCGACCACAACCTGTCCACCCCTAACGAAAAAATAAAGAAATAAATACTAATCCGAAGTTCGGCAAATCTTTGCTCCCAACATCTGAAGCCTTGTTTCCAGATTTTCATACCCCCGGTCGATATGGTGCACTCCCTCAATAATGGTGGTGTTTTCGGCCGCCAGCCCTCCGAGAACCAGAGCCGCACCGGCCCGGAGATCCGTCGCCTGGACAACTGCCCCGGTCAACCGCGACACACCCCTGATCACCGCGCTTCTTCCCTCTACCTGGATCTGAGCGCCCATGCGCCGGAATTCCCCAACATGCTGAAAGCGGTTCTCAAAAATATTTTCGGTAATAATGCTTGTTCCTTGAGCCAGGCTGAGGAAGATCATCATTTGGGGCTGCATATCAGTAGGAAACCCAGGAAAAGGAAGGGTTCTGATGTCAAGGGCATTCCAACCGGGCTGCCCGGAAACAATAATGCGGTCCTCCTCCTCTCTAATCTTAATGCCTGCCTCCCGCAGTTTCGCGGTAACAGCCTCCACATGCTCGGGAATGGTGTTTTTAATGAGCACCTCCCCCTGAGTCAGAGCAGCAGCCACCATGAAGGTGCCAGTCTCGATCCGGTCGGGAATTACCCGATAAGAAATCTCCTTTCCGAGCCTCCGGGCTCCGTCAATGCGGATCGTGTCCAGACCTGCCCCTCTGATTCTCGCCCCTAACTTATTGAGGAAGTTTTGAAGGTCGATAATCTCCGGTTCCCGTGCCGCATTTCTGATGATAGTGGTCCCCTCAGCAAGGGATGCAGCCATCATGATGTTTTCGGTCGCCCCAACGCTGGGAAAATCCAGGTGGATTTCAGTTCCCCGGAGCTTAAACGCTTCCGCCTCGATAAAGCCGTGGTCTTCGGCGATCCTCGCACCTAGGGCAATAAAACCCTTCAGGTGCAGATCGATGGGTCGGGAACCAATGGTGCACCCCCCGGGGTAAGAGGCCTTCACTCTCCCAAAGCGGCTCAGGAGGGGCCCCATCACCAAGTTGGAAGCCCGCATCTTGCGCATCAAATCGGGATGCACTCCCACAGAAGTGATGGACGAGGGGTCTACTTCCATCACACTCCCTGTCCATTTGATCTTAGCTCCAAGGGACTCTAGGACCTCTTTCATCGTTCTGACATCATTTAAACAGGGTACTCCCTCGAGAACAACGCGGTTTTTACTTAGCAGACAGGCTGCAAGAAGCGGTAAAATGGCGTTTTTCGCTCCGCTCACCGTTATCGACCCCTTGAGAGGGACGCCCCCGGTAACAACCAGCCTCTCCATCCCCAATTCACCCTTCCTCCCCGACAATCATTACTTCAGGAACCAGAAAAATCCCCCACTCCTGAAAGACGCGCTGTTGAATTAATTCTATTAAGGCTCGAATATCCCGCCCTGTGGCATTGCCGCGGTTGATAATGAAATTGGCGTGTTTCATGGATACCTGGGCATCCCCTAGGCAGTACCCTTTGAGCCCCACAGCTTCAATTAGCCTTCCGGCATGATGACCGGGGGGATTGCGAAAAACGCTGCCCGCCGTAGGGAGTTCCAGGGGTTGGGTCATCCTCCTAGAGGTAATATTACTTTCCATCCTGGCGTTAATCTCCTCTTTAGGAGCTGGTACCAACTGCAGTTTTGCCTTGAGCACAACCAACTCCCGACCTTGCAGGTTGGATGAGCGGTAACCGAAGGACAGTTCTTCACGACGCCATTTAATCTCGGTCCCGTCAATCCGGATGGCCTCTATCTCCCGGACAAGAGATCCGATGTCCTCACCGAAAGCGCCGGCATTCATAACTACAGCGCCTCCCAGCGTAGCAGGTATCCCTACGGCAAATTCCATCCCGCTTAAACCTGCCTTGCCCGCCTGCCTGGCCAGAGCCGGCAGCAGTGCTCCCGCTTCTGCTATCAGATAATCCCCTTTAATCCAGAGAGAATTGAGACCATTGCCGATCTTTAATGCCAAACCGCGGATACCGCCGTCGAGTACCAAAAGATTCGAACCGTTGCCGATGACGGTTACAGGCAGGCAGTGATTCCGAGCAAAGCCTAAGGCTTCCCGGACATCACTCTTATTGCGTGGGATGACGAGCAGATCTGCAGGCCCCCCGACGCGCCATGTAGTATAATTCTTCAGCGGGGCCTGCGCCAGAACTCGGCCTTCAATCCTCGACTCCAGTTTTTGTGCCAGTTCTTGCCAGTTCATAATGACACCCAAGGCACTATTTTTCTGCGGACCGCCGCGTCAAGTTGAGGGCCAGATTTCTTCCCACCGTCCAGACATTGCCTGCACCAACCGTCAGGATCAGGTCTCCGGACCGCAGCTCCCGCAAAAGGTACTTCACCACACCGTCGAGATCCTTGATGAAGATGACATCCTGACCGTTCTTCCTTAGTTCCTTCACGATCAGGTCTGCGGAAACCCCATTTAAAGGGGGTTCTCCGGCGGAATAGATATCCGTGATAATGACCAGGTCGCTACCGCGGAAGGACCTCCCAAAACCCTCTTTGAGGAGCTTCGTTCTGGTGTACCGGTGCGGCTGGAAAACGACGATCATTCTGCCCCGCTTGATCCCCAGACCTGTCTTTACCAGTTCCCTGATCTCCGAAGGATGATGGGCATAGTCATCAACGATCCAGACCCCGTCATACTGAGCAACCAGCTGGAAACGACGTTCTACTCCCCGAAAACAAGACAATGCCCTTGCAATACTTGAAAAATCAAGCCCTAAGCGCATCCCCACGGCGATTGCCGCCAGAGCGTTTTGCACGTTATGGAGGCCTGGTACAGAGAGGCTCAGTTTTCCCAGCAAACGACCATCCTGAAAAACTTCCGACTCTGAGGCGAACCCTTTGCAAACAACATTCTTCGCTTGAAAATTTGGACTTCCGTTCAAGCCGTAGGTAACAGCCTCCACTGAAGATGTATCCAACTTTTGCACATTTTCATTGTCGGTGCAAAGAACGGCAAACCCGGTCCTTTGGAGGCGGGCCAGGAAATCCTGAAAAGCCTGCAAAATTCCGTCAAGACTTTTGTAATAATCCAGGTGATCATCGTCTATATTTGTAATAACAGCGGCATACGGTTCCTGTTTGAGGAAAGATCCGTCGCTCTCATCGGATTCGGCAACGAGGTATTCCCCTCTCCCTGAACCGGCGTTGCCTCCCAGTTCACTAACCTGGCCGCCGATCAGGTAGGTTGGATCCAAACCATTCTTCTTCAGGACGAGGGCAATCATAGCGCTCGTCGTTGTCTTGCCATGGGCTCCTGTAACCGCAATGCTTTTATAATCATCCATTACCCGAGCAAGTAAGCCGCCGCGGGTTATTACCGGTATACCTTTTTGCCTGGCTGTGCTGAGCTCAATGTTAGAGGGATGAACGGCAGAGGAAACAACAACTTCATCAATACCCTCAACTATGTTTTCTGCTGCGTGTCCAATGGCTACATGAGCGCCCAGCTGCCGCAGTTTATCTATTATGGGTGAAGCGGCCAGATCAGAGCCGCTAACCTTCATTCCTCTGTCAAGCAGAACCCGGGCGAGGCCGCTCATGCCCACACCGCCGATACCGATAAAGTGATACCATCGAACATCCACCTTGAACCTTCTCCTCTCTGCACAAAAGCCTCCCCAGCGTGTACGTGTTACAACAACAGTGTATGTAATACTTTTTGGGAAGGTTACTTGCTTGTTATCTTCTGTATTATGGTGCGTACGATAACTTCTCCCGCCTCCGGCCGCCCAAGCCTGTGGGACTGTTCCGCCATTTTCTGGCGCAACTGACGGTCGCCGACAATCCTGCCGATCTCTCGAAGCAACCTCTCGGCTGTGAGGTCCTCTTCCCGAATTAAAACAGCGGCACCCGCTTCTTCCAAATAACGGGCATTATGATATTGATGGTCTCCTGTCGCATAGGGGTACGGCACCAAGACCGCCGGCAGGCCGCGCGCCGTTAATTCGGCAAGGGTCGCCGCTCCAGCCCGACTGATCACCAGATCTGCAGCAGCCAGAGCGTATTCCATTTTATCCAGGTAAGGTCTAATAACTAGTTTGCCTATTTTTGAACCATATATTCCCTTCGCTGACAGCTTACGGCAGTATGCTTGATACTCATCCATGCCGGTGAGATGAATCACCTGCAGACCGGGAAGGAATGCTTCTCCGGCACAAATCTTCAGATATATTTCCTGCATCACAATGTTAATGCTCCGCGCTCCTCGACTGCCTCCGGTCACCAGCAAGGTAAAGCAATCGTCGTCAAACCCGAAATAGCGCAACCCGTCCCGACGCTCCGTCCTGAGGATCTCTTTGCGAACAGGCAGTCCTGAATGGATTGAATTCGCTTTTCGCGGAAAGGTTTCCTTCCGCAATGGGAAGGTGGTAAATGTTACCTTCGCCCAGCGTGCCAGCAGTCGGTTGGCCATACCGGGAATTGCGTTCTGTTCATGAAGGAACAGGGGAACCCCCCTTCTGACCGCCGCCAGCCCAACAGGTACAGAAACATAGCCCCCTGTAGCAAAAACGGCATCAGGGCGGAACTCTTTGATGATTTTTATTCCCTGCAGGTAGCCCTTACCCAATCCCCAAAAAACGCCAGGCATCTTGAGGGAAAGCCGACGCGGCCACTTGACAGCGCCTATCCGCCTAAAGGAATAGCCTGCAGCGGGCACCACAGTGCTTTCCAACCCCTCACCTGTGCCTACAAAGAGAATCTCACCAGAAGGAACATATTCTTTCAGCAAGCCGGCAACGGCCAGGGCAGGGTAAAGATGTCCTCCTGTTCCCCCTCCGGTAATGAGCACACGCATCTTCTGAAAACCCCTATTCTTCCACAAAGTGCGAAATATTTAAGAGGATTCCAATTCCTAAAAGATTCAAGGTCAGGGAGGAACCTCCGTAACTGATGAAGGGAAGGGTAATACCGGTCACCGGGAGGCAACCGGTAACCACTCCGATATTGAGAACGGCCTGGATGACAACCATAATGGTAATCCCGGCTGCGAGCAGCGAACCGAAAAGATCTGGCGCCTTCATGGCTATTTTCATACCCCTCCACATAAACGCAAAGAAGAGAAGGAGCACGAAAGTCGTCCCGATGAATCCCAGCTCTTCGGCCAAAACGGCGAAGATAAAATCGGTGTGCTGCTCGGGCAGGTAGAAGAACTTCTGCCTTCCTTCACCGAGACCGAGCCCGAAGATTCCACCCGAACCGACTGCGTAGAGAGCCTGGATCGTTTGAAAACCATCTCCCAGGGGATCCGCCCAGGGATCCAGAAAGGCCAGAAAGCGCGACATTCTATAGGGTTCCAGACGAATAGCCAGGGCCACCAGACCCAAACCGAGCAGCGCTAATCCCGCCAGATGACTTCCTCGCGCCCCTGCTGCCGCTAAAATCAGGTAAGTTGTGCAGGCAATGGCGACTGCGGTTCCCAAGTCCGGCTGTAGGAGAATCAACCCGCAGACCACCCCTGCCGCCAGGAGGGAGGGGAGCAAGCCCTTTGCAAAGTGTTTAATCTGGTTCTGCTTTGCGGCCAGGTTTTTGGCCAAAAAAACAACCAGGGCGAGCTTGGCAAGCTCCGACGGCTGAAAGGTAAGAAATCCTAGACCTATCCAGCGAGTAGCGCCTTTAATTGTAATTCCCACACCCGGAACCAAAACCAAAATCAACAGAACCAGAGCACTGCCAAAAAAGAGGTTCGCCCACTTTTTAAAGTGATGGTAATCGATCTTCATAACCACGGTCATCCCGGTGATTCCCAGCAGTGCCCAGACAAGCTGGTGTTTGAGAAAGTGAGCGCCATCGGCATAGGTTGCCTGGGCAAACACATAACTGGAGCTAAAGACCATGATTATTCCCACCGTCAACAGCAAGAGGACGATGATAAAGAGGAAGAAATCAGGGGCACTGCGCCCTTTCATTCGGCCTCCCCCCTATAATTGGTTGACCAGCTTTTTGAAACACTCCCCCCGCTCCTCGTAATCCCGAAACATATCCCAGCTGGCGCAGGCGGGAGAAAGCAATACCACATCACCCGGCTCGGCGAGACGAGAAGCGATCTGCACTCCCTCCGCTAAGGAAGCGGCATCATAGATATTCTTAAAACCGGTGCCGGAAACGGCCTGGCGTATAATACCGGCGGCCTCACCAATGAGAATCAGGGCCTTCGCCTTTTCTTTGACTTTCCGGGCCAGTTCCTCAAAATCGCTCCCCTTATGTCTGCCCCCGGCGATGAGGATCACCGGATTTGTAAAGGAGTCAAGAGCCCGGGAAACGGACTCCGGGTTGGTCCCTTTGGAATCATTTACATACTTTACCCCTTTCAGCACCCGCACCTCCTCCAGGCGATGCGGAACACCGGGGAAAGTGGCCAGAGCACCGGCTACGCTCTCTCTATCCACACCTGCCAGGAGTGCTGCTGCTGCCGCCGCCAGAGCATTCTCCAGGTTATGAGGCCCAGGCATCTTGACGGTATCCGCAGCACACAGCCTCTCCCTTTTCCCTTTTAGGTGATAGCAGATCTCACCACCCTGCACTCCAATCCCCTCCGCAGGCAGCCTTCGGCGGGAAAAACCGTAGACCCGACTGGTAACTGCCGGCATATTTGACGCCAGCCAGGAGTCATCCAGGTTAACCACAGCCCAGTCATCCGCCCCTTGATTGGCAAAAATACGGGACTTGATTTTGCCGTAGCTCTCCAGATCCCCATGCCTGTCGATATGGTCGGGGGTAAGGTTGAGAAAAACGGCAATATGAGGGCGAAATCTGTCAATACGCTCCAGCTGAAAGGAACTGACCTCAACAACCCAGTAGTGGACTTTACGCCCCCCGTGCAAAACCCGATCCACCTCCCGGATCAGCGGTATCCCGATATTTCCTGCTACTGCTGCCGGTATCCCTGCCTTTTCGAAAATATACCCCAGCAGCGCCGTGGTAGTGGTTTTTCCATTGGTACCGGTAATGGCGATGATCGGTTCTCCGATCAAACGGCTCGCCAGCTCCAGTTCGCTCCAGATAGGAATCCCGTACCTCTCTGCCTCCCGAACCGGCGGAATGGTTTGGGGAACACCGGGGCTGACGATGATCAGATCCCAATCCTCAGGTTTTATCTTCGGGTAGCCGCCGGTAATAAAAGTGGCCGGGATTTCCTTCAATTTCTGGAATTCAGTACCCAATTCACTTTCCTTTTTCTGATCGGCACCGGTAACCTGGGCGCCTTGTTCCCACAGAAAGCGGACCGCCGCCTGTCCGCTGCGGGCTAAACCAATTACGAGCACCTTTTTCCCTCTCAAGTCAGACAATGCCCACATCTCCTATCCCATTCCCCTCAGCGACAGAATCCCCAATACCGCCAGACAGCAGCCGATCAACCAGAAAAAATAGACAACACGGACTTCCGGCCATCCGGACAATTCAAAATGATGGTGCAGGGGGCTCATCCGGAAGACGCGCTTCCCGCTCATCTGGAAAGATATCACTTGAATCACCACAGATATCACCTCTAGAACAAAAACTCCTCCCAAGATGACCAGGGTCAGTTCCGAAACAGTTAAAACCGCAATCCCCGCCAGTGCACCCCCCAGAGCGAGAGAACCGGTGTCACCCATAAATACCCTTGCTGGATAATGATTAAACTTAAGAAAACCAAGGCAGCTCCCGGACACAGCAGCGGCAAAGACCGCAGCAGCCTCATGCCCCGTCAGCAGGGAAATAAAAACATAAGCAATCCCGACGATTGCGGTCAGCCCGCCGGCGAGACCGTCGAGTCCATCCGTCAGGTTAACGGCATTCGCCGTAGCTATCAGAACCAGCACCACAAATAAATAATAAAACAAGCCCACCTGAATCTTCAATTCTGTAAAGGGAATGGCAATTAAGGTGCCCCGCTGGAGAATATAGGCACTCCAAGCCAGAAATGCCCCGACGATAAGCAAGCCTAGCATCTTCGCCCGCGCCCGCAGACCTAGAGGGCGCCTGAAGACTATTTTGAGGTAATCATCCGCAAACCCCAGCAGGCCGCAGCCCAGCATGACGGCAAACAGGAACAGGTTTTCTGGAGAGGCGCCGTTCACAAGAAAGCTGGCCAAAGCGGTTCCTGCCAGAATCATGATCCCACCCATCGTTGCCGTCCCCCGCTTCTTGAGGTGGGCACGCGGGCCGTCATCTCTGATTTCCTGCCCGAACTTCAACCTGTACAGCAGGGGAATAACCAGCGGGCCCAGCAGGAGGACGGTTGCTAAACCTATTCCCCCTGCCAGGATCGACATTTTAACTGCGCTCAACGGACATCACTCCTCTTTGTGAGGAACTCCGCGATCTCCTCCATCCTCATCCCCCGGGAACCCTTGATGAGCACAACATCCCCTTCCGACAGAAAGGACTGCAAAAATGCTGCTGCTTCATCCTTTCTCCGAAAAACATGGATGCGCTCCGGCGGCAATCCCGCTTGGGCTGCTCCCGCGGCGGTTTCCTGTGCCAGTTCACCGACAGTGCACAGGCAATCAACATGAAGAAGAGCCGCCTTTTCTCCCACCTCCCGGTGGCCGGATAAGCTTTCGGTCCCCAGTTCATACATATCACCCAAAACGGCTATCTTTCTTCTGCCGCGGGCTGCTGCCAACAGTTCCAGGGCGGCCTTGACGGAGGCAGGGCTGGCGTTATAGGAGTCATCGATAACCCTGACACCATTCATTCCGTCCTTGATCTCCAGGCGCATCCCCGTCCGGGAGGGGGAGCCCAGGCCGGAGGCTATTTCCTCAGGGGTTAACCCAAAATAATGCCCGACCGCTGCAGCAGCCAAGGCGTTGTAGACATTATGCCGCCCCGGAATGGGCAGAAAACATGGGACCTCCCCGCTAGGGGTCCGCAGCAGAAATTTGACCCCATCCAGCTCCTGTAAGGTGATGTCGGATACCCTGACGGCGCAGTTTTCTTCCATTCCATAAAAGATCACCTCTCCGCGCACCCTGGAAGCCAGGCGCAACTGCCAGGGATCCTCTGCATTTAAGACGGCACAGCCGTCCGGCGGCAGCGCCTCCAAGAGCTCTCCCTTGGCCTCCGCAATGGCCTCCTGGGAACCTAGAAGCTCCAGGTGCGTTTTCCCTATGTTGGTGATCACCCCTACCTGCGGCTGTCCGATCTCGCAAAGGGCCGCAATTTCACCCCTCCCGCGCATCGCCATTTCCAGTACCGCTACCTGGTGGCTGCGTTCCATCCTGAGCAAAGTCAACGGAAGGCCGATCTCGTTGTTGTAATTCCCCTCATTTTTTAAAACGCGCCACCTCTTTCCGAGAACGCCAGCGATGATGTCCTTCGTTGTGGTCTTCCCCGTGCTTCCCGTAATCCCAACAACAGGAATATTGAAGAGACGGCGGTAATAACGCGCCAGCCCCTGGAGCGCCTCCAGCGGATCGCTTACCAGAATCAGTGGCTTTTCTTTTGCATCCTTGACCGGACGAGTAACAACTGCTGCTGCCGCTCCAGCTTTCAGAGCCTGACCGACAAAATCATGGCCGTCATTGCGTGCCCCAGGAAAAGCAAAAAAGAGATCCCCCCGCCGCACCTTCCTGCTGTCAATGCTGACACCTGTTATTTTTTCCTCTCTTCCTCCATGAACTAGCCTTCCTTGTACGGCTTTAACAATCTCTTCTAATGTTAACGGCTCCATAACTCAGCTTACGATCTCCTTTTGCAGTATCTCCTTAGCAACCTGATAATCATCGAAGGGGATCACCTGATCCCCAATTATTTGATAATTTTCATGCCCCTTTCCGGCTATAACAACGATATCCCCTTCTCTGGCGTAGTGGAGGGCATGCCGGATCCCCTCATAGCGCTCCAGGATGACCGTGTAAGAAGCGTTGTTAACCTCTTTGATCCCTTTCTCGATCATCCGGATGATGCTTTCAGCATCCTCGGTTCGGGGGTTATCGGAGGTGAGCACAGAATAGTCGCTCAACTCCCCGGAAATCCTTCCCATCAAGGGGCGCTTGCCGGCATCCCGGTCCCCTCCGCACCCGAAGACGGTTATTAATCGACCGGGTGCGATCCGGCGGGCGGTTCTTAGAACATTTTCAAGGCCGTCAGGGGTATGCGCATAATCCACAATCACAGTAAAATTCTGCCCCTCATCAACCCGCTGAAAGCGCCCGGGAACACCCTTTATCTCCCGCAGAACATCCTGCAGGAGAGGAACGGGCACACCCTCTCTCAGCCCCACACAGATGGCGGCAAGGCTGTTAAAAACATTGAACTCTCCGGGGAGAGAAACCTTAAAGGGAATGTCACCCTCTCTGCAGGAAACAATAAAATCGCTTCCCTCCCCTGTGAGCCGCACATCCCTGGCTCTGACATCCGCTTCTTCCCGGATTCCATACGTGATAACCGGCACCTTAGTATTCTGCACTATCGCCCTTCCGGCTGGGTCATCGCAATTAACAACAGCATAAGAAGGGCGTTTTTTCGTCCTCTTCTCTCCCAGCCCCTGAAAAAGACGCATTTTTGCAGCCAGGTAATCTTTAAGATTTCCGTGAAAATCGAGATGGTCCTGTGTTAAATTTGTAAAAACCCCGATGTCGAATTCACACTCTGCCACCCGATCGAGATAGAGGGCATGGGAGGAAACCTCCATGGTAACAGCACTGATACCGGAGTTAACCATCTCCCGGAGAATCCGCTGCAGGTCTAAAGATTCCGGAGTCGTCCGCTCCACCGGTTGCTTATCATCACCCATCTTAATCCAAATCGTTCCAATCAGTCCGGTGTGCTCCCCCCGGGCACGTAATACCGCTTCTATCAAATGAGAGGTCGTAGTTTTGCCATTGGTACCGGTAACCCCGATCACGGTGAGTGACCGGCTCGGTTGACCGTAGTAGTTCGCCCCTATCACTGCCAGTGCCCGGCGAGAACTTCTGACCCTGGCATAAGGTACACCCGGAGGCAGAGGAACGTCCTTTTCGATGACGAAACCGGCCGCTCCCCGGGCAATGGCATCCTGGATGTAGAGATGGCCATCGGTGCGATAACCTACTATACAAACAAAGATATACCCCGGCCGCACCTGGCGGGAATCATAATGGACTCCTGCTACGGGAACATGCAATCCCCTGGCCGCTACAATATCGACTCCGTGCAGCAAATAATGGAATGGTATTGCCATTTGACACCATCCTTTCAATGGCTATTTTATCCAGGAATCCATTTCCTAGTATCATGGCTCAACTTCGATGTTGGGTGGAGGGCGGAATTTGACCCTGACACGCCCCCCTGCCGGAAGAGATGTGCCGGGTTGCGGGTCCTGCTCTACGGCGATCCCCGTCGGCAAGTCGTCCCCTTCAGGGACAAGCACAAGACCCATCATCCCCAGCAGCTCTGCCGCATCCCGCAGGGTCTTTCCCTGGAGATTGGGGACTTCCCGCTTGCCATTGGCAGTGGATTCAGGAGGGCGCAGGTCGAGGAGCACCTTGCTCCCCCTCCTCACCTCGACACCGTCGGGGGGAATCTGCCCGTAAACAATCTCTCCGTTTCCTACCCGGCTGCACTCCAACCCCGCTTCCTTCAATATTTTTTCAGCCTCTTGAAGCGGCAGATTGACAACAGGCGGCACAACTGTCATATTCTCCCCGGCCGACTTCTCCTCGGGGCGATAGCGCATCGGAACCCCCAAGTACCGCAGGCTGTCCCTAACAACTTCCCGGAAAACAGGTGCTGCCACCGTACCCCCGTAATAAGGATAACCTTGCGGAGAATCAACTACCACCAGAGCAACGAGTCGGGGATCATCAACAGGTGCAAAGCCGAGAAAAGAGGCTATATAATCGGTAGTTGAATAACCCCCTCCGGGTAGCGGCTTTTGAGCCGTCCCGGTCTTTCCACCCACCGAATACCCTTCAATGTAAGCATTGCGCCCCGACCCCTTGGTGACTACCGATTCCAGCAACTCCCTCTCCAATCGCGATGTCTCAGGGGAAATCACCTGGCGCAGGACCTGAGGCCGAAACCGCTTAACCACTTTCCCCTCGCTGTTCCGCAGCTCTTTAACCAGATAAGGCTTCATCAATTTGCCTCCATTAACCACTGCAGAAAGGGCGGTTACCATCTGCAGGGGGGTAACGCTGTTGGCCTGCCCTATCGAGATGGTTGCCAGGTCGACAGGCTTGACCTGATTCTCGGGAATAATGATACCCGTTGCTTCCCCCGGCAGATCGATACCGAGACAACTCCCGAAGCCGAAGGCCTTGATGTACTTATATAACTTCTGGACACCGAGGCGGAGTCCCAGAGTGATAAATCCGGGGTTACAGGAGTTTTGAACTACCTCGGCCAGGGTCTGGCTCCCATGCCCTTCCGGAAGCCAGCAGTGGATTACCTCTCCGTTAACCCTGATGCTACCGGGATCAAAAAAGCGGTCATTTCTGTCGGCCACCTTCTCCTCCAGAGCAGCAGCCAGTGTAACAATTTTAAAAGTAGAACCCGGTTCATAGCTGTCGGCAATGGCCTTATTGCGGCGCGCCTGATTGGAGTACTTTTGATAGTTATTGGGATCGAAATCCGGCCTGTTAGCCATAGCAAGGATTTCCCCGGTATGCGGGTCCATCACAATAATTGTAGCACTTTTTGGGCTGCGTTCCTGAAAGATTTTATCCAGTTCCCGCTCTGCAATATACTGGATGGTCTGGTCGATAGTAAGAACAACACTCAGACCTTGCTCAGGTTCGATAAACTGATGGGTGGACTCAGGGATTTCATGGCCGGCGGCGTCGTACTCCACCAACAGACGCCCCTCCAAGCCGGATAACTCCTTGTCGTAGGCCACTTCGATCCCTTCCAGCCCCTGGTTGTAGTCTCCGGCAATCCCCAGGACATGACATGCCAGATTCTTCTTTGGATAATAGCGTTGGGGTTTTGGAATTATCCCTATGCCAGGGAGTTTTTTCTCCCTTATTTCCTTAGCCTGTTCCTGGGTGAGTTTAAACTTAATCCAGACAGAATGCTGTTTTCGGGTAAGAAGTTCATAGACGTCTTCTTCTTTCATTTCAAGGATCCGCGATAACTCCCGGGCCACATAAGCCGTCTTGCCCGACTTTGCGACTTCGGCAGGCACGGCATAGCAGGCCTCAGTGCTGATACTTACCGCCAGCTCATTACCGTTGCGATCGTAGATTACTCCCCGCTTGGGTTCGACCACGATCTCCCGAATCCGGTTTTGGAGCGCCTGCTGCTGATACCAACTGCCTCTAACCAGCTGCAGCCAGAAAAGGCGCACGTTCAACAGCAAGAAAACAAAAAAAGAAGAAAAAAAAGAGCTGTTATCCTCTTGCGAACATCAACATTTCTGGCCGCCAATCAGATGCACCCCGTCAGCGCGGCGAAGCTTCGGCTCTGCCTATCAATTGCTCGGCCACCCGGGTCAAGGCATTAGCCCGTTCCTTGTCCTGCTCTAATTGAGCTTCTTTGCTCTCAGCTTCCTCGCTCTCAGATAGAAGAGATGCCTCCGCCGGTAGAGCGGCGAGCACTACATCTGCCGGTTCTTTCATCCCCAGTTTCGATCTGGCGATCTCCTCTACCCGTTCCGGGCTTTGAAGCTCCGCCACCATTAATTCTAAACGCTTGTTTTCTCTTTGCAAAGCAGCAATACTCTGTTTTGTCGACTCAATCTGGTATCCGATCGCCGCTACCTGGCTGTGCTTGTATATGTAAAAAAGTCCAAAGGCAAAGCCAAAAAGGATAACGCCGACAATCTTTATGTAGACAACAGCCTTCAGCCGTGCTCGCGGCCTACTCAGCGGTCTCGTCTGTGTCCAGAGGTGAGAATGCCGAAGGGATTGTCTCTTTTCTGCCAATACCAAATCTATTCACCTCGCTCTCCTGATATTACATAATGGACGGCAACTTTTCGGCAGCCCGCAACTTAGCACTGCGCGCTCTCGGGTTCTGCCTGCACTCTGCTGGGGAGGGCACCAGGGGCTTTTTGGTGATAATTTGTAAAATGGAAGCACCGGCGTACTCCCTGAAAATATTCTTGACTATCCGGTCCTCCAGGGAGTGAAAAGTTATCACAACAATTCTTCCCCCGGCAGATAAAAAAGGTATACCCGCCCGGATCCCTTCTTCAATCCCGGCAAGTTCGTCATTGACTGCAATGCGCAGGGCTTGAAAAGTGCGCCGGGCGGGATGGGGGCCTTTGCGGCGAGCTGCCGCAGGTATGGCATCCTTAATGATCTCGACCAACTGGTGGGTCGTCGTAATAGGCGCGCTCTCTCTCCGCTCGACGATAAAACGGGCGATCCGGCGCGCCCATTTTTCCTCCCCGTAACGAAAAATGATGTCGGCTAGTTCCCTTTCCGAGAGGGAATTTACCAGGTCCTTTGCCGTGGTCTGAGAGCCCTCATCCATTCTCATGTCCAGCGGTGCATCGTAGTTGTAGCTAAATCCCCGTTCCGGATCGAGTAGCTGATAGGCGGATACTCCCAGATCAAATAAAATGCCGTCTACCTGAATAACCCCGAGCTTTTTCAGAACCACCGCAAGGTGGCGGAAATCACACTTAACAAGGGTAACCCTGTCCAGGTAAGGAGCGAGCACATCCTTTATGCGTTCAAGTGCCTTGCCGTCCTTATCAAAACCGATCAGACGCCCTCGAGGACCGATACGGCGGAGTATTTCCCCGGCGTGCCCGCCGCCGCCGAGAGTGCAGTCAACATAAGTGCATCCTTCCTTGAGCGCCAGCAGATCAAGGGCTGTTTCCAGCATCACCGGAATGTGCTCTACCTCAGCCACCAAAAGCACCGCCTTCTCCCATTTTTTCTGCCAGTTCTTCATATGTTTCCTCGGCACCGGCACAGTATTCGGACCAGCGGTCCGCCGCCCAGATCTCGATTCTGGAGGAAACCCCAATAATGGCAACCTCCCTGGTTATTGACGCATATTCCCGAAGTGAGGGAGGAATCAGGACGCGCCCCTGAGCGTCCAGTTCGCACTCAGTGGCACCGGAGAAAAAGAAGCGGGAGAAAGCTCTGGCTTCGGGACGAGTAAGGGGTAGAGACTTCAGCTTCTGCTCCAGCTGCCGCCATTCTTCCATGGGGAATACGAAAAGACAGTGATCCAGACCGCGCGTGGTGATGCAGCGTTCTCCCAGGCAGGCCCTGAATTTCGCCGGGAGAATCACACGCCCTTTGCTGTCAAGATTGTGGTGGTATTCCCCTATGAACAACGCTGCCCCACCCCGTTAAATAATTAACCCACTTTGCACCACTTTCCACCACCACATTATTCTTGATCGATAAGCAAATTCCTGCTCTTCCTAATAAAAAAACTGTATAAATTTTTAGGACGTCAATCCCGTTCAAAGCACTTTGAATGCACTCCCCCATAACAAATTCCGTCTTGACGACGCCGGACAATTTTAGGAACTATAGCCAGAGCAATACACATCAAAGAAGTTTCGCCAAATAAAATTGGATAGGTTGACGGAAGAGTTGAAAAAAGAGGTGAGAACAACGATAAAAAACCGGGCTTTTCCTAAAGCCCGGTACGGATTCGCAGTCACGCGGCCGAATGGCATTATCAAAATATAACTAACATCAATCAATGATGGCTTTCCACTCATTTGACAGCTCTGCAGTCAAGCTGTAAATGCGCTCTGCCTGGGGTTCCGTCAGCGTTCCTGCCCCACAGGCAGGAGTGATCAAGCTCTGCGTATAGAGCAGTCGAGCTGTGACCCCTTTGTCAATCAGATCCTGCAACAACCTGTGCATCCGTCCTCGCAAAGAAGCGGTATCCTCACAGGAAAGGGCATTCCCATCGGTAGGAACAATACCCCAGGCTATCACTCCCCCTCTTTCCATAAAACCCCTGATCAGGTCCGGAAAAAGCAAAAAGCTGTCTGCAAACTGATAGGTATCAAAGCTGATGACATCAACGTCGGCCTCCAGTAGCAGCGACCAGTCCAGATCGGAACAGGAATGCACCCCCGCAAGACCCCCGGCGCCGCGTACGCAGGATGCGAATTCCGCCAGTACATCCTGCACATCCCCTCTATCGACGCCGATCCGATCATATCTCCCGTAGCTGTCGATGACGGGGTCGTCCATGAAGATCATAACGGGAAGACCGAAACTACTCAGGGTCCTAACCTGCCAGAGCGCCTGCAGAGAGAGCTGCTTGAGAATAACATCTCGCAGCATCGGGTTATAGTAGGACGGCACTCCTTTCTGATCGGTAATCTGGAAGGCGGCTGTGAGCAGGCCTACCACCTGCCCTTTCAAATATCTGGCAGTTTCCAGACCAGAGCGCTGCAGTTCTCGGCAGAAATGATAAAATCCCTCAGCAGCTCCCGGAGAAAAAGCAAATCTGCGCAGTGCTGCCTCATCCCCTTCGGTAGCCCGGAGGTAGAGGTCATAGAAACCGGCTAGGCGCTCAGGCCAGTCCGGTTCCTCATCGAGGAAGCAAGCACGCGTCCCCTTTTCCACCTTCAGCAGCCCCAAGTCCAATAACACCTGAAGAAACTGAGTGTAGTAAAATTCCTTAGCCGACAATTTGGGGAGCTGCGGCCAGTGGGGGATTACAGGAAAAAATTTTTTGACAATGGATACTGCTGCAGCCGGATCGGTATGCGGCAAGCTGCCGATCCCAGTCGCCAGACCGCAAGGTGAGAATTTCATCCTATCTCTCCCTTTCAGCCAGTTTTTCAACCATCTTCACAACCAGTCTAACCCCATTTTCCAGTTTACTGGGAACGATTCGCTCCGGGATGTCCTCAAAGGTGTGGTTTTTTTCGAGCCAGTCCGGAGAGAGAATGGTTACCGCCGGGATACCATCTTCAGCAAACGCCCAATGATCGCTGTTATAACCGGAACTCGAAGACAAAACCCTGACGTCAACAGCAACGCCGACTTCCCGGGCAGCTTCCTCCACTATAGGCAGCAACCGGTTCTTTCGGTCTTTTGTCCAGACGAGGAAGCTCACCGGGCTACCCGTACCCAAAGAATCAAGGTTGATGACTGCCTTTATCCTCTCAGGTGAAAAGCGGGAGGCAAAGTGCCGTGATCCGTACATGCCCTCCTCCTCACCGGTCCATGCCGCGAAGATCACCGGGAAGGGCAAGGCTTCCTCCTCTGCAGTTAGCACTCGTGCCGCCTCCAGCAGTACAGCGACCCCTGATGCGTTGTCATTGGCACCGGGAAAATAACCGGGTCCATAGGCACCGAGGTGATCATAATGAGCCGAAATGATTACCGTTTGGGGAACCGATCCCCCTTCTGCGGGGCCGATCGCAGCCAAGACGTTATCGCTTAACAGAAACTCCTCCTCCCGGACAACTGGCTTCCAGCGCAAACCCCTCTTCAACAGGGTAAAGCAGGGTATTCGTAAGCTCTGGAAGAAGGTACCTGCCTCCCCTGCAGGCCTGCACCCGCTTCTCCGGAGCTGCGAGGCAATATATCGTGCCGCATAGTCGGCCCCCCTGCTTCCGGGAGCTCTTCCTTGAAACTCGGGAGCTGCCAGTTTCCGAACATGAAAGAAAGCTAATTCACCCGATGGGGCAACTTTCCCTGTTGCAGACTCCTTCACTCCAGGGAGCGCTGTCAGCCAGCGAGGAACCGCCGCCAGCAGCACTGCCCCCAGCACAAGAAAAATAACGAGGTTCAACAGCTTTCTTTTGTTAAATTTTTTCCCTTCCATGTTCTATGCTTCCAGTTTCTTCAGAATCATCATAACTATCCCGCTCAGAGCAACCGGCAGCTGTTAAAACAAAACCCTTATCAATAAAAGTTTCATAGGCCCTGCGCAGCTCTTCGGCCTATAGCCGTCATTAAAGGTTGTAGACCTCCTCTCCGCTCAACACCTTTATTCCCTTTCCCAACATTAACTGTTCGGCAACCCGGGTGTTCTCCACCCGGAACACCGCCAGGGCGTCCCCGGACACCTGGGCGACAAACGCATACATATATTCTATATTGATCCCGGCTTCCTGCATCAAATCAAGGACATCTGCCAGGCCTCCCGGCCTGTCGGGGATCTGTACGGCAATCACCTCGGTCATTCTCACGGTAAAATTTGCTTTTCGGAGGGCCTCGTAGGCCCTGTCCGGTTCGTTGACGATCAGGCGCAGGATCCCAAAATCTGTCGTATCCGCCACGGAGAAGGCCCGAATATTAATTCCCTGATCGCCGATGACCCTGGTTACACTTGCCAGCCTACCGCACTTGTTCTCCAAAAAAACGGTTATCTGCTTGACAGGCAAAAGGGTTCCCCCTTTCTTTAAAGTTGACGGCGGTCGATGACCCGCGTCGCCTTACCCTCTGAGCGCTCGATAGTTTTCGGCTCAACCAGCTTCACCTTAACGCTGATGCCTAAAACGGCTTCAATTTCGCGCCGAATTTCCTCCTCCAGCTTTTCCAATTTTCTGATCTCGTCGGAGAAGACATCTTCCGATATTTCCACCCAGACCTCCAGCTCATCAAGCTGGCCTTTACGATCGACAATGATCTGATAAAAAGGCTCTGTATGGCTGATACGGAAGAGAACCTCTTCAATCTGGGAGGGAAAGACATTGACACCTCTGATGACTAGCATATCGTCGGTTCGACCCTGGAAGCGGTCGATCTTGATATGGGTACGTCCACAGGAACAGGGCTCTTGGATGATTCTGGTAATATCCCGCGTCCGGTAGCGCAGTAGTGGAAGCGCTTCTTTTGTTAGGGTAGTTATTACTAATTCGCCGTATTTTCCCGGAGGAAGTTGTTCCCCCGTTTCCGGGTCAACAATCTCTACCAGGAAGTGGTCTTCCCAGACGTGCAACCCCTCCTTGACCGGACACTCCACAGCTACCCCCGGACCTATGATCTCACTAAGCCCGTAGACATCAAGAGCAAGAATACCGAGGCGCCCCTCGATTTGTTTCCTAAGGTTTTCCGACCATGGCTCCGCTCCAAACAGGCCTCCTTCGAGGCTCAAATCGTCCTTGGAAACCCCCATCTCCTCCATAACTTCCGCCAGATAGAGGGCATACGAAGGGGTACAGGTGAGGATGGTGCTGCCGAAATCCTTCATGATCATAATCTGCCGCTTGGTGTGCCCGCCGGAAACGGGAATCACCGAAGCGCCGATCCGCTCTGCTCCATAGTGGACACCCAGCCCTCCTGTAAAAAGCCCGTAGCCGTAAGCGTTCTGAATCTTGGAGTGCTTACCGGCTCCGCAGCAGGTCAGGGAACGCGCCATCACTTCCGCCCAGACATCCAGGTCATGGCGTGTATAACCGACGACAGTCGGTTTCCCCGTTGTTCCTGATGAGGCATGGAGGCGCACCACCTCACTCATGGGAACGGCGAACAGGCCATAGGGGTAGTTATCACGCAGGTCGTTTTTCGTGGTAAAAGGAAGCTTAACAAGATCGCCAAGGGTCTGAATATCGCCGGGCATAAGCCCCAGCTTTTGGAATGCGTGGCGATAGAAAGGAACTTCGTGATAAACGCGGCTTACAGTCGCACGCAGTCGTTCTTCTTGCAGGGCATGCAGCTCTGAGCGAGGCATGCACTCATACCTCTCATTCCAGTACGTCAAGAATCATCCTCCTCGCCCACTTTTATTACAACAATGTTAAGGTATCTGTAAATGGATGTCAACAGAAAACTAAAAACCCCACAAATGCCGTGGTTACCCGGGTTTGTGAACCTGGCTCAAGCACTGTGGTGCCCTCCTGGTTGCTTTTTGTTACCCCGAAAAGAGGGGCCTACAAGCCACAACCAGAGTCCAGGCTCCAATTGTTTTGGTGTTGGCTCAAAACTCCTGGGATTCCACGCGCATCGCAGGGTTTTGCCTGACTTTTTTTGCAGTTAGATCATAACACACGTATTGGCGTTTTTCAAGAATCCAGTTGTCGGCAGCTCTTGACGCTCTGATCGGTCAACGCCGGCAGGCACTTAATATGCAACTCCTGTAGCTGTTTCGGCGCTACTGGAGCCGGTGCCTCTGTCATCAGGCAGGTAGCACTCTGCGTCTTCGGAAAGGCGATCACATCTCTGATTGTTTCTAAATGCAGCATCAGCATCAAAAGCCTGTCGAAACCAAAGGCAATGCCGCCGTGCGGCGGTGCCCCGTAGTCCAGGGCATCCAGTAAAAACCCAAACTTCTCCTCGGCCTCCTCCTTTGGCAATCCGATAACTTGAAAAAGTTGCTCCTGCAAATCGCGGCGGTGATTCCTGATGCTTCCACCGCCGATCTCCGTTCCGTTTAAAACCAGATCATAAGCCTTTGCTCTTACTCTTTCAGGATGAGACTCCAGAAGGTGCAGATCCTCATCTCTGGGAGAAGTAAAAGGATGATGCACAGCTTCGTATCTTTTCTCGTCTTCATTGTATTCGAGGAGAGGAAATTCTGTTATCCATACAAAGGAAAATTGCCTATTATCAACCAGACCAAGCCGGTCTGCCAGTTGCAACCGCAACCGGCCGAGCACCTCTTCGGCTACCTCCTGCCGGTCGGCAATAAACAGAAGAAGATCCCCTGTGCGCCCGCCCATCATGCCGATCAGAGTCTCCAGCTCTGGCGGGCGGAAGAGTTTTGCCAGGGGAGACCTAACTCCATTTTCCTCCAGGGCAAACCAGGCAAGGCCGCGAGCGCCCCAACTAACAGCCAGCTTAGACAATTCATCCAGCATCTTGCGGCTAAAAGAACCGGCCTCCGGTACCCTTATCCCCTTCACAACCCCACCTCGCTCAACTGCATCGGCAAAAACGCGACAGGAGCTCTTCCCGGCCAGTGACGATACATCCACGAGCTCCATATTAAAGCGCAAATCAGGTTTGTCGGTTCCGTATCGTTTCCTTGCCTCAGCATATGTAAGGCAAGGGAAGGGCCTCTTTAGCTCGACACCGAGCACTTCCCTAAAAAGGTCCACCAACATCTCTTCGGTGAGATTCCGGATATCCCTTTCCTCCACGAAGGACATCTCTATATCCAGTTGGGTAAACTCCGGCTGGCGGTCGGCTCTCAGGTCTTCATCCCGGAAACACCTGGCAAACTGAAAATAACGCTCAAAACCGGCGATCATCAGAAGCTGCTTGAACAGCTGCGGTGACTGCGGCAGGGCATAAAAACTGCCTGGATTGACCCGGCTCGGTACCAGATAATCCCTGGCACCTTCCGGAGTGCTTCTCGTGAGGAGAGGTGTTTCCACTTCCAGAAAGTCATGAGTGGTAAGAAATTTCCTGATGACGAGGGCAGCTTGATGCCGCAGGGAAAAGACCCTCCAGCTGGCAGGGCGCCGCAGATCGATGTAGCGATAGCGCAATCTCAGAGCCTCATCGACATTGGCGGCCTCTGTTGGATAAAAGGGCAAGGCCCTAGCGACGTTGAGGATTACGATTTCCCGGGCAGCTACTTCGATCTCACCGGTGGCCATATTGGGGTTCTCCGTTCCCTCAGGGCGTTTTCTTACAACACCTCTAATGGCAAGTACATACTCGGCACGCACCGGTTCTGCCCTGACGAAGGCCACTTCATCAATATCCGGACTAAACACAACCTGAACTATGCCCGTGCGGTCACGAAGGTCAACGAAGATTATCCCCCCGTGATCCCGTCTTTTGTGGACCCACCCCATGAGAACAACTTCCAAGCCGGCAAGGGAAAGAGACAGTTCACCGCATCCGTGAGTTCGTTTTAAACATCCGCCGTTTCTCACAATTCTGCCTCCCCACTTTTCCTGTTTTCAAGAAACCGGAACAGTTCCTGCTGAGTCACGTTTATTTGACTTCCTCTCTCCATGTCCCTTAGAGTAACTTTCCCCTCTTTCATTTCCTCCGTTCCCAGGATGACAACGAAGCGGGAACCAAGCCTTCCTGCCTGCTTCATCTGCGCTTTAAGGCTCCGCGACAAGAAATCCTTTTCCGCAGGATAACCGGCACGTCTCAACTTCACCAGAAGGGACATTGCTTCTTTTTCCAGCTCCCCTGAAGGATCCTCTCCTGCCGTGGCCACAAAAATATACTCCGGCCGCTTGATGGGGAGCTCGACTCCTAGTTTTTCCAGTGCGATGAGTACCCGCTCCAGCCCAATAGCCACCCCGATGCCGGGCACCGGAGAACCCCCACAGGTTTCAACGAGGTTATTGTAGCGCCCTCCTCCGGCAACAGAGCTTTGGGCACCCATCCCCTCCAGTGACACCTCAAAAGCAGTCTGAGTATAATAATCCAGGCCGCGCACCAGCCTTTCATTAACTCTAAAGGAAATACCGGCAACCCGAAGCAACTCCCGCACTTTCTGAAAGTGTCCCCGGCACTCGGGACAGAGGTACTGGTGGATTCCCGGTGCATCCTTCAGGAGATCTTGGCAACGCTGCTCTTTGCAGTCGAGCAGACGCAGGGGATTGCGCTCGATCCTGTCCCGGCAGTACTCACAGAGAGACTCCCGATGCTCATTCATGAACTCTCGAAGATCCCTTCCAAAAACAGGCCGGCACTCCGGGCAGCCGACACTGTTCACCTCCACCCGCAGACCTTTCAGACCGAGCCTGGATAAAAAATCCCACGTATAGCAAACGACCTCGGCGTCCAGAGATGGGTCATTGCTTCCAAAAGCCTCAATGCCGACCTGATGGAACTGCCTCATTCGCCCGGCTTGAGGTCGGTCGTAGCGAAACATCGGCCCGAGATAATAGAGCTTCACCGGTTGCGGTTGATTCTGCAGATGATGCTCCAGGTAAGCCCTTACTACAGCTGCCGTCCCTTCAGGGCGCAGCGTAATGCTCCTTCCTCCCCGGTCCTCAAAGGTATACATCTCCTTCTGCACAACATCGGTGGTATCCCCGATGCCTCGCAGAAACAGCTCAGTATGCTCGAAAATCGGTGTCCGGATCTCCTGGTATCCGTAGATAGCGCTGATCTCTCGCGCCACCGCCTCAATATAATGCCACTTTTCAATTTCACCTGGCAACAGATCCCTGGTACCCCGAGGTGCCTTGATCAATTCTACCAACTCCTTTACTCAACTTCAGTCAAGAGAGGGCATTCCGCAGCCCAATTTTAGAGAAACGGATTGTTCACGCGCTCGTGCCCAATCGTGGTCGCCGGACCATGCCCAGGATAGACGATGCAATCGTCTCCACATACAAGGATTTTGTTCTTGATGGAAGCAATCAACTCGCTGAAAGAACCGCCCGGAAAGTCGGTTCTTCCAACCGATCCCGCAAATAGTGTGTCCCCTGTGAAGATCATCCCCGGCGCCTGGAGAGAAATTCCACCTTTGGTATGCCCGGGCGTATGGAGAACCGTCAGCTTATCATTCCCTACAGCGATCTCATCACCATCCCGCAATGTCAAATCTGGAGGTGAGCACCGGTAATTCATTCCCAAATAGCGGGATAAATTTAAAGCGGGATCAGAGAGCATGGGAGCATCGTCGACGTGGATGGCAAGCCTGGCACCGGTGCCTTCCCTGACCTGCTCGTTCGCCGCGGTGTGATCGATGTGCCCGTGGGTATTGATAATGTACTTTACCTGCAGGCCCTCCCTGCCGATCTCCGCCAGGATGCGCTCCCCTTCCCCACCGGGATCGATCACCACTCCCTCCTTCGTTTCTTCACACCAAACAAGAAAGCAGTTGGCCGCCAGGGCACCCACTGCCAGGCACTTTACCAGCATCTTATTTTGCTTACCTCCCTGCATTTATTAAAATCTCTTCTTGCTGTCCAACAGGATGGTTACGGGACCATCGTTGATGATTCCGACCTCCATCTTCGTTCGGAACTCACCGGTAACCAGGTTAAGCCCACTCTCTCCCAGATACCTTAAAAGCATCTCCAACAAAGGGCTGGCCTCCTCCGGTGCGGCTGCCTCCGTAAAACTCGGCCGCCTCCCCTTGCGACAATCACCGTAAAGGGTAAACTGCGATACCACCAGAAGATCCCCACCCATATCGCAGACCGAATAATTGAATTTTCCCTCACCATCGGGAAATATCCGCAGATTTAAAATCTTCTCGGCGAGGTAACGGGCATCCTCACTGCTGTCATCTTTCCCTACCCCCACCAGGATGACAAGACCGGTGCCAATCGAACGCCTCTCTTTACCCTCTATCTGCACCCAACCTCTGCTCACCCTTTGGACCACAGCTCGCACGACAAACACTCCTTATTTAGGAACAACCCTGTGAACCTCTAGCACATCACTGACACGGCTCACTTTTTGCATAACAGTGTAAAGGTGTTCTATATCACGTATCTCCAGTTTCAGGTTGACGAGGGCCATTTTGTTCTTCTTGGCCCTGGCATTGACGGCATTGATGACGGTCCTGGTATCAGCAATGGTGTTCATGATGTCAGTAGTCAAATGCGGCCTGTCGAGTGCCTTGACTTCAATTTCCACCTGGTACGTCGTCGGGACATCTTCCTCCCAGCTCACATCGATCATTCTCTCCCTTTCCCCTTGAAAGTGGTAAGCTATATTCGGGCAATCCACCCTGTGGACGGATACCCCTCTTCCCCTGGTAATATACCCGATAATCTGGTCACCGGGCAAGGGATTGCAGCAGTGGGAAAGATGTACAGCAAGATTTTTTACCCCCCGGACGCGCACCCCTGTTGATACCGGTGCCCGCTTTTCCGGGACCTTGACCAAAAAGCCGGGTTCTTTTTCTGCGGCGGGGAGCTCAGGAGGCTCTTCTTTTTTCCGGAGCTCATCCCGTACCTTGGCGATTACGCTCAATGGTGAAATCGTCCCATCGCCGATCCCGGCATAGAGATCGTTTTCGGTCTGAAAGCCAAGCCGCTGACAGATGGCATCTTTACCTTCCAGTTTATAAAAGCTGGACGAGTCGTACCCCTGTCTGCGCAGCTCCTTCTCCAGCAGTTCTCTGCCCCGCAGGATGTTATCCTCTTTTTTCTCCTTTTTGTACCACTGCCTGATGCGGTTCTTAGCCTGGGACGTCTTAACGATTGAAAGCCAGTCCCGACTCGGGCCGCCGCTCTGCTTGGACGTCAGGATTTCTACGATGTCCCCATTTTTTAACCGATAATCAAGCGGTACAATCCTGCCGTTGACCTTCGCTCCGATGCAGCGATGACCTACTTCCGTATGGATGCGGTAGGCAAAATCAATGGGAACTGAACCGGACGGCAACTCGACAACATCCCCTTTGGGGGTAAAAACAAACACGACATCGGAAAAAAGGTCAATTTTCAAGGACTCCATAAATTCCCTGGCGTCCCTTAGTTCATGCTGCCATTCCAGAATCTGCCGGAGCCAGGAAAGCTTTTTTTCGAATTCGGGGTCGTTCAGCCGACCCCCCTCCTTATATCGCCAATGGGCGGCGATTCCGTACTCGGCGGTGCGGTGCATTTCGAATGTCCTGATCTGCAATTCAAAGGGCTCACCGAGGGGTCCCACCAAAGTGGTATGCAGCGACTGGTACATGTTCTGCTTGGGCATGGCGATGTAATCCTTAAATCGCCCCGGAATAGGCTTCCACATGGTATGCACTATACCCAGGGTTGCGTAACACTCCTTAACCGTCTCGACGATCACCCTGACGGCCACCAGATCGTAGATCTCTGAGAGGTCCTTCCCCTGATCGACCATTTTCCTGTAGATGCTGTAAAAATTCTTGGGACGGCCGGAGATTTCCGCCTTAATACCCGCTTCCGTCAGCTTTTCGCGGAGCTTTGTGATCACCAAATTGATATAATCCTCTCGCTCTTTGCGCTTTTTAGCGATCCTATCTGCCAGCTCATAGTATTTATCCGGCTCCAGGTAGCGAAAAGCCAGATCCTCCATCTCCCACTTAATCTTGTAAATGCCCAGGCGGTGAGCAACAGGAGCGAAGATCTCCAGTGTTTCCCGCGCTATTTCCCGCTGCTTGGGAACCTCATGGGCTCCCAGGGTGCGCAAATTATGCAGGCGGTCAGCCAGTTTTATCAGTATCACCCGGATGTCACGCGCCATTGCCAGGAACATCTTGCGCAAATTCTCCGCATGCCGGTCTTCCTTCGACTTGTATTCGATCTTTCCCAGTTTGGTCACTCCGGCTACAAGGAAGCGCACCTCTGGTCCAAAATCTGTCTCAATATCCTGCAAAGATGTATTGGTATCCTCCACAACATCGTGCAGCAAACCGGCTACAATAGAGGTTATATCCAGCTGCAGATCTGCCAGAATGCAAGCAACTTGCAACGGATGCTCGATAAAAGCCTCGCCGGAATTGCGAAACTGCCCTCGATGGGCTTCTTTGGCAAAGAGATAGGCGCGCTCCACCAGTTCTCTATCAAAATTCGGGTAGTATTGTTCAATTTTAGCTAATAAGCGCGCCAAACTCATCTGTTAACCCCCTGTCTACTAGATAATATCGTATGTTAGACAAGATGAACCAGTCAAGTGGCGGCTATTTGGGGCGCAAAGGGGGCCTACTCTTCTTGTTTCCGTAACACCCGATGAAAATTCCCATCACAAGCCCGATCAGAACCGTTCCAAAAATCACCAACACCAGAGGCATTTCCGGTATTGTCCAAAAAAAGAATCTGATGGCCACAGGTCCCGCATTCTGCACGGCAAAAACCGCAATGAGAATAGCGAAGGCAAAAATACCCAAAAAAAAGCCAGGCATGATCTCCGTCCTCCAAACCCGAATAATTTCACCTTCATCTGAGATTATTCTCCCTCTGAAGCCGAATTCCTCCCATCTTTTTCCCCCTTCAGTGACAGCATGCACTCTGTTTGTGTGCAATCGGAACAGTCATAGCCGATCCGGCAGGGCTCTACGTGAATCAGCACATGGGAGCCGGGATAAGCCTCCCGAATCTTCTCTTCAATGGCATCACAAATCATATGACTCTCCGAAACATTAAAATGCTGCGGCATCACCAAATGCAAATCAATAAAGCGCTCCGACCCCGCCTTGCGCGTTCTCAGCTCATGATAGCCGACAAAATTTGCCCCGTAAGCGGCTATTATCTCCATGATCCTTTTCTCTTCTTGCGACGGCAGGCTGGTATCCAGCAACGGTAAAAAGGCTTTTCTCGTCAGATCATAAGCCGCCTTAATAATCAACAAGCCGACACCAATGGCAATCAGGGGATCGAACAGTTGAAGACCTGTGACCCATAGCAGCAGCAATCCCCCGGCCACACCCACCGACGTATAAACATCTGTTCTCAAGTGCCAGGCATCGGCCTCCAGAGCAACAGAGTCGGACTCCTGAGCAGTTTTCATCAGGAGTGAAGATATAACCCAATTGATAACAGCAGAAAAACCCATAACAATTAGGCCCCAAAAAGGCGCTGCCACTCTGGCCCCTGTGATCAGCTTGATAACCGCTTCCCTGATAATCCATGCAGCCGCCATAAAGATCAAAATGGCTTCAATTACACCGGAAACGTTCTCAATTTTCCCGTGTCCGTACCGGTGCTCGGCATCAGGCGGTTTGCTGCTTTTGCTAACTGCGAAAAAAGCGATTACTGCTGCTATTAAATCCAGTCCGGAATGGATCGCCTCGGAAAGAACACTGACAGAGTTTATAGCCACCCCTACAGCCAACTTGAAGACTACAAGGACGGTGTTCGAAAGAACCGAAAGCCTGGCTACCTCTACTTTTTTCAATTGTCAGTACCTCCCGGTCGTTTATATATGCGTTTATATAATAATAAAAAGGAACTTCACCAGGGTTTTTAACTTGATGAAGTCCCACGGGATATCTGTGCGAACCCGCTGTCCGTAAAGACCCGGCACAGGCAACGGCCCAGCCTGACATTGTCATAAAGATATTATCATAACGGGCAACAGCAGGCAATTAAATGATAATTGATATCAAAGATAACTCTCTATATCCAGCTCAATGCAAACCCTCGTCGCTAACCCCCGCTTCTTCGAATGTGGCCATTTCTCTGACGATCTTCAAGGCGGCGTCAATTATAGTAAAGGCGAGGGCGGCTCCCGTTCCTTCTCCGAGCCTCATTCTCATATGAAGCATGGGCTCGACTCCAAGCCAGGTAAGCATGATTCTGTGCCCTGGTTCCTCGGATAGGTGAGAGGCGATCATATAATCCACCGCCCGGGGCGCCAATGAACGGGCGATCATGGCAGCAGCACCGGAGATGAAACCGTCGATCACGACCGGAACCCGGGAAGCGGCAGCCCCGAGGATCACCCCGGCCAGGCCGCCGATCTCAAAGCCGCCCACCTTCGCCAGCACATCCAAGCCGTCCCGGGGATCCGGAGTGTTCACTGCAAGCGCCTTCTCTATCAACTGGGCCTTGCGCTGCACACCTTCGGGATTCAGACCCGTTCCCTTCCCCGTCAGAAGAGGCACGGGGAAACCTGTAAATGCCGCCAGGATGGCGGTGCTCGGCGTCGTATTGCCGATACCCATATCCCCCGTGGCCAGCAGCTGGGTGCCCCCCCTGATCTCCTCTGTGGCAATTTCGATCCCCGCCTCTACAGCGGCACGCGCCTGCTCTCTGGTCATAGCAGGCCCCTCAGCGATATTATTTGTACCGGGCCCAATGCGTCGTACGACCAGGCGCGGGTCGTCGACAACTTTGGCCATTCCCATATCGACACAAACCACCCGGGCACCGGCATGCCTTGTTAACACATTAATGGCAGCCCCTCCGTTAAGGAAGCCCCTCACCATTTGCGGTGTTACCTCCTGGGAAGCAGCGCTGACTCCCTCTCTGGCTATCCCGTGATCCCCCGCCATGGTTATCACCGCCTTTTTCTCCAACCAGGGCATTGTTTCCCCGGTGATGCCGGCTATTTTAATCGCCACATCTTCCAGCATTCCCAGGCTGCCCATAGGCTTAATCAAGGCATCCTGGCGCCGACGCGCCCTTGCCTGAGCCTCCTTATCAAGCTCCCCAATTTTTGCAATTGTTTCTTCAAACAACAATTCGATCAGACCCCCTACATTTTTATATTCATTACCGTGCTTCCGGTAGCACGGATTAGCGGCCGGTGATAATGTATCTCTTACCCCTCCGTTACCGGTGACGACCTTGCCTGCGAGTTGTCTTCACAGAGGCTGGTCGGCATGGTATTTCAACCCACAGGCCGGCAAACATGCCGGGCGCACACCAAAAAGTCCCCAGCCACTAATGGCTGGGGACTTTACCATCATCCCTCAGAGAGCCCTGTCGGCAGGCAGGTCTCCTGGCTCCAGGTCATCCATCAACCGCGCCTTCCCGCCCCGGTGTTCCGTGGCAGTGGCCTCCCGCGGCCTGTCCCTGGTTACAGTGGCGGGTCCGCTCAGGACTTACACCTGATTCCCTATTCTCCCGTAACACGGGCACCTGCCAACGTAAAAACTGATTTAATTGTCACCGTTCGTGTCAATTATACCGATGTTTAACAGATAATTCAAGAACAAAAAAAATCAAACACCTTCTCCCCTTAAGCGCCGGTAGTCATACCAGAGCGGGCTGGCTACAAAGATCGATGAATAACACCCGGCCGTCACCCCGATCAGCAGGACAATCATAAAGGTTCTGATGGTCACTCCCCCGAAGAAAATCAGAGCCACCAGACAGAAAAGCACAGCCAGGACGGTGTTGATCGATCGGGCCAAGGTCTGAATGATGCTTTTATGAAAAATCTCATCCAGAAGCTCCCCTTTCTTGCGTTTCTTCAGGTTCTCGCGGATACGGTCAAAAACGACTATGGTATCGTTAATCGAATACCCAACAATCGTCAACAGAGCAGCGATAAACGACCCGTCAACCTCTAATCCCAGAATACTTGTTAATCCCACCGTCACCAGGATATCATGAAAAAGAGCAGAAACAGCTGCCAGCCCCGACAGGAACTCAAAGCGGATGGTAATGTAAACGATCATCAGAGCGAAAGCTATGGCGAGAGCTAAAAGGGCTTTGTTGCGCAATTCCTTTCCGATGGTCGGCCCCACATTCTCGTTGCGCAGCAGCTCGTAACTGCCGAACTTTTCTCGAAGAGCCTGCAAGAGAGAACCGCTCTCCTTCTGAGAGAGGTCCCGGGCTCGGATAATGATGATATTCCCGGCGGCAGTCTGCACATTCGCCTTCTCAACGCCAACGTCCTCTAAAACCGGAAGGACATCCCCTGACTCCACCGCCTTTTTAAATTTGAGTTCGATATAACTGCCTCCTCGAAAATCAATCCCCAGGTTGAGGCCTTTTACGGCTAAGGAGATCAAACCGGGTACGATAACCAACAGCGATATCAGATACCAGTACTTCCTCAACTTGATCAGATTCACTTCAAAGCCCTCCTCCTTTAAACCCCATAGGCCTTCGGATTAACTACCAACCGCGACCGCGCCACCAGATGCAGTACGAATCGGGTAAAGGTGATCGCAGTAAACATGCTCACCAGGATACCGATGCTCAAAGTTATCGCAAATCCTCTGATGGGACCGCTCCCCAGGTAATAAAGGACTCCTGCAGCAATCAATGTCGTCACATTGGCATCCAAAATCGCCCGGAAGGCATTATAGAAGCCCGCATCGATGGCAGAACGCAGGGTTTTTCCGGCCCGCAACTCCTCCTTTAACCTTTCGTAAATAATAATGTTGGAGTCAACCGCCATTCCGATGGAGAGAATGAAACCGGCAATGCCCGGCAAGGTTAAAGTCGCTTTGAACAGGAGAAAAACAGAGATGACGATCAATCCATAAACGATCAGGGAAAGGTTGGCAATTACGCCCGGCCAGCGGTAGTACAAAATCATAAAGATGAATATCAAAGCAACGCCGATGATTCCGGCCTTCAGGCTCCGCTCCAGGGATTCCTTCCCCAGGGTCGGGCCGACGCTCCTCTTTTCCAAAAGCTTCACATTAACGGGAAGGGCTCCGGAGCGCAGCAAAATGGCTTCCTTCTGAGCCTCCTCCAGTGTCTCGTACCCGCCGCTGATGACGGCATTACCATCAGGAATGGGATCCCTCACCACCGGGGCGGTCAAAAGCCTTTCATCCAGGTAGATGGCAATCCTCCTGCCCACATTGGCGGTCGTCACCTCACTAAAAATCCTGGCACCTTCCTTATCGAATTTCAAAACAACTTCCGGTTCGTTATTATTAGGGTTTAACTGAGCACGGGCATCGCTCAGGTATCTTCCGGTCAGGACTGTCTTTCCATCCTCTGTCTTGAATTCCAGCTTGGCCATTCGGCCGAGCATCTCCACAGCTTCTTCCGGATCTTTGACGCCGGGCAACTCGACAATCACCCTGTCGCTGCCCTGCTTCTGGATCAGGGGTTCTGTCAGCCCGTAAGCATTGACCCTATTGTTAAAAATGGCGATCAGCCTATCAATCGAGTCAGCGGTAACCGGCGCCTCTTTGGTCGGGACTGCCTGATAAACGACATGCACACCACCGCGCAGGTCAAGCCCCAGGTGTTTCTGCAGTTGCCCGGCAAGGGGCTTGATTGAAAAGACAGCGACGCACAAAATCGCTCCTACAAGCAGAAAAAAAAGCGTTGACACCCCCCAGTTGATTCCGGCATTCTTCTCCTTTTTTCCTGTTACGGAAACTGCCTGCTGCTTCTCTGCGATCTTTTTCTTTTGTCTTTCCTTTTTAGACATCAATCTAACTCCTTCCCAGGGAATTTAAACCAGCTTATTCCCGTTTATCTCCATGCCAAAGCTGCATCGCAGAAAACCGGCTGCTCTTCTGCACATCAGCATTCGGGTCAAAAAAATTTCAAAATAATCCATCACCGGACTAATGGCCGGATCGATCTCCAGTTCCAGGATGATGCTGCGCTTTCCGGCATCGACCCTCAGAAAGGAACGCTCCACCGCATAATTAACCCGGTCGTGGATATCGAACTTCGACTGCTCCTTATTCCTTACCCGGCTGCGGTGCACATCCGCCTTATCGGCAAGAATCAAGGCTGCAGCCACGTTGTTGACAGGTTGTCCGGTCGCTTCATCATGGTTTCCGATAGCCGCTACGATAGTAAAAATCTCATCGGGGCACATGCCCATCTGGTCTAATATGTAATAGGCAAGCACCCCTCCTGAGAGATGATGACCGTTGCGGTTAATCACATTGCCGATGTCATGGAGGTAGCCGGCAATAGCAGCCAGCTCTGCCTCCCTTCTGGGATAGCCCAGCATCTTGAGCACATTACAAGCAATGCTGGAAACCAGATTCAGATGACGGTAGCCGTGCTCTGTAAATCCCATCACTCTGAGGTTGTCATTGCCGACCCTGATCAGGGTATCTACTATAGGGTTTTTCTTAATTAATTCCAGGGTGATCGCCTGCTTCTGCACTTGCCCGCTTCCTTCACCTTTTCTCAATCCTATATACATTCGCTGCCCTTTCTTAGATTCCTCCTAGATGGATCTTCTTTCTGGAGACTTTCCTTCCGGATTTGTCAACATTCTCCACTTTTTCGACAACTGCTGTTTGGTCTGAAGGCGCTGTACCGTGCTTAAACCCAGGCTCAACTTGATAGCCTCATCAACTCGCCGCATCACCATTCTATCCAACTGCCCTAAATAATTATCCCTATGGAAAAAGGATTTATCAATAGTCCGGATCTGAGTAAACAGGGCAATGTGGTCGGTCGCCAGCCCGTTGCCTCCTCCTGCCTTGATCATCACCCCCAGCAAAAGGTGCTTTAGGCGGAGGTTGGGGAATAAGGGAACGACAATAACCGACTGGCAAAAGCGGTTACCAACATCATTCTGAATAACGAGAACCGGCTGCCTGATTTTTTCACCTGCCGCTCCGTTAAGTTCAATCAGGTAGATATCCCCACGCTCAATTGTAAAGCCATTTCCTTCGACAATCACCACCATCCCTCCCCGACATCTTTGGCAACCCGTTCCAGAAGCATATTTTCCTTCTCCTCCCAGCAACGGGGTAGATTTTCAACAACCCTGCTAACGAGAAGGTATTCCATCTGCAGCCGCTTTCTTAATTGCAGTCGGCCGATCAAACCCAGGAAAGCCTCCGGTATAACCCTCGATATCAGCCCACCTATTTTCACTTTTGCGATCATCTCCCATTTAGTTCAGTACTCTTACCACTATTTGGACATCAAGGGATCTCTTTCCTGCCGCGGCTTTTGTCTCAATTATTCTACATTTGTTGAATTTAACTGTTTTAGAAACTCATCCATGTGCTCTTCAAAGCGGTCCTCCCGGATGGCCTGTCGTATTTCTGCCATCACACCGAGGGTAAAATAAAGGTTGTGAATGGTCAAAAGACGATGGCCCAGTATTTCTTCAGCTTTGAAGAGATGCCGTAAATAAGCCCTGCTGTAGTTACGGCAGGTGTAACAACCGCAATCCGCGTCGATAGGGGAGAAATCATCTGCAAACTCGGCGTTCCGCACCACCACTTTCCCTTTCGAAGTCAGCGCCGTGCCATTGCGGGCTATTCTAGTTGGCAGGACGCAATCGAAAAGGTCGACTCCCCGCGCCACCCCTTCCCAAAGACAATCGGCAGTACCCACCCCCATCAGATAGCGCGGCCTGTCCTCCGGCAACAAAGGGGTCGTCTTTTCTAAAACTTCATACATGATCACCTTCGGCTCTCCTACACTCAATCCCCCAACAGCATAACCGGGAAAGTCGAGAGCGGTTATCTCTCGAGCGCTGCGCTCCCGCAATTCCGGATAAACGCTCCCCTGAACAATACCGAACACCACCTGGCCCGGGGCATGAGGAGCCTTTAGACTTCGCTCCGCCCAGCGTGTTGTGCGCTCCACAGCCTCCAGTGCCTCCTCATAGGAGCAGGGAAAAGGTGCACAAACATCAAAGGCCATCGCGATGTCGGAGCCGAGAACGGCCTGAATCTCCATAGACTTTTCGGGGCTTATAAAATGAGGGGAACCGTCAAGGTGAGATCTAAAGTGCACACCGTCATCCGTAATCCGGCGCAGGGAACCGAGGCTGAAAACCTGAAATCCACCGCTGTCCGTAAGGATAGGGCCCTGCCAGTTCATGAATCTGTGAAGACCGCCGGCCTTATTGATTATTTCCGTACCGGGCCGCAGATAGAGATGATAGGTGTTGGAAAGGATTATTTCCGCTCCCAGATCGGAAACCTCCTCCGGGGTCAATGTCTTAACAGTCGCCTGAGTCCCCACAGGCATGAAAGCAGGAGTATGAATAACACCCCGCGGCGTGCGGATAATCCCCAGGCGGGCCATGCTCTTTTTGGATTTTTTCAAGAGTTGAAAATGAAAGAACCCCATTGCGGGGCACCTCCCTTAGATAATCAGCATTGCATCTCCGTAGCTGAAAAAACGGTAGCGCTTCTCCACCGCTTCCCTGTAGGCACTAAGGACGCGCTCCCGTCCGGCAAAGGCACAAACCAGCATCAGCAAAGTGGAGCGGGGAAGGTGGAAGTTGGTGAGGAGACCATCGATGACCCGGAAGGAAAAGCCAGGGTAGATGAAAAGCCTTGTCCATCCCTCACCGGGAAGGATCCTGCCGCCATCAAAGGGGGCGCTCTAAAGCACCCTTACAGTCGTGGTTCCGACGGCAACAACACGCCCTCCCTCCTGTTTTGTTCTGTTGATCAAATCGGCAGCAACCGGTTCCAGTTTCCAGTATTCAGCGTGCATTTGATGCTTTTCCACATCGGCAACACGAACCGGACGGAAGGTCCCCAACCCGACATGCAGCAGGACAAAGGCAATCCGCACACCCTTTTCCTGCAATCTCCGCAATATTTCCTCTGTAAAATGAAGCCCGGCCGTGGGGGCAGCTGCCGATCCCGGAATTCGGGCATAAACGGTCTGATAGCGCTCTCTGTCGATCTGCTCTTCATCCCGTTTAATATAAGGAGGCAGAGGCACCTTGCCGATCTTAAACACCTCATCCCAGAATTCCTGTTCCGATACTCCGGTGAACCTGACCAATCTTCCCCCATCCGGAGTTTTCCCCTCGATCACACAACTCAGAGATCCGTTGCCGAAAATTAGGGTTTCCCCTATCCTGGCCTTTTTGCCGGGTCTAACCAGCGCCTCCCAGACTAAAGAAGCCTTTTCCTCTAACAGTAATAATTCTACCTGGCCACCGGTTCTTTCCCTCGCTCCCAACAGCCGTGCCGGGAAAACCTTGGTCTCGTTTAAAACCAGGAGGTCTCCCGGCACCAGAAAATCGCCGATTTCGCTAAAGCTCGTATGGATAATTGCGCCCCCCTTTTTGGGGAGCACAAGGAGCCTGGAACCTTCTCGACGGGCTGCAGGATACTGAGCAATCAACTCATCCGGCAGATAATAATCGAAGTCACTGATGTGCATAAGCTTTCCTGATCCTTCCGTTATCGTCCGTAGTTGGCATTTATTTTCAGTTTTCCGTCACGTTTTCCCTGATTATAGTAAATTTCCAGAATCTCTCGATAATTATACCCTTGGGCGGCCAGTCCTCTGGCACCCCACTGACTCATGCCCAATCCATGCCCATAGCCCTTCCCGATAAAAACAATTTTATCAGAAAAGGCATCCCAGGAAACCACCCTGTTTCCGCTCCCGGCAACATACGGCCTCATCTCCCTCAGGTTCAGCGTGGACATACGGGCGGCTCCTCCCAGAACCCAGAAATTTTCGCCTGCAAGCTCTTGCACCTGTCCGTCATTCCTCATAACGTATATTTGACGTCCCCCCCAATCGATATCGAAGAGGGTGCTTTTTAGGCCAAAAGGTGCCCGTATCTGGTCGCGGTAATAGCTCTTTGTCCCTTTGGTGCCGACAACGGTAAGCGCAGTCACCCTCCCGGAGGCCGTAGTCGTACCCGGGATGAAACTTCTCACCACCTTCCCGGTGACGGGGTTTCTGGTAACCCTCGTGCGTTCTCTGGAGAGGCGGATTTCTTTGATTTCACCGACCCCCAGGATTGCCTCCAGCTCGCTTTTGTCAAAGGTCTTCACCCAGCGATAGGTCTCCGCCGCCCATCCCCCAACTTCATCGGCATAGGCATCTGTAGGGCTGGGCACCGCCCTCAGATAGGGAAGGGGATCATTCCAGACATTCTCGCTGTCCTCCGTATGCCCCCCCGCATTGGAATGATAAACAGCATTGACGAGTTTTCCGTCGTAGGTGAGAACCTCTCCCCTTGTTCTGTCGACCGCCTCCACAACGGGATTATTGCCGTTCATCCCATAAGCTATCTCTGCGGTATAACCCCCATAAACCTGGGTGGCGGTGTCGGTTCCCACATCAAACCAGGGGTTGCGCCCCTTAAGGGAGAGGGCATAAGATCTCGAGGCGACCGCCTGCGCCGAGAGTGCCTCCAGATTATTCCCTCCCATCTCTCTGCCTATGACGCCATAAAGATACCTCTCGATATCGAGAAGATTGATAACAAGGAGGCTCCCCTCCCGGTTCTGGATCACCAGGTTGCCGCGATAACGGATACCCTTAAAGTAGAACAGGTTAAGACCGCCTTGCCGCTCTTCCTGAAGAACGATCGGCCCCTGGTAAATCCGCGGAGTTTCTTCCCCCGGGGCAACTACCAGGAGCACCGTACCGGTGGCGGCAACCCGCCATGTTTCCCCCGGTTTAAGTGTTCCCAGCCGAAGGCCGGTTGACTGGTCAATAAGAAGATAGCTCCCGTGATCAACCCGAAAAACCGCATCCCCCCCTCCATTCTGCAAGGCAACCCGGATCAGGGGGGCTTCCGCGGACCAGGCCGGTGCTATCGCAAATAATCCTGCTATGAATAGGAAAAAAAATGCCGCCAGGAGTTTCCTCCAGACTCCCATCCGATACCCTCTCCTATTTCTTCATGCTTTAAGAGAAAATTCTGCAACCTGCAGGAAAATCCTTTTTAAGCTTCCGGAAATGATCCAGGTGTTTAATCACTTGGCATACGGACGCTGTTTTTCATTGCTCCACACCAGATGGGCGACACAAGTTCCCAAAGCAATCTTTTAGGTGCAATAGTTCCATTCTCCTGTTGCCACCCCATCGGTGGTCAGATCGTTCCCCGGACAAAATATAAGAAGGATGGGACTTGACTGACAGATAATACTAGTCTATACTATAATTATCACATTTGGCTTTTATTGCTTGCCATGATCATTTGTGGCAATAATTGATAAATTCAGACCAAAATGAGCAGGACCCGACAAGGATATCAAGAGGCGATTCCAGGGAAGATTATAGGAGGACGGTAAGAGGTCGCTATGCCAGATATGATTCGCCCGGTGGTGGAGTACCTCCAAAGGCAGCTCGGCTTAAACGGTGAGGAAACTGAGATAGCCCTTTATGGCATCCGGGTAATAGCCTACAGCTTCTTCGGGATCGTTTCCATCTCCCTGGTGGGCTGGCTCTTCAAATGCTTTTGGGAAACCATGGCGGTGGCGCTGACCGCCAGCACTCTGCGTCTCTTTTCGGGAGGGGCACACAGCAGATCGCCGCTTTTCTGCGTCCTTCTGGGAATGACGGTTGCTCCCTTTTTAGCGAAAATCGCAGCGCTCACCGCTGGACAGCTTCCACCGGAAGCGCTGTTCCCGGTAATCCTAACCGGAGCATTCCTGTCCCTGCTGATAATCTACAGGCTGGCTCCGGTCGACTCCCCGGCCAAACCGATCACTTCACAACAAGAACGGCGAAAATTTCGCCTGTTAGCGGTGACTGTTATGGTTATCATCGTTATCATCCAGGCCGTCACCTTAAACCTGGTCCTGCCGCCTGGTCCACTCTTGGGGATCACTCTGGGTAGCTGTTGGCAGGCTTTCTCATTAACCCGGGCAGCACACAGGCTTGCCTTCTTTTTGGACAATCTTATAATAAGGGGGTGTTGAGTATGAAGCGTTTCTTCAAAGTATTATCTGCCTTATACGGCTTACTGGCAATAGTTGCAGCCATAGGAGTCAAACCGGCTTGCTTCTGGATGTGGCATCAGCCTGAAGTACCTCCTGCGCTGAGAAAATAAAGTTCTTACTTAAACCAATTATCCTCTTTAGCGCCGCCTTTTCCCGCAATACGCCCGGGCTCCCAGAAGCGGGTGATGGGCGTCACTAGATGATGAGCTAGTGAGGTTATCAATGCCGGTGCCCGGACACAAACCGGGCACCGGTAAACTTTCCCCTGAGACTGCAATCCGCGCCGAATTACCTTCCGGTAGATTGCTAGCGCCGAAACAGGAGGTTCAAAAGCAGTGTAAGGATCAGGCTCAGAAGCAAACAGGTGACGATGGGAAAATAAAAAGTAAAATTACCCTTCTGGTATAATATGTCCCCAGGCAGCCTTCCGATGGGTGAAATTCTCCCCAGCAGGTATAAAACCCCACCGCCAAGCAGCAGCAATCCCCCGATCATCATGAGTACCTTTGCCAAGAAGGTTGAGCTATTCATTCTTCCTGTTAACCCCCTCATAGCGCTCCTGCTCGCTGTAGAGGCAGCCGCAATACTGCTGACGGTAAAGCCCCATTACCTTAGCCTGCCTCCTTCCCTCACTGAAACCCTTTCTCCAGTCATAGTAGAGAAAAGGCACTCCTGTATCTGCAGATACTGCTTCACCGATCCTGCGCAGCAGATCATGCTTTTGCCAGGGGCTGACCAGCAGGGTTGTGGTGAAGCCGTCAAAACCCTCGCGACCGGCTCGAGCCGCCGCTTCCCTCAAGCGCAGTAAATAGCATATGCTGCAACGCTCCTGCTCTTTAAAGGAGACCTCCCGAAAGTACAGCTCCGGACGATACTCCTTCGCTACAATCAGCGGCACCTCGAGCTGACGCGCCATTCCCTCCGCCCCTTCACGCCTCCGGGCGTATTCCTGATAAGGGTGGATATTGGGATTATAAAAAAAGCCGGTTACATCTTCCCCGCGATTTAACAGATCCTGGATAGGGTAAATACCGCAGGGTCCACAGCAAATATGCAGCAGGACTTTCATTTCTTATCCTCCTTGTTGAAAAGCTCTTGCTGGCCGAGACGCTCCCCATCCTGACGTAAAGGTACACCTAGATGAGCGTAGGCCAGCGGAGTAGCCACACGCCCCCGAGGGGTGCGCTGCAAATAGCCCATTTGCAGAAGATAGGGCTCGTAAACATCTTCAACGGTGCCGGCCTCCTCCCGTGCTGCTGCCGCCAAAGTATCCAATCCCACCGGCCCCCCTTGGAATTTATGGATCACCGTTTCCAGCAAGATCCTGTCCACTCTATCCAGCCCCGCTTCATCCACCTCCAGTTTTTCCAAAGCACTTTTGACCAGGTCCCTATCAACGAGACGCGCCCCTTCCACATCGGCAAAATCCCTGATGCGGCGCAAGAGCCTGGTGGCAATACGCGGTGTCCCCCGCGCCCGGCAGGCGATTTCCCAGGCACCCTGATCATCCAGCTCAACCCCTAGAAGCTTCGCCGCGCGCCTGACGATCTCATGCAGTTCCTCCGTCGGGTAATAATCCATGCGTAGAATGATTCCGAAGCGGTCGCGTAAGGGCAGGCTGACCAGCCCGGCCCGGGTAGTCGCTCCGATTAAGGTGAAATGGGGAAGATCGATGCGCAGCGATCTGGCTCCGGGGCCCTTTCCGATCATAATATCCAGACAATAGTCCTCTAATGCAGGATAGAGTATTTCTTCGACAACCCGCGGCAGCCGATGAATCTCATCGATAAAGAGAACCTCCCCCTCCTCCAGATTTGTCAGCACTGCCGCCATGTCGCCGGCCCGCTCTAAGGCCGGCCCTGAAGTCGGATATAACCTTACCCCCATCTCCCTGGCGATGATATGGGCAAGTGTGGTCTTGCCCAATCCCGGCGGTCCGTAGAGCAGTACGTGATCCAGCGGCTCTTTCCGTTGAAGCGCCGCTTTTATAAAAACGGCAAGGTTCTCTTTGATCTGACGCTGCCCGATGAACTCCTCCAGCGAACGCGGTCGCAGTGATGTTTCTGTTTCCCTTTCTTGAGGCAGCGCCGCAGCAGAAACTATCCTCTCCTCCATGTTTTACCCCTTCCTTCTACCCAGTTCCCGGAGCGCGATCCGCAACAGCTCTTCACACGATGCAGTACTCACCCGATCGTCAGGGACCTTTTCCAGGGCCGATTCTGCCTCCTTATTGCTGTAGCCGAGCGCGAGGAGTGCCCGGGTAACCTCGTCAACAACAGGACTGTTCCCTTTCGTCTGCTCCTTTTTCTTTTGAAGGTCGGAGGGAAGTTTGTTGCGCAGCTCGAAAAACAAGCGCTGAGCGGTCTTCTTTCCCACCCCTGGTATCCGCTCGAGAACCTCTACTTCTCCCTTTGTTAAAACGGCAACCAGTTCGTTGCCGGGAATTATATCAAGTATCGCCAGGGCTACCCGGGGCCCAATACCCCGGGCTCCCAGCAAAATCCTGAACATAGCCCGATCCCGGGGAGAAAGAAATCCGTACAGCTGCAGGGAATCCTCACGCACATAAAGGTGCGTATAGAGCTCTACCTCTTGCCCGAGAGATGGCAGCCTCTGAAGCAGGCTGGAAGGAACGGTTACCTCATAACCGATACCCTGAACGTCGATAAGAAGACGGTTTTCCTCGCTCCCCAGCAAACGCCCTCGCAAAAAGGAGATCATCTTCCATCATTCCCTACATCATAAATGTTCCTGGCCGTTATTCTGAAATACCTGCTCCGTCCCGACTGCTGAACATAAACAACCGCAGAAATAGTAAACTGCCGATTCCGCCGGATTTTACCCGGTACAAGGAGCTCCCCCTCCCCCAGCCTCCCTTACTGACGACCGCCTACGGAGAGCAAGCGGTACTCTTACCCCTGTAGCACACGGAAATGGCAGGGGCTTTACCCCCGATTTACCCTCCCCATGGTGCGCGCAATGTAATAATGGCAGATGGCTGCGGCCAGAGCATCGCCTGCGTGATCGGGTTCAGGCAGTTCCGGCAAACCCAGAATGAGCTTGACCATACGCTGTATCTGCTCCTTCGCCGCCCGGCCGTATCCGGAAATGGTCTGCTTTATCTGCAGAGGGGTATAAGTAAAGACATCCACTTCCCGATGGACCGCCGCCAGAATGACCGCACCCCGCATATGGCCCACCGTCAGTGCGGTGCGGGAATTCTTATTGAAGTAAATCTCCTCCAGGGCCAGGGCACCGGGACAAAAGTTATCACACAAATTTATAACCCTCTTATAAATGCCGTTCAGGCGCTCAGGCAGCCCCTTTTCCCGGTCAATTTCAATAATACCATAATCAACTAAGAAAGGCTTTTTCTCCTTAACGGAAATCACTCCGTAACCGGTGAAAATGACCCCGGGATCGATCCCCAGAATGATCACAGCCCTAACCTCCCCTCTTTAAGGTTCGCCCTTACGCACGCATGTTCCTCCTTCTTCCTCCCTGGAGGGGAGGCGCTGATTGCCTCTGGCAAGAGAGGCAGCAATACCCAGAGCACAGAGGACGGAGAATATTATAAATGACAGATTGACACTCTGTAAAAAGGATTGATGGTTGGCGGGAGTTATCTGAGCCTCCCCCATGTAGACGGTAAGCAACAAGGTGACAATACCCATACTGAACATCTGCCCCATCAAACGCATGGTGCTCAGCACCCCGGAAGCAACCCCGTAGAATTTTTTCTCCACAGCGCTCATCACGGCGTTGGTATTCGGAGAGGAAAAAAGCCCGAATCCACAACCGAGTATGATGGAACAGAGGATAACATACCAAATAGGGGTCTCCCCTGATAGAAAAACGAGCAGGGCTACACCGAGAGAAGAAAAACCCATCCCCACGGAAGCCACAAGGCGCGGCTCAACGCGGTCGGAAAGCTTACCCGCAAAAGGAGAGATGATTACCTGCATCAGGGGCTGGAAGACCAGAACAAGTCCGGCCTCTTGCTCGCTTAATCCTTTGACGTACTGCAGATAAAGGCTCAAAAGAAAGCCTACGGCAAAGGTGGCGCTGTAATTGATGAGAGCGGCCAGATTGGAAAAGGTAAAGGTGATGTTGCGGCGAAAGAGCCGCATCTCCAAAACCGGGCTCTCTACACGAAGCTCCCGCCAGATGAAGAAAAACAACCCACCAAGTCCGATAACCACCAGCAGCGGGCCATAAGGTGAGGTGAGGCGTGTAAACCCATACATCAGGGTGAGTACCGTCCCTCCATAAAGAAGGGAGCCCTTAAGGTCAAATTCTTCTCCTGCCGCGCCAACCCACTCTCCTTGCAGCTTTAGGATAACCATGACCAACACCAGGATCCCGAGAAGCACGGTCAGCAGGAAGATGCTTCTCCAGCCGAGGTGATATGTGAGCAGGCCACCTAAAGTAGGCCCCAGCGATAGACCCGCATAAACAGAGGCGACATTGATCCCCAAGGCCTTCCCCCGCTCATAAGGAGGATAGACAGAGATAAGGATGGCCACTCCGGTTCCAAAGACCATAGAGTTACCAAAACCCTGTAAAATCCTGGCCAGAAGCAGGACATGGGGATTCCAGGAAACAGCGGCCAGAAGGGAGGCCAGGGTAAACACGGCTATTCCCCAGAGAAAAATTTTTCTTCTCCCGCAGATGTCCGCAAGCCTCCCTAAAGGAACTAAAAAAACCGCCGTCGCCAAAAGATAAGCGGTAACCAGCCAGCTTAAATAGACTACATGTACCGAAAAATCACGACCGATTTGTGGAAGAGCAATATTTATTGCTGAACCCATGAAAGGGGTAACAAAGGAACTGGTGGAAGATATAATCAGAGCGACCCTTTTTGTTACCAGGTTTTTCTGACCCGTCAAATTCCTCGCCCCCCTGGTTAAATGTCTGCGGAAGCCACACCAAAAGTCTGCTTCTTTAAATTATATACCTGATCGTTGCTCCGCTAAAAAAGTTTTTACATTTTCGTTGTGAGATGATTGCGATGCGGGAAATTACACCATTCATGGGGTGTTTCAATTCACTCCAGGATCGGGTACATGACTCCTTGCGAATATGAACAGATGCTATGCCGAGAGGCAGTGCAAAAGACTGCGTAATAGTGCGTAACAGATATATGTCTAGGTTTCCTGTATCTATTTAATCGGGGACAGCTCAGGTAATTCTAATGTTTTCTAACAATGGCAGGATTTTTGTCAAATATGTAGAATTTAACAATAGTTTTTATCAAGACCTTTACAATAACCTAACCTAAATGGAGGGGAAATGAAAATCAGTGACAGTTTAGCAATTTATAAAAAGAAATGGTCGATTTGTTTTTTTTAATATTTATGATGGGAATTGTATACGCCCTGCATCGAATCTTACTGAATTGGAATGGGATGAAATTCTTTCTGTTAATTTAAAAGGTACATTTTTTTGTGCACAGGAACCAGCACGTTACATGATTCGCGGCAACGCAAGGGGTTGTATTATCTACATTGCCTCACAATAGTCGGCTATCGCGTGCCGCTTACTCAGCTGGCAAAGCGGGCGCGATCGGCTTAATTCGTACTTTGGCAATCGAATGGGCACCTTTTAATATACGTGTAAATTCGATTAGCCCAACCATATTACACAATGAGACCAATAGTTGGCTTTTGGAGGATGAAGAATTCAGGCAAGAAATGCTGCCGAAGATACCCATGGGACGTTTTGGCAAATAGAGAGATAACTTGGTGCCGTTATCTATCTTTCAAGCGAGGAAGCAGGCATGATAACCGATCATAACTTGATCGTTGATGGTGGTTGGACAGCGGTTTAAAGAGGACTACTGTTCGGAGGTAATACAATGCCCAGAGATAACAAAGAAATCTTCACGAATAGCAAGAAATCCACCCAACTCCGGCAGTTCATGTTCGGAGTAATACCTATAATTTTTATTGAACTGTTTATAGTGGGGATCGGCATCTTCCTTTTAATGCCTAAGGGTTGGCCGCTCTACCTGGCCATTGCCGCATTGCTGTCCGTATATTTTTACGCTGTTGGCTCCCTGCGCTCAATGCTTCAATCCGCCCACGTCTTAACGGAAGGGGAACTCCTCCTCCGCCTGGGTTCGCGGTTTAAAGGCCGGATTCCGCTCCCGCTGGTGGCCGGCGTGGAAAGAGCGTCTCCTGTCTCATTCCCTAAGCCCGATATCGCCGGCATTACCGTCGTCCGTGACGGAGATCTCCTCTACTGCCTCTCGCGCGCGAGCGATGTTATCCGGATCACGCTCACAAAACAGATCATGGTAAAAGCTCCGACGGTGGGAAGCAGAAGCAAGCAGGGGTTGGTTCGGGAGATTTTGATCAACGTCGACGATCCGGAGAGGTTTATCGAGAAACTAACCCCGATCACCGGTTCAAAACAACAACCCGATCCTGGGGTGCCCCGCAACAACATAGCTCCCGGAGTTGGAGAAGAAAGAATGTTAGTGGACCCAGCAGTGAAAACCGGAGCGCCTGAAGCAAACGGCACCCCTAACCTGGAACTTAAGAACTTGACCAGGTATTACGGTGATTACCCGGCCGTTCAGGACCTCTCTTTACAGGTCTTTCCCGGTGAAATATTCGGCTTTCTGGGCGCAAACGGAGCAGGAAAAACCACCACTATCAAAATGATTACAGGTTTATTGCGGCCGACGGCGGGAACGGTGCTGGCGCTAGGGGAGGACTTATGGAAACCGGGCACGGCTGTTCGCCGTCGAATTGGATATGTTCCTGACACTCCCCTGATTTATGAGAGGTTAACGGCAAGAGAACACCTTACTATGGCAGGCTGCCTCTACAACCTGCCGCAGGACAGGATCAGGAAGAGAGCGGAAGAGCTCCTGGCCATCCTTAACCTTCAGGATTGGGCGGATCAGATGATTGCCACCTATTCCTTGGGAATGCAGCGCAAGGTCTCACTGGCTCTCGCTCTTCTTACCGATCCGGAGATCATCATCGTGGATGAACTCACCAATGCCTTCGACGCTCCAACTCTGGCCGACATCAAAGAAATTCTAATCGGTCTTAAAAACGAAGGGAAAACGGTGTTTCTCTCCACCCATGTGATGGATGTTGCCGAAAAACTCTGCGATCGCGTGAGCATCATTCACCGGGGTCGCCTTATCGCATCTGGCAAGGTGGAGGAGCTTTGCCGGGCGGCAGAGGTAGATGGCGGCCTTGAGCCTTTGTTTCTGAGGCTTACCGGCAGTCAGACAAAGGCAAGGGGGTAACTGCCGATGAGTAACTGGTGGACACTGTCAAAAATCAAACTCAAGGAAACCTGGAATGAGCGGATGCGGTTCGGCCGCTCCGGCCTCTGGCTCGTACTGTTGGAACTGGCGACTATAGCAGCGATTTGCTTTGGGATGCGCTCAGTCCTTAAAAATCCAACAGGGAGCCCGGAACCAGCGGGTATTACGGGTTTCCTTACGGTAATGACTTTTTTAGTGGCATTCGGCAACGGCTACCTCTTTTCCGAACGGATGCTGTTCGGGTGCACCGCCCGGGTGGACCGGCTGCTTGCCGTGGCCCCGCGGGATGTTGTTTTGTCCACAACCCTCGTTACTTATCTGGCGAACCTGCGGCCATCCCTGGTAAACCCAATTTTGATTGCATTGGTGATAGCGCTTGCATGGTTTCCCGGTAAGCTGATCCCTCTTTTTGGTTTAGTGTTTCTCGTCCCGTTATTTGGCACCGTCCTGGCGGTTTTTACAGTCTTATTTATCAAGCGTTTTCTGAACAGGTTGAGTGGTTTGGCCTTCATAGTCGCTCCTGCATTACAAGTCGGCGGGCTCGCAGGAGCCGCATGGGTGGTGATTAAACTTTTAAGAAGTGCCGCAATCAATGAAGCGTTGATAGACTCGCCGGCATTCCAACACATACTTTGGTGGATACCGGCACTGCTCACGGCCAGCGGTATAATCCTTTTCGCTCTGGGGCGATCAGCATATTTATGGGAGGAAACTCTGTGGCAACAGGAAGGTCAAAGCAGTCGGAGGCCGGAAAAAAATCAATTCCGCAGCATCCTGGCCCTGCTGTCAGCTCTCCATCTGCCGTCTCCCATCCAGGCAGTCATATTGAAAGAATGGCTGTCCCTGAAGCGGAATCCTTTGACGATTCTGCGCATCGTGATCTGGAGTATACTATCGCTGCTTCTATTTTGCTCCCCGGTTTGCGCTCTCTGGTTGCCTCCTTCCCCTATCCATTAATCACAGTATTTGCAATCTGGTTTTTCTGCTTCGGGGAATTGGTTGCCACCGCCTACCAGGCCGAGGGACGCCGTCTGGGGCTGTTGTGGCTGGCGGCCGTTTCACCCGTTCAGCTGGCTTTGGGAAAATTCCTTGCCTACCTACCTCTGGCTTTGTTTGCGGCAGGAACGGCGGGTGTAATGATTATAGTCTTAGGTTTGCAGAAGGCATCGGCCTTACTGATGATCATCTTCGCTTTTACCGGTGCGGCGGCGGGAATCGCCCTTTCCCTGGTCCCTGCATCCCTGTCCATGAACGCCGGCGATTACCGGGGAGGTTCGATTACTGATATGGCCTTCGAGCAGGTCCCTACAAAGTTTTGGAGTATTTGTTCAACAATTATACTAGGGGGTCTCATGGCGACCTTTGGTATCGTAATCCTTGTAAACAGCGAAGAAATAATATCCCCGGTTGCGTTTTGGACCGGCTCTATTGCCGGTTCTGTGCTTATAATTGCAGCAATGGCAACAACGGTTTTTTTGTTAAAACGGCGCTTCTGGTTGTAACCTTCACCCGGAGCAAAGGAGTAGTGACGGAAGTGAACGCCGATCAGCTAAATGTTAGATCTTGCCCTTCACATGTTAATAACTGGTTATTAAGATTAAAAAACTTCAGGTAAAAGCTAAAATTTTTTCAGACAGAAGGAGGGGTTTTAAGACAAAGCGCGAATTTGCCTCTAGCTACAGATACTGGAGGTAACAGGATGTCGCATAATTCATATGTTAGGCCTGATATCACGCAGTAACTCCGGGAGCCGTTTCGGTGATTACTATGCTTTGCGGTACAGGGAAGATGGCAACAAATTGAATAAAGCATGGAATCGGGAAGCAGCGCTTAAAGTTTTGAGTTCTTTGACAAAAAAGGATTCAAAGAAGTCGTCTTTGTCTCCGACTGCGCCACGAAAAAATCCCGGCAAAAATAAACAACCCCGCAAATCCTTGCGGAGTTTGGATTTCCTGGTGCCGAAGGTGGGAGTCGAACCCACACGAGGGGCTAACCTCAGCGGATTTTGAGTCCGAGAAGCGCGTTAATGTTAGCTGTTGCTTATTAGCAAAAATGCTGATTTGATGCGGTTTTCGGGCTCTCTTTTTTTGTCCAAGAAAGGTAAATTGCCGCCCTTTCTTGAAAATTTGGGCGGCAAATGGGCGGCAAGTTTCGTTCAAACTTTCACGTTTATTTAATAAAAATTACTCTTCATCAGCCCTGAAAATTAGCTTCACAAAAAAGGCAATAATCAAGCAGACCCTAGGCATTAAAGGGATAATGAGACTTAAAAACGAATAAAACTAAGAGCTCGATTATGCAACCTCGATGCTCACATGATAACCCAGTTGTTCTAATTGCTTAACAGCACGATTGACAACCGCTTTAGAATTTCTTTTCTCAAAATAGTCACCGCCGAGATCATGATAAGGCACTCTTCTAATCAACATGTAATAAACGCTGACCAAAATAGAATGAGCAACAGCAACAGCAGCCCTGTTAGCGCCTCTTCTGGCAGCAACACGGTGATACAGAGCGGAAAGGTAGGTGTTTTTAGTGCGGGAGGCAGCCCTGGCAGCCTGGATCAAGGTAGTGTGTAACAGCGTATTACCTTTGGTTGTTTTACCGCTCTTGCGTTTACCGGCGCTTTCATTATTGCCGGGGGCCACCCCTGCCCATGAAGACAGGTGAGCTGCGGATGGAAATCGTGACATATCTGCACCTATACAGGCTAAAATAACTTGAGAGGTTCTTCTCCCAACTCCTGGAATAGTATCCAAAAGAGCCAGCTCTGCCTCAAAAGGGCGCATCCGCTCCTCGATCTCTTGATCAAGGCGTGCAATTTCCTGATCAAGATAATCGATATGGCGCAGTTGGGCTGCTAAAAGCAATCGCTGGTGTTTTCCCACCAATCCAAACAGGGCTTGCTCCAGTTGCTCTTTCTTTTTCTTTAATTTCTTTTGTGCAAAGTCTGCGAGAACAGCGGGATCATCGATACCGGAAATGATACCTTCGATCATCGCCCTGCCGGAGACGCCGACAACATCTGTTGCCACTGATGACAGTTTAATCCCGGCGCCTTCCAGCGTTTTTTGGATACGGTTAACTTCCCTGGCACGTTCTTCGACGAGGCTTTTGCGGTAACCGACCAGTTCCCTTAATTCCCGCTGTTCTCTGTCAGGAATGTAGCTTCCTTTCAAAAGACCGTGGCGCAAGAGGTCTGCAATCCATTCGGCATCTTTGACATCGGTTTTGCGACCTGGAACGGCTTTAATATGCTTGGCGTTGACGACCAGGAGTTCCAGCTGATACTGTTCAAGGATATTATAGATCGGCTTCCAATAAACCCCGGTACTTTCCATGGCCACATGTGTACAGCCTTTGCTGGTAAGCCAGTCAGCCAGGTTTAAAAGATCTCTGGTCATGGTACCAAATGTTCTTATTTCCTTTTCATCTGGCGTAATAACGCAGGCAACGACAGAGTTTTTGTGAACGTCCAAACCACAACAGTACGGGAACACGACATCCATCAAAGATCCTCCTTTAGCGGCTTTGGATAGTCAGGGCTGGTGCAGTGGCCTTTGAATGAGCAATCTGCCCTGCGTGCTTCCCAGATGGGAGCAACAATCAGTGGTGCACCAGGCCGCTGGGGTCCGTCTAAGTATCGGGCTCAAAGCACCAAGGTATTTCGACCTCGTTACCAGCCGCTGAAGGTTTTATTCGACTAGCACCTATTTTGATCCTCTGTTGGTGTCACCGGAGGTGACATGATTGTCTAAGGCTAAAAATGAGTTTAAGTAACAACCTCTCTTGTTTTTTGTGATATTTTTACAATCCCTGAAGCAGGGATACAATCAACCGGAATGATTGCAAAATCGTGTGTTTCAATGTTAATTGCAAAAATAAGATCCGTATCTTCAATACTGTAAGTCTTTTTCTTGCCATTAGCTATGGTATAAGCCCTAATTTCCCACTGATCTATTGATAAAGGCTCCTCAGGATCACGACTATATGCCAGCCTAAGATTTTTTACCTGTATCCTGTAATATTTCGGGTATAATGGACCCAAGATTTTAGACAGTGAGAAAGGGGTTTTTAGAACCAAATGTCTGTTCGTAAACAATATTCGCCGGAATTCAAAAGCAAGATCGTGCTGGAAATTCTCAAAGAAGAGAAAACCCTCTCACAGCTATCATCGGAATACGGAGTCCATACCACTCAGTTAAAGAATTGGAAAAAAGAAGCGCTCGAAAACCTGCCCCAACTTTTTGATAAAAGAAATATAGAGGCCATGAAAAAAGACTACGAAAAGCAGATCCAGGACTTGTACGCTGAGATTGGCCGTCTGACCACACAACTGTCCTGGTTGAAAAAAAAATCTGGCATCCACCATGACCCGTGAGCAACGCATAGCCCTGGTCGAGTGGGATAACCCGGAAATTCCCATTGCAACACAGGCCAGACTTTTGAGCCTTAATCGCACAAGCCTTTATTACAAGCCTGTGGGCCCTTCACCGGAGGAAATCGCTATCAAACACCGCATTGATGAGATCTACACAGAACATCCGTACTACGGCTCCAGACGGATTACAGCACAGCTTCGCCGCGAGGGCTTTGAAGTCAACCGTAAAGCGGTACAGCGACATATGCGGGAAATGGGGATCACCGGCATTCATCCCGGCCCAAATCTGAGCAGGCGCAGTCAGCAACATAAGGTTTATCCTTACTTGCTTAGAAACCTCGAAATCACTCATCCAGACCAGGTGTGGGGCATAGATATTACTTACATTCGCCTGCAAAAGGGCTGGATGTACCTGGTGGCAATCATGGACTGGTACTCCCGCTATGTGGTCGGTTGGGAAATGGATCTCACGCTGGAGATATCCTTTGTCTTGGATGCAGTCGAAAGATCTTTGGCCCGGTCCCGGCCGGAAATCATGAACAGCGACCAGGGAAGCCAGTTTACCAGCCCGCAATACATAGAACTTCTAAAAAACGCAGGGATCCAAATCAGGGCAACTGATAACATCTTTATCGAGCGCCTCTGGCGCAGTCTCAAGTATGAGGAAGTATACTTAAACGAGTACACCAGTCCCCGGGAAGCTAGACAAAGAATTGCCCGCTACCTGGACTTTTTTATAACTATCGCCGCCCGCACCAATCACTGAACTACCAGACGCCTGCAGAACTTTACATGCAATCCTACCAAAATATGCGAGAGGAGGTGGCTGCCACCAGGGATATTGTTACAGAAATGGTAGTAGGGATCGTTCAATAACCCTAACCACTTTGCTGATAACAAACCAACCGAACGTATGTTGGGCTCTTAAATTTTTAAAAAACTGTCTTGACAATAGGGGCCACCTTGGGGTTTTTGCGCCTCATCCCTCCTCCGTACTTGCAGTAAGGGTTGGGGTAAGGGCCATACCCAAAATCAGTAACTATGTATAATGGCTTAACATCTCCTATCCAGTTGTCAAATGTTTTGAAGTTGTTATCTGTAATAATCTTCTCTGCTAATTTAAGATGATCAGCTCTGCGAACGTCAACCCGATTAAGAACAGTACCAAGAATTTCTATTGCAGTATATTCCTGGTATTCTTCTCGAAGCTCACCAACCCTTCTCTTAATAAGTTCCAAGCCGTAAGTTGAAAGCTTTTCAGGTATAACCGGAACCACGTAAAAGTCGCTTGCAATAATAGCATTTTCCGTGAGAACGGATAAATTCGGCGGACAATCAATAATGACATAGTCATAAGCCTCTAATAGGCCCTCCTCAATGAGAGCCTTTTTCAGTTCTTTCCTCAAAGAAAATAAGTCAATCCTCATACCCTTTTCACAAGCTTCTATTATCTTTTCTTCAAAATTAAAAAGTTCTATACTGGAAGGGATAAAGTGGAGGTTCCCCTGCGCACTTTCTACATTAGAACATGTCTTACGTACACATTCTTCTAAGGTCTTACGGCGACCCTCGAGTATAGAGGCAAAAAAATGATACGTTGACCTATGGTTATCCCAGCATTCTCTGATAGTATCTTCTCCCAACACAGCAAATGTTAAATTCGCCTGGCCATCTAAATCAATAAGAAGCACCTTAGATGGTGGTCCTTCCCGATAAACATAATCAAAAAATCTTGGATCAAAGATTTTTTTCCAGGTCGGAGTTCCTGCAAGAATCTCCGCGCAAGCAAGTGCTAAAGTTGTTTTGCCAACTCCGCCCTTAAGGTTAATAAAACTGATCACTTTCGCAGGCATATTGTTGCCTCCCGTATTCAAGAAAAACTTCTCTAAACCAAACGGGATTACTATTAACACAGGCAATGCAGGAATCCTATATCTTTACGATATCCTGGACTTATCGGAAAGAGAGTCTCACAACTTAGAATTCGAGGGTCGCGGTCTGGGTTGTCTGATCCCATGTCGCCTGTGCGCCAAGTGCCTGCGCCAGCCAGCCAATCGGAAGCATCACGCGGCCCGGGGGCACAATTTCAGGAACAGTATCCATGACGATCGATGCACCGTTGACGCTCATAACGTTGCTTCCAATCGTCATTTGGATGACTCGTGAACCGGCTATGATTCTAGCCGTTCCCGTCGTCCCGTCCCACATGATGTTCGCGTCGGGAATTCCGAAGGCTCTGGCGCAGAACCGTGCTGAGACGTACAGCCGGCTGTTCTTAAGGTATGGGAGGGCATCCATTACAATTCCCTGCCCGTTGACCATCATCACTGGATCGCCTGCCCTGAGGACAGCCATCACCGTGGTTCCCCCTGGGGAGGGAGATGACGGCACCGGAGTGAGCTGAGGAGAAGGAGAAACAGGAGGAGCAACAGGCTCTGGAGCAAGGGAATCAAAGTAGTTCCCCAGATACTCTGAGTCCCAAATCCGGGCCTCTTGATCCCGGTCGGGGAGGATGATCTTCGACCCAATCCCTGCGAATAAAGTAGGAGAGTAGATGTACACGGTCTTGCCCTCATAGCGCCAGATAGATAGGACCCCGATCCCGTACTCGATCAGGTACATGTCGCCGTTTGCCCTGACTACCACTGCCTTGTTTTCCAGATCCATGACCTTGAGGAGGTAAACCGCCTCTAGACTAGCAGCTTGAGATGGCGGCGCCAGCAGAAAACTCAGGGCCAAAACCAAACCAACGAGGACTGTGCGTTTGGAGAACAGCCCACCTAACAAGATGAATCCCCCCTTGTTTTACGGATTCCCACGCAGCTAATGATAATTTCTCGATTAATACGTTTTTTCCTGCTTTTACACAGGAAGGAAGGCACTTCCTGATATTGATTCAGAAGAAATATCATCTCCCGACTTACTTTCAATCTTTAGCTCCAGAAGTGAAGGTCCAGGAGAGGTCTCGGAAAGCTGGTGTACCTCGAAAATTGATCGGACTCAAGAAAGGAGATCAGCGCATTCGTGTCGAGAAAAACGCGAAGCGGCATCAAACTTCCCTGCACAGCAGGCTCCTCCCGTCTATATTGAGATTTAGAGCTGCGCATTCCCCATTTGACCTACCGAGTACTGTTCGCCAGCACCTGGCGCTTTCCAGCTCGCCCCAGGGAAGGCCCTTCTACCTCACACACCCAAAAGGGCAAGTAGCGGGGCTATAAAGGCCGCCTGCTGTCTTTCAAAGGTTCACGCCTGGGAGAAAGTTCCTTTAAAGAGAAGCACGGCCCTGAGACAATGCCGTGACTCCAGGAAGTCTGGTCGCTCCTCGTACTGGTCAATCCCGCGGGAGGAATATATTGACATTAGAGCGTTGCATTGGATATACTGGAAACACAAGAAAACGAGGGGAAGCCTTACGGTAATATGTCAAGATCCAAGCGCATACCAAACTAAGCTTGTTTCCAGAGGTAAATGGAAAAAAGCAACATAAATGGTTCATCGATTGAGAGACAATAGTCAGGTGGGTGATATGAATAATGCTCCACGCACTGTAGCGTCTTATCCGTTGTGGTCTTTCGGGATAAACCCTACTGGACGGTCGATACGGTATTATGAAGCGTTGCTATTAGCAGAAGAGCCACCCGACAGACTAAACCTAAACCACCTTTCTCTGCCCCTGGGGCACGTATAGTTGGTTGCTGCGTAGCAGAGCATCAACCACCCGCACGAGTTTACGTGCGGTCAGAACCAAAGCACGGCGATGGTGGTGAGTGGAACTCTATTTAAACTTACGGGCATAGAACTCGGCAAACCTGGGGTCCCATTTACGCACGCTGTCGGCGGCCATTACAAAGTAATAGCGCAGGTACACGTTGCCGGTTTTCGTAAGCGGTGTGTCATCGGCTTCAAACTCGCCTGACTGGTGTTTCCGCCAGGTGAGGCCGGCAAACTTGGCGACTGCCTTCTCGTTGTCGAACCGGTGGATGTCGCCGATCTCGGCGATTATTCCGGCGGTACAGACAGGCCCCATGCCCGGCATCGACTGCAGAGTGTTCGGAAAGTGTGACAGTTCTTTCTCAATTGCCTTGTCAATACTCTTGACCTGCTGTTCCAGGGTACGGATGGTCTGCAAACTGGTGGCCAGGATCAGGTTCAGCGGCTCCAGGAGGCTTCCGTGCAGCCTGTAAGCGCAGGCTGCGGCATGCTTTAAGGCCTTGGCCGTAGCTTCGGGATTGGAGAAATGACTCTTCCCCTTCTCCATCAGGAAGTCAATCAACTCATCAAGCGGTCGTGCCGCAATCTCTTCCGGAGAAAGGAACTCGGTCAGGATCGCCTCCGAGGTGGCCCCGAAGATGTCGCTCAGCACCTTGTCCTGGCAGATGGTATTGAACTTCAGGAACAGGTTGGTCAGAAAATAGTTCTTCTCCCGGGTGATGGTCTGGATCAGGTGGTAACGGAACCTGGTCAGCCGCTGGAGGGGCAGGTAGCGGAAGTCCACCTGGCAGCTCTCGGGCAGCCGTCCGAACCTGAGCCGGTCGGCGATCACCAGGCAGTCGAACCAGTCATCCTTCGGGATATCGACGTACTGTTTTCTGAAGTTGGCGATCACCTTGGGATTGAAGACGTACACCTGGGGGTGAAAGGAAGCCAGCAAAGGCTCACCGGCCAGGCGCATCTGCAGGTGCCAGCCATAGACAGAGGTGGACTCCATGCCGATCCGCAGGGAATCAACTTCGTTGGCGCCGCAGATCTCCACCAGGTACTTAACAAAGGACTCTGCACCCGGATCGTCGTTCTTGCAGCGAATGCGCTTGGCGATCTCCTCGCCCTCTGCGTCGAACATCCGGGCCTTGAAATCTTTCATGCTGACATCGATACCGACAAACAGTTTCATCAGTTTCACCCCCTCCCAGGGAGGAATTGTGCGAGATTATGCGGGGTCCCAGGCACCATAACCGGTCAACAGCCTCGCCGGAAACAACGCTTTCCTGTCAGGACCTTGTTCTATCCAACCTGCTACCATTGGACAGGATCTTGACAAGTTGCGCAACTTACGCGTCAGGGGTACAGGTTATGGGCTGGGGGTCAGGCTTTCTAAGAGGTCGGACCTCAAGGAGGACAACACCTACCCAGAACATAATCTCACGACTACATTTTGCCTGGAACACCGCCAAAAGTGAATACCCAATTTCCAGTTGTCAAGGAGCATTTTTGATCCAAGCCGGGCTTCTTTTAAGGGCTGGATCAATTGGTGTTACAAAAACTATCTTAACGAGGAGGTGAGATGGTAATGAACAGGAGGATCATCTTCACCCTGGCACTCATGCTGCTCCTGGCTTTTGCCCTCTCGAGCACGGCGGGCGCAGCAGTGTACGTGCGCGGCTACTTTAGAAAAGACGGCACTTATGTTGCCCCCCACTACCGGAGCTATCCTGACGGCAACTTCTGGAATAACTGGAGTACCTACGGAAACTACAACCCTTACACCGGCAAGGCGGGGACGAAAAGGTGGCCCAGCTCTTCCTACTACCGCAGCTACTCCTGGTTCTACTCTTCTTACTGGCCCAGCTATTCCTATTCAGCCTTTCCTTCGCTCGACAGCAGACTATACTCTGGGCGTTCCTACCTCCAAAGCTATCCCAGTTACACCTTTAATAGTTGGCTGGACTACTAAGATACAGGCACTGAAACCTGCTGCAGGTAGGTCCCTCCATAACACCTCGCTTAGCTTTGCCAACCCCCGCAACCTTGCAGTCCGATCGACGACCGGCCTTAAACAAAGAGAGCGCCTGCAACCAAGCCCCTGGAGGCAGCCGGTTAAACAGGCCCAGCCTTAGAAACCCCATGGGGTCTTAAAGTCTACGCAATCCCGTGGGGCAACATTTTTCCTTTGAATCCTGCCTTAGGAGGGATATTATGAGAAAGGCTTTTGTTTTAGTTGCACTGGTTGCCGTCCTAGCTACCAGCGGGTCAGCTCCTGCCAGTGCTTCAAACCCCATTCGCCTTTGTGTTAACGGTCAGGAAGTTCATTCCAGCGTGCCGCCGCAGATAATCAACGGGCGGACGGTGGTTCCCATCCGGTTTGTAGCAGAGGCGCTGGGCGCCGATGTGGCGTGGGATGGTGCGACAAAAACGGCGACCATAACAAAAGGCGAACTCCAACTCAAGCTGAAAGTAGGCGGCAAAGCCATGAAGAACAACCTGCCGGTAGCATTGGACGTGCCCTCCCAAATAGTAGGAGGGCGGTTGATGGTGCCGCTCCGCTTCGTTGCCGAAACCTTGAACTGCAGGGTTAAGTGGGACGAGGCTAGCCGAACGGTCGATATCGTCGACGTTGAAAGACTTAACGGATGGTTGTTACAGTTCGTAAAGGACAACAACGAAGTGATGGTAAGGGTATTTCTTGAAAGCGGGGCAGATCCAAATGCTCAAGTGCAAGGCATAACAGCTCTAATGCTTGCAGTCAGCAACAACAACACGAGCATAGTAAAACTTCTGCTTGAAAGCGGCGCCGACCCGAACATCAAAAGCGATTTTGGTGAAACCAGTGCTACCCCCCTTGCAGTGGCATCAGGAACGGGCAACATCGAAGTAGTTAATGCTCTCTTGAGTGCAGGGGCCGACCCTAACATTAGAGACGACAAATTCGGTGTAACGGCACTGATACTGGCCGCTGCCAACGGCCACAAGGCGGTGGTCGAAGCACTGCTGAAAGCAGGAGCAGACCCCAACATCCGGGACAAGAGCGGGTATACAGCACTGAGATACGCCGAAGGTAAGGAGAACACGGAAGTAATAAGGTTGCTCCAGCCGGTAACTGGCGTCCCCCGGCTGACTGCTAAGGAGAGAATGGAGCTGGAGAAGCTTAAAAGAGAGCTGGAACTTTCGATAAGTGACGTGGAGCAAAAGATCCAAAAAGTAAAGAGCGAGTACCAGTACCAGCGCAATTTAGTCGAAAGCGCATACAATGCATCTGTCGAGAACCTAAAGAGACAGGAAACAGCCGCTGTCAACGCCGCCGTCAAGTCCGCCCTCTCGCGCGGGCTGGGCTCTTCTCCCCTTGTTGAGTACGAAAGAAAGAAGATAGAAGAAGCCTACGCGCCGCTTTACGAGCAAATCGAATCAGAGAAGCAAATCCGTCTACAAAAAATAGATAACGATGAAAGGTTGGCCTTAGAGCCATTAGAGAGGTGCCTGAACGAACTGAGGAACCTGTACGCTGAAGTCACTTCGAGACTGGAACAGCAGTAGGACGAAGAGAAAAAGATAAAGGGCCGAAAAAACGCGGGATCGCCCACCCAGGAGCCCGGCGGGCCGCTTCCGGTCCACCGCTCCCAGCTGATGGGCAAATGTCGTAAAAAAATAGAGGTAAAAGAACTAGCCGGAAACTCCGGAGCTGAAGTCCCACGACCTTATGACTTGCGCCGACGAAGAAGTCCTCATCCTCTCCCTCGCCCGGCTTCTGGCCTGCACCGCCCCGGGCTCCGGGGGAACGAGCCGGCCCGCCCCGGGCGGCACCTCGAGCATCCCGCTCTTCCCGGTGGCTAGGTGAACCCCTTCAGGTGTTCAAAAAGAAAATCCGGTCGGAGGTGAGGGTGACGTTGGCGAAATAACAGGCGGAATTACCTTGACCCGCAATAAAAAAGATCTGCCCGGGCGGCGGGTGGGCAGGTGCGAGCCTGGGCAGGCCTCCCCCGGCGGAAGCAGATAATGCTGGCGGGTGGGCGGGGCGGCGCCTGCCGGTACCAGAAGATAAACTTTTCTTTTTGCAAAGAGGACTTTTCTTCCCGGCGGCGAAAAGAAGAAAATAAGAGCGGGCGATTTTCCACCTCCGGACCCGCTCCCGAGATCGGCCTGGGGTTAACCCCAGGCCTCTCTTACTTTACCGCCACCGCAAACCAGCCGTAATTGCCTTCCCGAAACTTGACGGTGATCTCCTGGCCGACCAGGGCGGCCAGCTTCCTGCCGGTGCCGTTTTTACCGTAGACCGCCCCCCTTTCGCCGTCGCCGGTCTCGCAGTAGGCCCTGATCACATTCTCGCTTTTGCCCGGCCGTGCCTCCAGGACAGTGACCCGTGCCTCCCGGTAATCGCCCTTCGCCTGCCTGGATCCCTTTTGCTGATCACTCTCGTGCGGGACCTCACCGGTCTGCAGGCAGTTGACGAAATTCTGCATCTTTTCTTCCCTGGCCGCATCCTGAGCAGCATCTGCGGCGCATACGCCCAACACCGCCTCGACCACCGCCTGGTTGCTGCCCTGGACTCCGCTGGCCACCAGGTACAGCAGGGTAGTAGCCGCCCTGTGCTCGTAGCGTGCCCGGTCGAGCTTGGCTTCCAGCTCGATGCACTCCTGGCGGATATCCCGCAGCATCTGCTCCGTCTCCTGATACTCCCGGTTTTCCTGGAGCCGCCTGGCGATCTCTGCCTTCCTCGATTCTTCGTTGGGGTAGCGCTTGCGGCCGGCCTCGTCCACTTCGCTCGCCACCTCACCAGCCAGGCTGGCCTCGATCTGAGCCTTCACCTGGACCAGGTCGTGCAGCGCCTGCTTCTTGTCGGCAAGCACCAGCACCATCCCCTCGATCTCCGCCGGCAGGCGGCGTGCCCTCTCCACTAACTCCCTGACAACACCCACAGCATCTGACATCTGAAAGCCCTCCTTTTGAGATTTTTTGCGAAGGCATGCATCCCTGCTGCAAGCCTCCCGCCCGTTATTCCCTTTCGGGCACCGGTAACCATTCAGCGGAGCAAGGGCGCTGTCAAGGGCGGAGCGCAGCGGAGAGGGCGCCGTCTGGCGGAGGGTACAGTACGGTATGGAGGGAGCCGGCGGCGCCCGGCCATTGACAGCAGGAGCCCGCCGCGCAGCGTAGAATGGTGGTGCCGAAAGGGATAAACTTTTCCAATGGGGCTGCAGTGCGGAAGCCCATCAGGGAAAAACCACTGGGGAGAGGCGACGCTCTGCAGCCCCTTCCGCTGCTTCTTTTGCTTCTGGGGAGCATGATGCCCGCACCCCAAAGGATGACTGGCACTGCCGGGCATGATGCTCCCCTTCTCCAACCCCCAGCGTCCAGCCAGCAGGAGAAGCTGACCTGGCGGCTGGGGTGGTAAGCATACACTGCTGCTTTGGGGTAGGCGCCCTGCAGCTGCGGATCTGCAGATAATTCCTGATGAGTGGGGTAGCCGCTGGATAAGCAGGGCTGGGTGGGGATGCGGCGGCCCTCCCCCTGCGGCTCTTTCTGGATGAGTAGGCTTGAAGAGGGATGATTGGGGAGGGCTGGAGGAGAAGGGTGCCCCAGGCCGCGGCAGTTGGGCGGGAGGGCAAGGGCTCGGCTGCCGGGTGGGCGGGCAGGGTTGGAAGGGCTGTGATGAGGAGACAGCACCGGGTGGGAAGCTGCTCACTTGGAGCCAGGCCGGAGCAGTCCTGCGGCACCCTGAGAAGGAAGGCTTTACCGCAGGTCTGCGGAGGCCTGGCGCTGCCGGTGGCCGGAGCAGTCTGTGCGGCGGGCTGCGAAACATGCTTACCCAGAATACCCACCCACAGTCTGCGGAGGCCGGAAACCGGCAGCCAGCAGGGATGGGTCAATCGCCTCAAGCTCCTCAACAGCACTGCTCTTCGGCAGAAGTCGCACCAACCGCCAGTTGGCCAGCTGAATGCCGCTGAAGACGGGTGGGCGGACGGGGCACGGAGCAAGGGCCTTGCGCCGTCTGATACACCCACGTTAGTTCAAAGCGCTGAAGCGCCGACCAAAAAAAAGCGGGGCTTACCCCGCCGCACGCCTCTTGCGGCTGCGCCGCTGCTCCAACTCGCTGGCCTGCGCTTCCGCTGCCCTGAGAGCGTCCTCCCGCATGAGCGAGAGAGCCAGCACCGCCATGTGCTTACACCTGTGGCCGCCAACGATGAAGTCCCGGCAGCTGCACCAGGCGAAGCCATCCGTCCCGAGTGTCCACGCAGTACTCAGTGGTGAACTGCCCGTCATTGAACGCCAGGACGTAGGCGGTGACGAGGCCGTGCTCCTCATCCACTTTCACCACCTGCACCCGGTAGTACCCCTGAGCGATACCATCCACCGCACGGCCGATGCGCCGCCCGTCCACCGTAGCCAACAGACCAACCAGACTCTCCAACCGATACTCCGCGTGTCAGATTATTCCATTTTACTTTTATTTGGTTGATGATAGAATTGACACTCATTTTTTACGACCTGGATACCAGGGCAGTGGCTTTAGATAAACTTCCTCAGGGTCATAACCGGCCCATCTCACCAGGTTTAGAGCTTGTTTATTGCAATTACTGGGGAAAAGGCGTTGTCCGTTAACGATTACGATCATGATGAAGCTGAAGTATTCCATAATAGTTTTTGTTGTAGGGCGGTCAGTTTTCTTTTTCCCCGGCAGCAGCACATATTCCTTGTTCTCCTTCAAGCTTTTGCGCACCCGGTACTCCAGGTAGGAAGAGATTAGAAGCACCAGGATAAAAACATAACCGAGAGCCTGGATGCGGTTGGGTTTTTCCAGATAGACAGGGCCAAGATAAACGGGGCTTTTCAGGAAACGAAACTTGTTTTCTATAGAAGATTGGTTTTTGTATTCCTGGAGAATCCTGCGATCATCCCACTTTTTCTTATCCCTGACATTGGCTATCAGAACAAAGGTAGACTCTTTCTGGCGGAGTTGCTCATAATAGTCTGGTTTCATTTCTCCGATCCGGCATTGACACTGGTAAGTGATAGAGATTGTTGGTTCTTCCCCTTTGCGGGGTCGGCCTTTGCCGGAATAAGAACGCTTTTCTTCAACCTTTATTTCGCCCTGAGTTGTAAAGCCCATTTCTTCAGCTTTTGCTTGAAACTTTTTGAGGGCAGTTTCAGCATCAGGCGCACAGGCAAACTTTTGCTTTGCTAGATCTTTTGCCAGCTTTTGCAGTTCTTCTTTTTGTTTGGCGATGCGTTTTTTCAGTGTTTTTTCTTTCTTTGCATCCAGTACTGAGGAATAAACCACTACAAAATCATACTTTCTGCCGTTTAGCTCTCTCTGTATAGCAAAGGTTTTGTAGTTTGCAGCCGTTTTAGCGTCGCTTAAAGGGCCGATATCATTCCAGTTATCGGCTTGCCAAGCCAGGTCTTTGAGTTCCTGGGCAAGTTTAAAGGTTTCCGGAAGTCGGGAGATGAACTGGATATGTTTACGGGACAGTTCATTTAAGGAATCTGTTGACACGATAGCGCAATCGGAAACAAAGACGACATCCTTATACCCCTTTTTATTGAAAAACTCAGACATCTTGAGTACTGCCTCTGGGTTCCAAACTTTATCTGATTTATTGCCTGAAAAGATCTGTCCCATCACCGGGTGGCCATTCTCTTGAACTGCAGCGCCGATCTTGAACTGTTTTAGATCGGAACGATGGTCTTTACTATGGCCGTAAGTGATCAGAAAGTCTCCAAATGCATCATTTTCATAAGCTCCCTGAACTGATTTGGTGGTGGTGTCCAAGTGTATTGTTGAGATGTTCAGGTCATGGGCTGTAAGCATAACCAATGAGCAAAAGACTTTTCCAGTTCTTCCATCTTTACTTCGGACAGTTTATCCAAGGCACGGCCATAGGCATCGTCATTGAGCTGGTCTACGGTGACATCTACACCGTCGAAGAGCAATTTGAGGTCCTGTTTTGCCCAGAATTCTTCCACTCTCCAGAGGGGTTTACGGCCGCAGAAGATACAGACGATCAAGCTTTCGATGAGCAGTCCAGGTGAGATTTTGGATCTGTCCTCATCCCATTCGACCATCTGGTTAACTATCTCCCCGATCTTTGCTGTACGGCAGAGCATGGTGATTACCGGAACAGCCCCTGGGTTTACTGTTGTGATATAGGGCATTTCAAAGGTTTTATTGCTATTTTCCACCCTTTTTACCTCCAATAATGGTATCTAGAGGTAATTCGCGATTTGTTCTGAAATTCCTCCTTCTGTTTGAAAAAATTTTATTTTTTCATTTTAATTCTTAATTCTTAATAACCAGTTAATGACATGCGGAGTGGCGGCTCCAACATGAGAAACGCCTCCTTTTTTGCTTCGGGGAACGGGGGGGTGCCCGGAGTCAAGGCTGAACCCGGCACCAATCATCAGCAGCCGCCTCTCTGCCCAAGTGCCGGCAAGAGCGGAAGCGGGCGGGCGGAGGTTACGGTACGGTATGGAGGGAGCCCGCCCGCTGGAGCGTGCCTTGACCACGGGCGGGGCTCCCCCCGTACAATGAGAGAGGAGGAGGCGGGTTGGCGGGTGCCATCCGAGCGCGGGCGCAGCGGCAGGCCTGACGGCGGCAGCCGTCACACCGCTTTCCACTCACTCAACTGATACAAGCCTGAGGAGGATAGTTCAGGGACAGATCAGCCGCAGGCGTTCGGGAGCCGGAGACAGCTCCTGCAGATTGCCGGAGAGAAAAGTATCCCTGCAGGTGCTGGATTCGGCGATAAATGTGGGTCGGCAGCCTAGTGGAGGAACTGGATGCAGAACGGCCGGAGTGAGCAAAACGAAGGAAATGACCGAGGTGAGCGGAAGACACGCCGGGAGTACCGGGCACGCCAGCTGCCGGATGCTCGTTGGGCGCGGCGCTGAACCACACGGATGCTGCGTCTAAAGAACAGCAGTGGCGGCCACCGACAGCCCTGCGGGGGCGGCATGGCGCGGCGCCAGCGCGCGAGGCCTGCGGCCCGCCCCAGAGGCATGCAATTGAGGAGCAGGCGTCACCCACCGCCATCCTGCCTGCTTGGCAGAATGCTATAGCATCTTTCTGGTGTTTACCATCCAGGGTATTTTTTCAACCATCTCTCGCTCTCTTCAAAGCCGATCTGCAGGTCATCCGCCACAGCGATAATCTCATCCCTCAGCTCAACATGCTCCCACCACACAGGGGGAATGCCTTCTACCCCCAAACAGACGCCGAGGATGTTGCCGGTAATTGCTCCGGTGCTGTCGCTGTCCCCATCGTGGTTTACGGCAAGGCAAACGGCCTTTTTGAAATCGTTCTTGTATACAAGCAAGCAGTAAACGGCTATGGCAATGGCCTCTTCCCCTACCCATCCTTCACCTAGCTGTTTCAGGGCATCTTCTGATGGATCGTTGTCTTGTGCAAGCTCAACCGCCTTATTGATTAGCCCCAGGCATTCCTCACTTCCGGGATATGCTGCAAGTTCCTGAATCGCTGCGCTCACGGCATCTTCCAGCTCCATACCCTCAATCAGGCAGCTGATGATGCAGGCGTGCAACCCTGCCGACAGGTAGCCGCCTGGATGCCCGTGGGTGATGGCGGCGAGTTCGCAGCCAATTTTAAAAGCATCCTTTTTCGTGAACATCAGGCCCACAGGTGCGACGCGGATCACTCCGCCACAGCCCTTGCTGTTGTTGATGTGCTTCTCGATCGTCCCCATTCTCCCATTTGAGAGGGCGCTCAGGCAGGTACTCCCCGGAGCGCGGCGGGCGTAAAGCGCCTTTATTTTTGACACCCAGCCGTCAAGATTTTTGACGATCTCTTCTCCACCTTTACATTTCACTCCCTGGGTATGAAGCCAGCGGAGATAGGCGTGGTAAACTACTGTTGGGAGGTGGCAGTTCCCCCTCAAATTACGCCGTGTAGAAGCACGCAGCAAGCCTTCGGCTGTGAAAAGGGTCAGCTGGGTGTCGTCGGTGATTTCGGCCTTTCCGTCAGCGTTTAAAACAAGGTTTTCGATTCCCCGTTCGCCGTACCTCTTTTTGATCTCAGCCAGCCTCATAAATTCAACCGGCCAGCCGAGGGCATCGCCCACCGCTCCCCCCAACAGACAGCCTCTAAAAAATTCCTTGCGTTTTCTATCCAAAAGCATCACGCCTTTTCAATTTCTACACTCAATTGAAACCAGCTTAGCACTCACAACTGGGGCTGAAATACTCGCACTTCCCTGGCGGCCACCATTTGATCCGGCGCGGCTTCCCGGCATCAGGCGCAGCCGTTGAACTGCATATACCTTTACAGGCACCACGATGTCATAGATATTACCTTTAAATTGGCCATACTTTAATTTGCACTATCAATAGAAAGCGTCGAATTCCTCTTCATACGGGATGTAAAGCAAAGTCATTACTATATTCAGGTTAGGAAATGCCATTGATTCCTCAAAAATCAATTCTTCTCTTGAAACTCCCTGGCACCAGGCCATAGCCTGTACCTTCTGCGGTGTTTCCGGAAGGCTTTTTCCCGCAGTGAAAAAGTCATAGGCATAGGTCCACTCGTGAAGAGGTCCTTTGTTAATCCAGTAGGGAAAGGATTCAGATTTGCGAAACCATTTGATTTCACCTGATTCGGAGAGAACAACCGCTATCTTTTCACACGTTAATTGAACAACTTTGACGGCTGTTGCAGTTAAAGACGTCCCATAAATCTTACTGAACTCTTTTATCATGTCCAGATTTGGAGGTTGCAATAAACGCTTTTCCAGTTCCTGAGCCGGTAACAAAAATTCTCCTGCAAACTCGTTCGCCTCATATTCCAATTTCCGATCACTGCAATAGGATTGAATATCTCTAGCCAGGCAGCGGAATATGCTTTCCTGGTGATGGGGCATATAAAAATGCCCGAGTTCATGTGCAATAGTAAAGCACTTCCTGGTTTCATAGCCAATGTTGTTGTTTATAATAATACGGGCCTCTTTACCCTTTTGTATCAGGTATCCCTCGGCATCAAGGGCTTCTTCGAAGATTTTGATATTCATCCGATCTGCCACCAGACTAAGATCCACAGCACCGGTTAATTTCAGTTCATGGCGCAGTTGCCGGGCATAAAAAACGGGAGATAATGACACTGCCATTACCCCCCTTGCTGCCCGCCCATTTCGGCCAGATGCCTCTGAATTACCTGTAAATCTCGCTCGGAGATACCATTATCGTCGGCTTTACGTGCCGCCATCTTCACCCCACTATCTTGCTTTTCCTCAGTTATTGCCTCCTCCTTAAAGGCTTCCCCACCCAGTACTTGCAGGATCTTTTCCCGGGAGAAGCGCCACTCCCGACCTACTTTCGTCGCAGGAAGCCGGCCGCTTTTAACCAGGTTATAAACTGTCTGGTTGCTCACACGGAGCAGTTCCGCTACCTCACTCACATTCATTATTTCCGGATATTCAGGCTGATTCAGGGTACCCCGGATCAGCCCCTGCATCAGGCGAACGTCATCAGGCTCATAGGCCTCTTCACCACAGGAGCTGCAGACCCAGGCATTCATCCCCCGAAAAGTAATTGTACGACCTTTCCAGGTGGCATCCACATCTTTTTTGATCTTTTTCATTTCGCCACCGCAGATATAACATTCCATTGTTAATCCTCCTTACGCCTTTTCTTAAAAGGCCCTAAATCTTCCCACGCTTCATCCTGGAAGCGGCAGACAGTAACAATGACCGGTCTGGGAAAACGCAAGGCCACTATCATGTAAAAGTCCTGGCCATCAGAATCGACACCCTGAACAAGAACTTTAATATCCCGGCCATGATCCTGTGTTTCCAACACTTTCCCTTCCAGGCCGCACTTCGTTATATCCTCTTCTGCTATTCCCCGTTCACCCATTCTTTGAAGGGCATGCCGGGAAATAATATAACCCTCTTCCAAATTTCCGGCATTTCGTTCTCTCGCGGCTTTACGGAGAAGAGCTATCCAGACAGTCAAGTTTATTATACCTCTTTTTATAAGATATTATAAGGTATTAATAGTTGTTATAAAATAAAACGAAATAACAAAATTTTTTTCTTCACCGGGTTACATCTCAGCTTTCTTCCCATTCTTCTATAACCGCTCCAACCTGTTGGAGGGTTTCCTTCACCTTGCTGTCGAGGGTGGTACGGTCAAAACCGCTTTCGGACTCGGCCTTAACTTCTATGATGATTTTCGGCTCATCGCCTGAGGCCTTCAAAGGACGGATCACGCCCGCCACAATCTGCGAGAGTTTATCCCAGGGAACAGCGGCCTTGATGCTGACTCGCTTGACTTTAACCGCTGCCGGCTGGCCGGGACCACCTGTACCACCTGAAACAATCTGCTCGTCACCTTGTCCCGCATCACTTCCCCCATCTTCCTGGACCACCAGCACACCCCCCTTGCCGTCGCCAGAACCCGCATAAACGCTGCCCCATCCGTGAGAACCGCTACCGCCGCCGGGAATTTCACCTCCGGCCTTCTTCTCTTCCTCCGCCTTTTCGGGACGGACAATGAGAGCATCCAGAGATAATTCCGGCGGAGTTTTGCCAAAATAGAGAGCATAACCGAGGCGTACCCCGAGCAGACCGGCCTTTGCGCCCTGGCTGGCTGCATCAAGCAACACCTTTTCACTCTCCAGGCAGGGCAGTCCGGGAGTTTTGAGGAAAACATCAAAGATCTCGTTGAGAGTCTTTTCTGTCTCTTCCTTGCCGAAAGCCCGGTCGAGGATCACTTTAGGCGTGAGGAAAGACAAAATGCGCTCCTCGTCTTTGAGATACCGCCAGACACGGATGCATACGGACGGGTTTTCCCCCGTTGTCATGATCCCCATATCCCGCCAGACCACATCTCCGTTGCCGCGCCAGCCGACGTGGCGGTAGGCAGAAACAATTGCACTAGGTAGATCCTTCCTTGACTGAGTGAGCTTAGTCTGGAGTTCCTCCCGGTCACCTGCAGTCAGGGAGATGGTGGTGTCGCCCGAGATCTCCTGCAACGCCAGGAAGCGCCTGAGCTGTCTCTCCAGCGCAGCGTATGAGCCAGCATCCATGGCTGCGGCAAATACCGTATTGCGGTAAATGCGAAAAGTAGAGCCGCTGTTATCCAAAATCTCCCGGATAAAGGTTGCGGTTTCGCTTTCCCCGTATTTCTGCTCTGGATCCAGCAGGATGAGCTTCAGGCGCCGGTTGTCGGGGATGTCCCCTGAAGCCTTCGGCCAAAGGTAGACGTCAAAAGAAGCTCCTCTGGCCAATCTGTTCAGATGCTCGTAAAGGCTCTCACGAACCTGTTCTGGGTCAATGGCCTCTTCTTTGTCCACAATGATGCGGTTCAGGTTGGGCTGGTTCTTGAAGCTGTAGAAGCGCTTTTCCGTATGGAAATACCAGAGCGAGTCTTCGAGCTTGCTGACGGCGTCACCGACAATGGTGGGAGGAACGCCCTCCCGCAAGAGGGCGACCCGCAGCCAGGGGAGATTTACTCCTCGACGCTCCCCACCGCTAAAGGAATAGAGAAAGACCGCTGTGGCAAGGCCTTTGGCGAGGCCGTACCTTTCGTATTCACTGCCCATCTCCTGATCGATTCGCCGGGCTTTGCCGAGGATGTCGGAGCAAATGATGCTGTCGAATTCATTGCCGATGTGGTTGATGAACTCCCTGCGCACAGGCACATCGGCCAGATCCACCAGGGAGGAGTGGATCAGAGGAGATGTAACTTTGCGCTCATAGAGGTCCTCGACGATCATGGCCAGGAACCGCAACACTCCCCGGGTGCGCTGAAAGGTGGGGAAGGAGCCCCAGCGTTCGTACAAAACATCGATAAATTCCGGGTGAAAGGGATAGGCCCGCTCGATCTTCTCTCGGTAGGCGGTCTCCCGCACCTCAGCAGGAGCATCGCTGCCGAGTTCTTGATAGAAGCGGAAATAAGCCTCGGCGATCTGGCGATGGACTTTGGAGTCACCCAGGTTTTCGAAAAGCCGCTTGCGGATGACTTCGTAGATCTCGACACCTTCCACCGGCACATAAATGCTCTCTACCCTGCCTGATACCTTCTGCAGCTGGGCGAGGGACTTCTCGGCCTCTTCATCGTACTGCTCCAGGATGCTGGCGGGGAGTGTCAGCACCAGAACGGCTTTCTCAGAGGTGGTGACCGCCTCCGACAGCTCCTGGAGGAAGGCCAGTGTCTGCCCCTGGGTGATCTTCTCAACTTTTTCAACCTGATTGGCCTTGACGATGTACTGCAATAACTCATCCATCAGGATTAAGGTGGGACCGCTTTTCTGCAAGACTTCCTTGATCCGCTCTTTCCCCGGCGCCACCCGCCTTAGATCATGCTCTTTGACGATCTCATAACAGCCGAGCTGGTAGGCGATCTCGCCCCAGGGCGTCCTGCCCTTTACGGGGTCGGCTGTCGTTCCGGCAAAGGCCGCCACCCTTGCCCCGGAAAAGCCCTGCCAGTCAGCCAGCAACTCCTGGAGCTGCTCCAGGTGGGTGAGCTGGCCGAAAGACTTCACCAGATGGTAGAGGGTCAAGAGGGCATGGGTCTTGCCACCGCCAAAGGGGGTCTGCAGCTGGATAACGGGGTCGCCTTTGCCGGTGCTGAGGCGGGAAAGGACGTTGCGCACCAGGTTTTTCAAACCTGCGGTCAGGTAGGTCTTTTCAAAGAAAAGACGCGGGTCTCTGTATTCCTCTGGCGCCGTGCCGCCTACCACATCACCCAGATCGGCGGCGAAGACCGCCTCGCTGAAGGACTTTTCCCGGATGTCTTTATGAGGTATCACTACCTGCCACCATGCCGGTAGAGCCATAGACGCGCCCTCCTTAAAATCAGATATTTATCCCCCTAACAGAGGTAAATTCAGAACAGGCATCAAAACTTTACTGGAACAGGCGGAGCTGTCCGTTGTCACCGCCGTTTGTCGCTTTCTGATAGCTTTCCCGCCCGTACAAGAAGCCCTGAAGCAGCTGCTTCTCCTTATCCCCCGGCGGCAGCACTTCGGAGAGGGCCTGTGCCACCTGCCAGAAGTCGTTGTTGTGCAGGTGCCCTGTAGCAGTAAGAATTTCGGTGATCTTCTGCCGCTGGTTTTTCTCCCAGAGGACGAGACACGCGTGGAGGACATCCACCATGTTGTCCAGCTTCCCCTTTTCCAGAAACTTTTTATCTCGCTCCTTCGGCCCCAGCACACCGATAAACTCCCTATCTTTCTTAACAAAGCCCCCGCTCCAGTACTGGTCAAGCTCGATCCCCACGGCGCTGGCCAGTTTCCTGGCCTCATCGAAAAGGACTTTGGCCCCGTTGTAGGCCCAGCGCCACAGCAGGTAAAAACGGGTCTCGGCGTCAATGCCGCCCAGATGGCTGTCTTTCAGGATCCTGGCGAGGGCGTATTCGCTCACCGTTTTGCGGATAAACTCCAGGAGGTCTGCCGCTTTGACTTCCTCACCCGAGTAGGTCTCCACCCGCTCGTATTGGCCGAAGACCTCCAGAGCGGGGCCGATGGCGGAGATGAAGAAGTCGCTGCCGCCGATCCCTTCGTTCCAGAACTGGTCGAGCTTTTGACGGATCCTTTCCTCCACCTGAGGCTTGATCTCATTGAAGTAAGCGGTTTCCTTTTTCGTGCGCTTGCGGCAGACCATGTAGATGGATGAGGCCAGGGCCGCCGATTCCTTAGCCCTCAGGCGTGCCTGCATCTCGGTATTCAGCGGCCAGGAGGCGGTGAGGTAGAGGCCGGAATTCAAAAGGGCGTTGATGATCGTCTCCCAGGCATCTGTGGTCTTATGGGCGAAGACGATGATCGCAACGCCTTCGGGATTCAGGACGCGAGCGATCTCCCGGAAGGCCCTGGTGATCATCTCCTCAAAAAACCTTTTACCCTCCTCAAAGCCGCCTTGCTCACGGGTGTAGGCGACGATTTCTTCGGACTTCGGAGTGAGTGGAGTAGCAAAGAGGTCAGGGTATAAATCCCCCACGGTGCGCTTGAGCCAGACGTAGAAGAAGTCCGAAAGATAAGAATAGGGCACGTTGTCGTAGTACGGCGGGTCGGTGACCACAGCGTCGAAGAAGTTATCGGGATAGGGTAGGGAGGTGGCGGAAGATTGAATTATACTAGGTGACATAATATTGGATATTGAGAGGTTGTCTAAAACTATCTTGATATAACTAAATTGTTTTCCCCATCCTTGAACCCCAATGGTATTAATTTCACAATAATCCCATAGAATGGGCAACGCCTGTCTGAGAAAAACTTGCTCAGCTTTTTCTGCAAAGACATTCCACACATTCTGCTGACTTGTTCTATTAACTAAACGATCCACCCCAAGTGCTAGATACGTCGCCACCGCCCTGGCGTGCTCCTCGTCATACCCCTCTGCCAGCATCAGCTCATGCGCCTGCCGCACCTTATCCGCAAAGGTGATCAGTGACAGCTTCTGACGGGGGTTGAAGAGGTCGCCCCACTTCAAAATACCATACCTTTGAACACGAAAGCCTAACGTATCCTTAGGAGGTAAATCTTCATCCGGCACCGGGTCGAAGCCCCACCTGTCCCACAGCTCCTCCCGCTTCTGTTCCAGATACCTCTCTGCTTCCCGGAAAATCTCCATGTCCTCTTCCGTGGCCAGCCGGTAGGCCTTGCCCTGCTGCTCAGGATGGTGGAGGACCACAGCCACCATGCGCTGGCCGGCCCTGCCCTCTCGGAACTGCTTGCGCATCTCTTTGTCGGTCAGGCCGCTGCGGCAGCAGAGGCAGATGGCCTTAGCACGCGCTATTGTGCCTTCCCCGGGGTCGAAATCGATCTCCTCGCCTTCTGCAATCTCAAACTCCACAGCATTCCCCCGCGGCACGATCCGCAGGGCGACCTTTTTCCTCTCTTTCTTGGCCAGCCAGGTCTGGCGCATCAAAGGGATCTCCGCACCGCAGGCCGGGTTCTGGCACCGCACCGTCCGCGCCCAGATATAGCCTACAGGGATGCTCCCGTCGGGGTCAGGAGGGTAAAAGCGCCCGATTTCCTTCCTGGCCTCCTCCAGCACCCACTCCCCCCAGCGCTTAACGTCCTCCAGGAGGGGATTGACCTCCCGCTCCACCTCTCCTACTGGAGTGCGCTCCTTCCGCTTTACCGACCTGCCGTATTTCTGGGGAAACTCCAGGGTAGCCTTTTCGATCAAGACGGCCACCGGGTTGAGGTCTGAGGCATAGGTCTCGCAGCCCAGGCGCAGGGCCTCCAGGGGGATGGAACCGCCTCCGCCAAAGGGGTCCAGCACCCGGAGCGGTGTTCCGCCATTGGCCGCCAGGATCTCCCTTCTCGCCCGTTCCATATAATAGGGATTCAAAGAATTTTCCCATCTGGAAAGCTCAGCGATGAACTCAGCCCGTCCTATCCGCTCTATTTCGTCCTTCGGCTCCGGGGTAAGGGCGGCATAGATGGTCGCCCGCGAGGCTGCCAGCGGCCGCCTCGCCCACCAGATGTGCAGGGTGGAGATGTGCCCGTGGCGGATGTTCTTCTCCCGGGCGGACTGCTCGCTTACGGCTTTGACCGGAAAAGTGGCCTCAATAAAAGTCCTTTTCACACTCACCTTCTGCCATCTCCCTTGCTACCAGTTTATACCTGTGCTATACATCAGCCCTTTGCGCTGCAGGTTGCCAGTTTTTCACCACATACCGCACAATTTCCACCTGCTCATCGGGCTTCAAACAGGCTGCCGGGTTCTGGATCAGGTAAAGCTGTGGAACTGTTGCCGCCTGCTCCACCACGTAGAGCCAGTAATCGTCTCCAAGGCGGTTGGCCATCACCCACTCGTTGGGGGTGAGAGCGATGGCTCCAGACCTCGCCCTGGCCTTAACCTCGATGTAGCGGTAGTTCCCGTCCCTGTCGACGGAGCGGATGTCATAACCGAGAGATTGGGCGGAGACATCTTCCGGCTGTCTGCCCTGTTCCACCTCATACCTCATGGCCACATCCATCCCCACCCTCTCTATCTCTTCATCGCTCGCCATCCCTTCCTGCAGAGAAACTCCCGGCACCACCCGGACCACGGCCAGGACAGACGGTTCGGAAGAATACAGGCTGGTCTGGGTGCGGATCTCGCCCAGAAGCCGCTCCTTTTTCCGGTCCAGGTCCTCCCGTCTCCGCTGTTCCTGGATGACCGTGACATCAGGGATGTTTTCTCCTTTAATCCTCCTAGTTTCATACTCCATGAGCTTGGTCTCCGATTCCAGGATCAGCAAATCGATGGATTTAAGGCCATATTTTTCCTTGATGGCGGCATCCCGCCTCCTCTGCTCCAGCAACTCTTCACGGTACGGAAGCACCAGCTGCTCTAAAGCAAAGGCGACAACTTTCTCCCGTGAGGCGGGCAAAACCTCTGCTTCCGGCTCAGGTGAGTCATCACCAGCCGGTTTCAGGTCCCAGAGCAGAGAGGGATTGACAGCAGTCATCCGGCCATCGGCAGGCTGGTAAATGCAAAAAAGCTTGCGGCCGGCTACCTCTCCTCTCCCGTCCTTGATCTCCCCGGTCATAAACCACAACAGCCCGTTCTTCCTGCCATCGGGATCGATAAAAATTGCGCCGCGGGAAGCATCATCCCGGTACTTCTTAAAGATGGCTTCCAAAACGGCCTCCATCAAGGGATGGCCCATCGTGACAAACTCGCATTGCCCATCAGAGGCCTGTTGCTTATCAAAAGCAACCTTCAGGTACTCCCGATATACCTCGCCGTACTTAATTTTGAATTCGTAGGGCTGATTTCGCACCTCAAAAGGAACTGCTGGCACCCGCCAGAAGCCATCCTGGCGTTTTTCTACTCTGATCCCGAGCGTTTGGGCCGCCCGCAGAAAAAACTTTTCAATATATTCCGGCACCAGGCGGTTCTCACGGGCGACCCGCTGCTCGCCAAGGATCCGGGAGAGGTCGATATGACGGGTGGCCAACGCCTCCATCGTCGCCTCCCTGACCCGCTGGGCTACCTCCTCATCAGGGATGCGTTCCATCTCTGCCACGATATCGTCCGTGCTCTGGGGATTGGCAATGGCCTCAAGAATCAGGTCTTTAAGGCTCGTCCCCGGCAGGATGTCGCCGATGACATCGAAAACACGGTCGGAGCCCAGGTGATCTTTCATGCGGTTCAGCTTCTCAAAGAGCTTTTCCAGGATCCTCCCTTCCCTGGTATCCACCGCCACCATGTTGTAAATATGCACATCGTGACGTTGACCGTAGCGGTGGACGCGCCCCATCCTTTGTTCCAGGCGGTTGGGGTTCCAGGGGATGTCGTAATTGATCAGCAACCAGCAGAACTGGAGGTTGATCCCCTCGCCTGCCGCTTCGGTCGCCACCATCACCTGGGCATTGTGCTTGAACTCATGCTCGGCCCTGATGCGGGCATCCATGTTCATTCCGCCATGGACGGTTGTCACCGCATATCCCCATTTCCTGAGCTTTTCTGCTAGATAGTCCAGCGTATCCTTGGACTCCGTGAAAATGAGGATTTTGGTGCCGCTTTCCCGCACCTTGATATCGTCAAGTACTTCCTTGAGCCGGCTGAGTTTGGTCTCGATCTCCTGCTTCTCCACTTCCCTGGCAAGAGCCACAAGCTCGTCCAGCTTGTTGATCTCTTCCCTCAGCTCCTCCAGCGTTTCCGCCGATGTGAGCTTCTCCAGCAGCTCTTCCTCTTTCTGCCAACGCTGGCTCTCCTCCAGGTCTTCCAGGTATTCTTCCGTATAACCCACTTCCTGAAGCAGCTGCCCCTTTTTATACAGGTCCTCCAGCCTGGCACGGCGGCGCTCTAAAGACTTGCGCACAGCCCTGACGCTGGATGCCAGCCTGCGCTGCAGGATGGTGAGGGCAAAAGCGACGTTGCGCTTCTCCTTTTGTATGGCTTTGTTGAAATTTTTCTCCACATAATCGGTGACGGCATTGTAGAGGATCTTTTCGGCATCGCTCAGCCGATACTTCACCGTCTCTACCTTGCGTTGGGGGAACAGCGGCCTGCCGTCAAAACCTTTAAGGTCTTCTTTGAGCCGCCGCAAAAAAAGCGGGTTGTCCTTATTTTGAATGGAGTCAGCCAGCATTCTGGTGTTGGCGAAAAATCCGGGTTGCAGAAGATCCAGGAAAAGGCGGAAGTTTTCCGGATCGCCACGGTGCGGAGTTGCGGTGAGGAAAATAAGGTATTTGGTGATCCGGGAGATCAGCTCGCCGAATTGATAGCGAGCGGTTTTATTGATCTTTTCCCCGTACTTATAAGCGGACATCTTGTGGGCTTCGTCTACAATCACCAGGTCCCAGGAGGAGTCTTTCAGCGCAAACATGACGTCATCCTGTTTGGCGAAATCCAGGGAAGTAATGATTTGATGATTCTCTGTCCAGACGTTCTGCCCCCAACTGGCGTTGATGACACCGCGGTCGACGATCAAAAAGCGTTCCTGGAATTTTTCCTTCATTTCCCTAAGCCACTGCTCTTTGAGGTGCCCGGGTACAATAATCAGAACCCGATTGACCAGACCCCGGTATTTCAATTCCTTTAAAAGGAGCCCGGCCATAACGGTCTTGCCGGCACCCGGGTCATCAGCCAGCAAAAAGCGAATATTGGGGCTCTTGAGCATGTAATGGTAGACTGCCTCAATCTGGTGCGGCAGGGCATCGACCTGCGAAACGCTCACCCCATAGAGGGGATCAAACTGAAAGGCATTGCGGATCCGCATCCCCTCTAAGTAAAGAAACACGTGCTCGGCGTTACCCGTAAACTCAGTAGATTGTTCAGTGGTTTTGGTAATGGCAGCAAGTTCAGCGGGGCTCAGGACAGGGTCATAGTATTTCTTCGAGTTAACGCCGACAGCCTCTATTTTGGTAAGCGCCGGCCCAATAGGCCTGACAGCAAGCACCCTGACAGGTTCGGGGAAGATTGGGCCGCTAATTATGTCCCCAGTTTCAAAAACCATCTCCCAGTCAACGCCCTCGTGCATATCAAAGAATTGTCCCTTTCTTTACCACGCCCAAATATGAACCCTTCAAAAGTGTTTTAGCACCATTGAGCTGTGTTTCGCCAACGCTGATGATGCGGATCGGACTGGAACCCCTGCAATAAAATCCTGGCAGCGATTTCTTTTGATTGTTTTCGCCAAACTTTGTCAATTTTCCTCCCAACTGAAAGTTCTAATTCCTGCAATTAGCACCACAAGTTAATAAAGTCACATTGTCCGGCGGTTCACCAAGCTTGACGAAGCCTATAGCAGCGTTTGTGAAGCTCATCAGGGCCTATCAGGGCGTTGCCTTGTCTCCGCCAGGTGCCGCCCCGCCTCGTGCCGCGACCTAAGGGCACCCGGAGCTCAGCCCTCCTGAAATCCCCTGTGGCTTCACCACTTCCTCCCGCAGGCAAGCTCCTCCCGAGGTCTTCTGCTCTATCCGCTCTTCCCGCGAACTCATCGGCCTCACCAGATCCCACCTCGCGATGAACACCCTTGCCTTCGGCTAGCAGACACGTGCTGGCTCGCCTGCAGCGGACTTTCACCACCAGGTTAACGCCCATGCCGGGCGCGTGGAGAAAGCTGCCCAATCGGTCAGGTTTACGCGTTTCCGTCCCCCAAAGGGGCGAGGGTATTTTCAACACCGTCCAATGTCGTGCGACTGGCAGCCTGTCATATTCTGCTCGAAAATACAGGGATTTACTCTCTAGGTGATACCCTCGTCTTCCCTTAACTAAAAGCAAATGCTGAACTAATTTTGAGTTAACTATGGAGAATTTAGCCATTACCATTTTGAGAGGTTAAAAGCTTTAAGCAGAAAAACTTACCTTAACCCTCTAAACACAAATGCCTGACAAAAGCCCCTTTTTCCAAGCATCCCAAAAAATCCTAGTTTTCTAAGCCAAAGCCGAACTTTTAATATCTTTTAAATAAAGGTAAAGTGCAGAACCAGCAACCAAGACAAGGAGACACGCCCAAGCACAAGTAGCAATGTTGCTCTTTCGCTGTATTTCGCGAGCGAGTTCTCTTTCTGCAGTTGACTGCGCTTTCTCTTTTATTGCATCCTCTTCCTCTTTTAACTTCCAAAGATCCATATAATATTCTCTGTACTCATTTTCAGCCTGGATTAGCTCAAGTGGAATATGCGATTTTAAGAAAGTAATGGCATCGTTATCTGAATCTAAGGGAATAGGTAGTGGCGGACCAACAGAAGTAGATGGTGACCATAAAAGTTCCGCCCATTCAAAAAGAGTATCAAAATACTTCTCACTTGTTGGCGGATTTTCTCGTTCCCAATCTTTTTTACACGCCTCGGCTAATTCCTCATAGCTATCGTGCGCCTCTCCCAGAGCTTCTGCTTTAGTGCTAACAGCTTTTTTCTTTTCCTCCACCTCAGATATTCTCTTCTGGAACTCCGGGCGTTTTAAAACATCCTGCTGCCTTGCTCTAACAAGGTTAGAAGCAAGATATGGTATCCTTTCGTTGACGTAAACTTTGTCATCTTCGCTCCCGCTTAAAATAATCCACTTACTTCCCGTCCAGCGATCGCGAGCATAGGTTACATCCAAATCCCCTTCTTTCTTCGTCGATGTTCTCTCCCACCTGAAGAGCGAAGCGCCTCCCAAGAGAACCAAAACCGCTAGAAGTATAAACCAAGGTTTCTTTTTCACCACTGGTTCCTCCCCTTACATTCCGAATCTGGGCCACGGGCCCATCAATTAGGTTTAAGCTGCGTTTTCCTCGGCTGGATAACCAGCCAAGAAAATTGGTACTTTTTGAACTATTCGCCAGAATGCAACATTTTCCTGTAGGGCGCCCTCCAAAAAAGAAAAACACTGCCACTGGTCGCAGTGTCTGTTTAATCTAGGGGGGTCGTGGTTCCACAGCAATACAGTGTGTCGCGCTTCTCTACCAGTCTACCCCCTATCAACTGGTATACATCCCTATTTTGACCCCGGGAGAGCCGGAGACACTAAGAACTCCTAACCGGCCAGGGGTGGGCGCAAAAGCTGGAGCAACTGCATCACCCGCTTGAAGGTATTGGGTTTCTCCCTTCTTCTGGCAGTATGTGCAAAAACTGGGCCAATTGCATCACCCTAAATGTAATCCTTCGCCAGATAGTAAAAAATTCCTTCCAGCTTCATTCCACTAGCGAAACTCATCACCAGTGAAACTCATAGTTACTACTTTAGAGTTCTTCACTAAGTAACTAGCCCCGTCTCCCGGGCACGTACTGCTTCGCTTCCTTACCGTTCCCTCATAGACAAACAGCTGCACCGTCTACTCCTCAAGAATGCTTAAGAAGAATAGAAAACATAGCGCCCCCCAGCAAGCAGGAGTTCCTCGTAAAACGGCATAAGCTCTAGAAACACTTCTCGGTAGGCATCGATGGTCTTGTTCGCTGCTTCCTGCACGTCCCACAGTGCCCCCACAAACACAAAAACTGGCGAACCGTCCGCTGGAACAACATAGGTCTCGAGGTAGCGCAAGACATCATCTGGCCCCACTTTCTTAGGATCCCCTTGTATTTCTATGCCAAAACCATTTCGCGCAACGCAGTAGTAAAAAGCAGCGCGGAACGGAAGAGGTGGCCGGACCCCTAGGAAAGTCTGAAACACCCGGAACGCGGGAATCTTCGGTGCAACCTGGCGCCCTATCTGAAAGCCGAGGCCAACGCGGATGTACTCCGGATACATTCCTATGTTTAACTGCACCTCGTCTTGATCCCCGCCGCCGACCGTGTACAAAAACCAATGCTCGTCGTGGGTGCGCGGCGGTCCAAAAACCATGCCCTTATCCCCTCGCATACTCCGGCGCACGATTCTCTTGCGGAAGAACTCCAGGTCGTACTCCGGGAACGAGCACAAATCTCTTCGCAAATCCTCTATCTTGCTCTGCCAGCGGCTGAGGGAGCAGTTGCCCCTCTCTTACCTGCTGCATCAAAGCAAAATCGTTGGCATTGAACGGCGAAAAAGGCATTTTTTCACCACCCATGAATTGATTTGATTTTCCTGGTTCCAAAAAGTCACCTTAAGGCCGCTTTCACGACCAGCGCCCAGACAAGTACCTCAAGCCTAACCTGACCCATAAAGCCACCCCTCACACGAGAGCTTCCATTCTATGAAATCTCCTTTCTTTTTATGCTTCGCTGTAGAAAAAATTTTCCTGTCGGAAGCCACCACACGGCACAGGATGAGGCACAGAAGCAGGGCTGCTCCACCCCTCCCCTCCCGGCAAACGGGGCGCTAAAGGAAAGGATGAGCCCTCAGGCTTCCTCCCTTGAGGCGGCCCTAGGCGGGACGACCCAGGCCTCGAAGCCAGCTGCCCAAAGCCTTTCGGCCAAAGCCTCGGCCTTTTCTTTGGTGGCGAAGGCACCGGCCTGAACGCGCCAGAGACCTGAGGGCGGCTACGCCTGATGTGTGGGTATCTCACCATCCTGGGAGGGCGGGGTCTGGTAGGCAACCTTTTCCTCTGACGCCAGGCGCTCAGCCAGCTCCCGCCGCACTCCCTCCATGTCCAGGTATCTGCCCGGGCAGTCGGTGGCCGCGCCCCTCACCTCGCGGTGGCCGAGGAGCTGGTCCGGCTGGATGCCGAAGCGCCTGCAGAGGTCGGCCAGCAGTTCCAATAAAGACGCAGCCTGCCCGGGCAGGGGCGGGTGGCTCTCCAGGTTGCCGATCACCGCCACTCCGATCCCCTTGGAGTTCATCCCGTCAGCCCGGCAGTGGGCACCGGGCAGATCGAGGCTCCTGCCGGGAGCAACCTTCCCGTCCCGTTCGATCACAAAGTTGTAGCCGATGTCGCGCCACCCTAAAGAGAGGTGGTAGCGGCGCACCTGCTCCGCATCCCTCTCCTCCGCCCCAGTGTGGTGGACGATCACATAAGACCAGTTCACAGCGATCCCTCCCCGCTTTTATGCCGCGCAAAATGGGAATTCTCACTCTGATGACGAGATGATGCCGCCGGAAATCCCGGGCCTCCTCTGACAACCGGGCAGCAGCTTCAGTTCCCCACTGGATGAAGACAGACCGCCTGCGGCTTTGCCGCCTCCTCCCTGCCGGCGGCTGCCACACTCTGAGGTAAGCCGGTGCGGCACCGCTGAGCCGCTCCCTGTAAAGTGGGGCATTCGGCGCCGCCCAGGCGGGAATCACCTGCGGGGAAGAGCGCCTCCACCGTCACTCTCCGAAGACCATTTTGCGGGCTTCCTCATAGTCTGCCCCGTTCTGCCTGGCCACGACGATCGTCAGGACTGTCACCGACTTCTGGAACTCCTTCAGGATAGGCTCCAGCCTGACCAGAAGGTAGCCGGCAACGACCATCGGAAAGCCGTAGTTGGCGATGAGCTTGAAGATCTCTTCCACTGCTTCACTCCCTCTCTTCGCTCCTCAAGATGAAAAATGGATGGGCACTGCCCACCCCACTGCTTCCGCCGCGCCTGCCCCCAAAGGGCTCCGCCGACTGGTTATGAGACTGAGATGAGATCCGTTGTCTCCCTGGTGACGATGCGGGCGCTGAGGATGCCGGCAATGCCCCCCGTCCCAGAGGTGAAGATGTTCTTGGCCGCAATTGTGCTCATGGCGGCGCTCACCTGCTCTGCGGTAAGGTCCAGGCGCGGATCGGGCACGGAGAGCCGCAGCCGGCCTCCCCCGGCGGTTGTGAATATCAACTCCAAAGTCTTGCTGATCACTCTTGGCTCACCTCCTTCACTCCTCGTAAGATAGTTTTTGTAACACCAATTGATCCAGCCCTTAAAAGAAGCCCGGCTTGGATCAAAGATGCTCCTTGACAACTGGAAATTGGGTATTCACTTTTGGTGGAGTTCCAGGCAAAATGTAGTCGTGAGATTATGTTTTGGGTAGGTATGTCACTCCTTGAGGTCCGACCTCTTAGAAAGCCTGACCCCCAGCCCATAACCTGTACCCCTGACACGTAAGTTGCGCAACTTGTCAAGATCCTGTCCAATGGTAGCAGGTTGGATAGAACAAGGTCCTGACAGGAAAGCGTTGTTTCCGGCGAGGCTGTTGACCGGTTATGGTGCCTGGGACCCCGCATAATCTCGCACAATTCCTCCCTGGGAGGGGGTGAAACTGATGAAACTGTTTGTCGGTATCGATGTCAGCATGAAAGATTTCAAGGCCCGGATGTTTGACGCAGAGGGCGAGGAGATCGCCAAGCGCATTCGCTGCAAGAACGACGATCCGGGTGCAGAGTCCTTTGTTAAGTACCTGGTGGAGATCTGCGGCGCCAACGAAGTTGATTCCCTGCGGATCGGCATGGAGTCCACCTCTGTCTATGGCTGGCACCTGCAGATGCGCCTGGCCGGTGAGCCTTTGCTGGCTTCCTTTCACCCCCAGGTGTACGTCTTCAATCCCAAGGTGATCGCCAACTTCAGAAAACAGTACGTCGATATCCCGAAGGATGACTGGTTCGACTGCCTGGTGATCGCCGACCGGCTCAGGTTCGGACGGTTGCCCGAGAGCTGCCAGGTGGACTTCCGCTACCTGCCCCTCCAGCGGCTGACCAGGTTCCGTTACCACCTGATCCAGACCATCACCCGGGAGAAGAACTATTTTCTGACCAACCTGTTCCTGAAGTTCAATACCATCTGCCAGGACAAGGTGCTGAGCGACATCTTCGGGGCCACCTCGGAGGCGATCCTGACCGAGTTCCTTTCTCCGGAAGAGATTGCGGCACGACCGCTTGATGAGTTAATTGATTTCCTGATGGAGAAGGGAAAGAGTCATTTCTCCAACCCCGAAGCTACGGCCAAGGCCTTAAAGCATGCCGCAGCCTGCGCTTACAGGCTGCACGGAAGCCTCCTGGAGCCGGTGAACCTGATCCTGGCCACCAGTTTGCAGACCATCCGCACCCTGGAACAGCAGGTCAAGAGTATTGACAGGGCGATTGAGAAAGAACTGTCACACTTTCCGAACACTCTGCAGTCGATGCCGGGCATGGGGCCTGTCTGTACCGCCGGAATAATCGCCGAGATCGGCGACATCCACCGGTTCGACAACGAGAAGGCAGTCGCCAAGTTTGCCGGCCTCACCTGGCGGAAACACCAGTCAGGCGAGTTTGAAGCCGATGACACACCGCTTACGAAAACCGGCAACGTGTACCTGCGCTATTACTTTGTAATGGCCGCCGACAGCGTGCGTAAATGGGACCCCAGGTTTGCCGAGTTCTATGCCCGTAAGTTTAAATAGAGTTCCACTCACCACCATCGCCGTGCTTTGGTTCTGACCGCACGTAAACTCGTGCGGGTGGTTGATGCTCTGCTACGCAGCAACCAACTATACGTGCCCCAGGGGCAGAGAAAGGTGGTTTAGGTTTAGTCTGTCGGGTGGCTCTTCTGCTAATAGCAACGGCTTCATATCATAATATTGCATCGACCCTCCAGTAGGGTTTACCCCGAAAGACCACAACGGATAAGACGCTACAGTGCGTGGAGCATCATTCATATCACCACCTGACTATTGTCTCTCAACCGATGAACCATTTATGTTGCTTTTTTCCATTTACCTCTGGAAACAAGCTTAGTTTGGTATGCGCTTTTTTAGAAAATTTTCTTAGAAATTTTGGTCCTTGGATCTTGACATATTACCGTAAGGCTTTAAAGGTTCCGAAGTATGCAGTTAGACCTCTACGAGTTCGAGGTCGTTGACCCGGCCGATGGAGCTGACCGGGTTCGACTGTAGCCCGGCGATGGCCTCCCCGACTTCGTGGACGTCGGCATCAGTGGCCTCAGGCCTGACGTTCCGGTAAGAGCGGGTGGCCAGATTGGGGTTCCCCTGAGCGTCGGTGCCGGTCTGCACGGTGATCCTCAGGGTTGACCCCACCATGACGGAATTTACTGCCATCAGCTTCACCTCCCTCAGTGTAATGCTCCCGGGGCCTCAGGGAGGCGGCGACCGGCAAGCACCGCCCCCGCACAAGATGCCCCGAAAAAGAGAAAAACCGGCAGAAAAATTTGCCGGTTACTCTGACTCCAGTGTAGATTTGAGAATTCCCGCTGTCAAGCACCTTCGGTAAATTTCCACTCAGCCACAACGCACCCCTCTGGAGCCGCTTCATCACCATCTTCTTCGTCCACGAGCAGGTCTTCGACCCCTTCTCCATCGCTCTCCGCAGCGCTCCGCCCCGCCTGCCTCTGGCCACTTGCGCCCTCGCTCCGCCAGGTCATGCTCTCCAGGTGGTCAAAGAAGGAGACCTGGGTGGGGGTGAACACGACGTTCACCACCTCGTTCGGCCGAAACTGCCTGAGCTCACAGAGGTTCTCGTCGGTCAGGGCGACGTCCCCTAAGGTGATCTGCAGGGACTAGGTGAACTGGTCCTTGAGCAACCCGGTTGACTATCTCGATCTTGCGCACCCGCGCCTGGAAGTCGGCCTTGCGCATTAAGACACCTCCTCATAACCTATCTCCACACCATTCCAGCAAAAACCGTCTAACATTACATTTTGCACAAACGATTCCCGGAAATCCGCATTGAGAAATTCACAAAAGCACTTACCCAATGCCTGCATAATAGCTGTGACCCCTCTGCCGCTTCTCCTGTAAAAGCACCCGGCCCGGGTAGGAACCCATCCTGCTCTCAATGCCTGCTGCACCCCGGCGGTAAAGAAATAACGGTACTTTGCGCCCGCACCTGACCACCCGGGCGAACCTGCAAAGAAGCCGTAAACGTGATCCGGCTCCAATTTAAGGCATATTTCAGCGATGATCTCGGCGAGGCCGGCGTCACGCCAGTACCTGGCAGTCCGGCCGGACATCACAGCCTCGTATGTGTGGCAAGGCTCAAACGCATCGAGCAGGCCGTAGCCTGCGGAGATAATAAAAAGGCGCATCCGGCCCGAGCACAGGAGATTCTCTGCCGCATCCACCAGGCCTTCAACAGAGTAGAAATGTCCAGTGTAGAGATATAACGCAGATGTTTTCTTTGAAGCGGTTTCAACACAGCCCTTCATGCCCTGGCGGGCTCTTTCCAGCCTGCGGTAAGTCTCTTCCAGCACAGAATCCGGCTGGAAGCAAGGTATAGCTGTTTTGCCCGTATCTTCTTTTGCCTTGCAGCAGGGAATAAAACAGACTACTGGAACGCTCACCTGCCATCCACCCCTTTCAGCTGCCTCTCGATGAGCTCTTCGAATCTATCCCGCAGTTTTGTCCCTTGCCCTACAAAGGCAGGCACATGGTCCACGTTCCAAAGGCCAGAATTCCGGATGAGGGCTTCCGGCGACCAGAGTCCCAGCCAGTGCGCTGAAGGGGAGCAGGAACTGCAGGTTGAAAGAATAAAGATAAGCCAGGCTTCTAGCTTCAGTCTCTCGTCTTTATCAGGAACAGCGAGGCATGAGAATTGGAAGCTGCTGCTCATGTACCGGGAAACGAGGTCTTCCACCTCCGGCATTTTTGGCCCGTTCTTGATTTCCCATGTTTCTATTACCTGCCTGGGAGCGTTTTGCAACCGCAGCAGCGCCCTGCCCAGGTGCCAGCGGAATACGCTACTGTAGCGGTTGCCTCTGTAGTGATGTATGAGCCGGCCCGGAAGCCTGCCGTCAGCTGCATGAGTGCCTACCCGGACAATGCGCTGCGTGCCGTCGCTCCTATTTTCTCCCTTTTCGTAAAAGAGGTAGATCCCGTTCGCCGGGATGTCCTTTCTTTTGAAGCTCCAGTCATAGCGCGGCAATGATGCGGCAAGGCTGTGGATCTCGCCGCAAGGCCCCGGGCAGCAGCTGCCTGCAGCATCAGCGTTGATTCCATCCCCCTTGCCGCTTAAATATCGGCGTATTTTATCAAGCAATTTACCGCCCTCCCTCTCTTGAAACCATCTTAACACAAGGATGGTAAATTTTACAGATGCCCCACTTCTACCTCCACCCGCTCCTCACCCGCCCGGCAGCTGAGCAGCTCTGCGGTGATCCTGACAACCTGCCTGTCGTCCCGGTAGGCGATCCCCTTGAGGCCGTCGGCAACCGCCTTCAGGTAGTTGTCCAGGTCGCCGGGCGGGCAGCGGGAGAAGTAGAAGCGGGCAGCCAGGGAAACAGGCCCTGAGAGAACCCTCACGCTTGCCGCCCGGGCCGTCCAGCCGCGGCCGAAGCGCCGGGAGCTGTAGGAAGAGACCCCAGGGCTGACCTCGACGTCGCAGGAGGCGCAGCAGAGGGCCTCCGGCTGGCTCCCTCCGGTCTCACCATCCCGCCAGCCACAGGTATGCGGAGCCTTCTGCGCCTCTCCGGCCTCAGGCGCCCCTGCAAGAGGCACCGGCTGGGCAGGCCCTTTAGCCCCCTCACCTCGCTCCCGGCTGGCGGCACCGGGGCCGCATCCACCCGCCTCAAGGGGCTCCAGGAAGTTCGTCTCTCCCCCGTCCCTGCCGGTTGTGAGCGTGAAGCTTCGCCCGTCACCAGGCGGCGTCACGCCATCACCAGGCGGCTGCCCTGCAGGGGCGGTGCTTTCCAGGACTTCGCCAGCGATCAGGCTCGCAGGGTAGAGGCCGTCTGGGGCCTCGTCGAAGTCCACCCCCGGAAGCGCCAGCCGGGCAGGTTGAGCCCGGGCTGCCCTGAGGATCTCCTCCAGCCGGATCTGCTCGCAGGCCAGGTCGAGGACGTAGATCACCTTTTTCCTCCCCTCCACAGTGACCTCTTTCGGCCTCACCACGAGCTTCAGCGGGATCATCGCAATCCGGCCACCGGTAAGCCCCTTGATGAAGTCTACTGCGGAGTTGATGTTGACGATCGAGTAGTAGGAGCTGGTGTCGATCTGCCAGACCCCCAGCCCCGGAACCCGGTAGAGCAGAAACTGGAGGGTGCCCACCGGCCGGCAGTGCTTCTTCCGCAGCCACTCGCAGCTGCAGGGCTCGCACTCGACCTCCCGGATCTCTCCGGTCTCCCGGTCGCACTCCACCGCCGTCTCCCCATCCCCCTTGCACAGCAGGCCGGTACCGCTCCCATAGCACCTGTACCACTGCTCGAACAACTTCTCCCTGTCGTCAACAGGGAACATGATCTCCAGCTCCTTCGGCCTGTCTCCGTAAACGGCGTGGAAGGCCTCCGCAGCAGCTTCGCTTGTGGACTGGTCGGGGTTGCAGACGAAGTAGTCAACCGCCCGGGGGAACTCACCGCCTGTCCGCCGGCTGGTCTCCCTGACCCCGAGCCGGATCTTCCCAAGCCGCGGCATGCGCCGCACGTCGCTGATGCCTTTGATCGCCAAGCCGATCCCCTCTCCTTCTCAGAGATTTACAAAGCAGATTGCAAAGCCGCCCCCACTGGGCACGCCCGCTCTTCTTCACCTTCTTCCTCGACTGCCTCCTGATAGGCCAGGGCCAGCCTCCGCAGCTCCTCCCGCAGCTTCCGCCGCTCCTGCAGAGCGGCCTGGACAGCCCGGATCTGCTGGCTGCACTGAGATATCCTCCCCAGCAAGAGATCCATCTCGTCCTCCAGCTGCATCCTGTCCACTTTCGGATCACCTCCCGGATGCCCTGAACCCGCCGCTCTGCCTCGCCCCGATGAGGCCACAGCCAGCATCAGCTGGCGAACCCGCAGGGGCGCCTCCCCGCTGCTCCTGTTCCCCGTCCCGGAACCAGCTCGCCAAGGCATCGCTGTGGATGAGGATCCGCCTGCCGATCCGGCGGTGGGGAATCACTCCCCTGGCGGCAGTACTCGTAGACCGTCCATGAAGACACTCCCAGGTATCCGGCAGCTTCCTTCACGCTCAAAACCGGCGGCATTTCAGGCATTTAGCGCATCCCCCTTCCCCTCTATCTGCTCCCGGGCTCCCTTATCTCTCACTCCCGCTCACTCCCCTCTCTTTTTGCATCGCTTCCATGCAAATCCTCGATGCAGAATGCGTCTTCAAAGTTGATCTCCGGGAATACGGCCAGCGTCCGGGCGATGAACCCCGCGCCGGGCCTGCTGCGCCCGTGCTTGATCCGCCACAGCATGGAAACATCAATGCCGATTTTGCGGGCTAATCCGGTATCGCTGAGGGAGTACTTTTCCTGCAGGGCATTCAGGACGCCAGGCCTGATCCCGATCTTCTTCACGGTCTCACCCCCTGCTGTTTTGTCGCATTGATTCCACATTGGTTTTATACCCGCCACTCCGCATGTCATTAACTGGTTATTAAGAATTAATTAAGAATTAAAATGAAAAAACTAAAATTTTTTCAAACAGAAGGAGGAATTTCAGAACAAATCGCGTTACCTCCAGATACCATTATTGGAGGTAAAAAGGGTGGAAAATAGCAATAAAACCTTTGAAATGCCCTATATCACAACAGTAAACCCAGGGGCTGTCCCGGTAATCACCATGCTCTGCCGTACAGCAAAGATCGGGGAGATAGTTAACCAGATGGTCGAATGGGATGAGGACAGATCCAAAATCTCACCTGGACTGCTCATCGAAAGCTTGATCGTCTGTATCTTCTGCGGCCGTAAACCCCTCTGGAGAGTGGAAGAATTCTGGGCAAAACAGGACCTCAAATTGCTCTTCGACGGTGTAGATGTCACCGTAGACCAGCTCAATGACGATGCCTATGGCCGTGCCTTGGATAAACTGTCCGAAGTAAAGATGGAAGAACTGGAAAAGTCTTTTGCTCATTGGGACCACCAAATCAGTTCAGGGAGCTAATGAAAATGATGCATTTGGAGACTTTCTGATCACTTACGGCCATAGTAAAGACCATCGTCCCGATCTAAAACAGTTCAAGATCGGCGCTGCAGTTCAAGAGAATGGCCACCCGGTGATGGGACAGATCTTTTCAGGCAATAAATCAGATAAAGTTTGGAACCCAGAGGCAGTACTCAAGATGTCTGAGTTTTTCAATAAAAAGGGGTATAAGGATGTCGTCTTTGTTTCCGATTGCGCTATCGTGTCAACAGATTCCTTAAATGAACTGTCCCGTAAACATATCCAGTTCATCTCCCGACTTCCGGAAACCTTTAATCTTGCCCAGGAACTCAAAGACCTGGCTTGGCAAGCCGATAACTGGAATGATATCGGCCCTTTAAGCGACGCTAAAACGGCTGCAAACTACAAAACCTTTGCTATACAGAGAGAGCTAAACGGCAGAAAGTATGATTTTGTAGTGGTTTATTCCTCAGTACTGGATGCAAAGAAAGAAAAAACACTGAAAAAACGCATCGCCAAACAAAAAGAAGAACTGCAAAAGCTGGCAAAAGATCTAGCAAAGCAAAAGTTTGCCTGTGCGCCTGATGCTGAAACTGCCCTCAAAAAGTTTCAAGCAAAAGCTGAAGAAATGGGCTTTACAACTCAGGGCGAAATAAAGGTTGAAGAAAAGCGTTCTTATTCCGGCAAAGGCCGACCCCGCAAAGGGGAAGAACCAACAATCTCTATCACTTACCAGTGTCAATGCCGGATCGGAGAAATGAAACCAGACTATTATGAGCAACTCCGCCAGAAAGAGTCTACCTTTGTTCTGATAGCCAATGTCAGGGATAAGAAAAAGTGGGATGATCGCAGGATTCTCCAGGAATACAAAAACCAATCTTCTATAGAAAACAAGTTTCGTTTCCTGAAAAGCCCCGTTTATCTTGGCCCTGTCTATCTGGAAAAACCCAACCGCATCCAGGCTCTCGGTTATGTTTTTATCCTGGTGCTTCTAATCTCTTCCTACCTGGAGTACCGGGTGCGCAAAAGCTTGAAGGAGAACAAGGAATATGTGCTGCTGCCGGGGAAAAAGAAAACTGACCGCCCTACAACAAAAACTATTATGGAATACTTCAGCTTCATCATGATCGTAATCGTTAACGGACAACGCCTTTTCCCCAGTAATTGCAATAAACAAGCTCTAAACCTGGTGAGATGGGCCGGTTATGACCCTGAGGAAGTTTATCTAAAGCCACTGCCCTGGTATCCAGGTCGTAAAAAATGAGTGTCAATTCTATCATCAACCAAATAAAAGTAAAATGGAATAATCTGACACGCGGAGTATCGGTTATACTAACACATACATTGGCAACCGTGCAACAAAATATTTTAAAATTTTCCTGACCTGGTATGCATTTGTGCAAGAGTTTGATTATAATGACTGGAAAAGAGAGGTGCTTTGCTGTGGAGCAGAATGATTTTGGGAAGATGCTCAGAAGGCTCCGCGAAGAGGCAGGATACAAAAGCCAGACCCGCTTTGCCGCCGCCTGCGGGGTGGACAACTCCACCATCGCCAGGCTGGAGCGCGGGGAGACCAAACCGACGCCGGAAACCTTAAAGAAGCTCGCCCCCTGCCTGGGCGTGCCTTATGAGGAGCTGCTGGCCGCCGCAGGCTACCTGGGAAGAGCCGGAGAGCGGCGCTTCTCCTCGTGCCGGAGGATACCCGTGCTGGGGAGGATCCGGGCAGGAGTGCCCATCATGGCTGTAGAGAACTTTGAGAGGGAGCTGGACATCCCGGCTGACTGGAGGGCCGACTTCGCCCTGCAGGTTGAGAGCGACAGCATGATCGGGGTCGGGATCCACGAAGGGGACTACGCCGTCTGCCGCCAGGCCTCCGCACCGAAGCCGGGCGACATCGTCGTGGCGGTGCACGACATCGCCGCAGGCTTCTCCGAGGCCACGCTGAAGTACTACTCCAACGACCCAGAGAAAGGCCCTGTGCTGAGGGCAGCCAACCCGGAGTATGAGGACATCATCCTGAAAAACGATTACCGGATCGTGGGGGTGATGGTCGCCCTCTTGAAGAACTCCCCACCCCCCTACCAGCGCTACACCGAGTATCTCTCGACCAGAGACTACACCCTGAAGGAGTGGGACCAGGTGATCCAGATCGCCTCCCAGTGCGGAGTGAGGCCGGAACAGGTTCTGGAGATCATCAAGATGCAGTGGCAGATGGCCCAGCGGCTCTTCGAGCGGCAGGAGAAGTACAGGTCGGAATAGGAGGCCGTCGATATGTATTTCCCGTCGAAAAAAGACCTCTGGCTCGGCCTGGTGGTCTGGCTCGCTTTATTACTGTCGCTTGTATTTGCAATCCGTGACCACGAATGGGCCGCGCTGGCAATATTAATTCCCACAATTATTTTTGTAGGCTGGATTTGGTTCGGGACTGGCTACACCATCACCGAAACGGAGCTCCTGGTCAAATGCGGGCCCTTCCGGGAGAGAATCCCCTTCGGCAGGATCCAAAGTGTCAGGCGCACCAGGTCCCCCCTGTCGGGCGCCGCCCTCTCCCTCAACCGGCTGGAGATCAGGCACGGTCACGGCTTCACCGGCCTCACCCTGATATCCCCGGCAGACGCCGCCGCTTTCCTGGAAGAATTGAAAAAAAGGTGCCCCCACGCCGACTTCCCCAGCCTGTAGGGCTTCCTTGCAAAACACCCCAGTGAAAGACCTTCTATGTCAATGAGGAAATTAAATTTTTTCACTGTTAGTATAAACATTTACAGCCTTTAAAGGACAAAGCATCCCCTTGCGCCCGGCGTGGGTTGGTTCAAACCCTGTCCCGCTGGCGGCTTTAGAACATTGACAACTAAATACCAGACCTCACGCTACCCGGTTAAAATGCCTGGAGCGGGCGGCAATGAATGCAGCTTCGTCGTAGCAAGTGCGGTTTTTCCACATGGCAAAGATAGTCCTGACCCAGATGTTCGCCAGAGCCCGCAAAGCTTCGTGGTGAGTTTTCCCCTGGCATCTCTTCGCATAGTAATACTCCCTTGCCCAGGGAACCCACCTGATGCTCTGGAAGGAAAAGAGATGCATTACCCGCCGGAAAGGTTTGACGCAGGACTTGCGCTGTCTGGCAAATCGGTACTTGCCGCTCTGAAAGAGCACAGGCGAGGTGCCCGCTAAAGCCTGAACCACAGCCGCGTTCTCGTAACGGTCACGTTCGTCGCCCCACTCCGCCAGCAGTCTTGGCGCCAGCCTTCTGGCCGCTCCAGGAAGGCTAGCGAAGATTTTGCTGTCGGAGTGCTGCTGAAAAAGGCGGTCGATCTCCTTATCATAAGCGGCTATCTGCTCCTTAACCACCTCCAGCTGGCCCACCAGGGCGAGCATCAAGCGACACTTTGCACGCACGGTGGGAGCCTGGCATTAAGCTGTGGTTCCTGTACCTTCTGCCAGATGGAGATGGCCCTCGACACCTACTCCCACGTCATCCCGACCCTGCAGAAGGAAGTTGCTGATGCCCTTGAAGAACTTTTTGGGCGGCAAATGGGCGGCAACTCCCCCAAACAAAGGAAAAAGGACGGCAACTTCTCACCGCCCTAAAAGGCCGCAAAGCCTTGGATTTCCTGGTGCCGAAGGTGGGAGTCGAACCCACACGAGGGGCTAACCTCAGCGGATTTTGAGTCCGCCGCGTCTGCCAGTTCCGCCACTTCGGCATTTTCTTCTATTGTGCACGCTCATATTATATCCGATACCTGCCTGTTTTTCAACAGGTGCCCTGAAATCCGTCGAAATCAAAACTTCCGGCAGAACAAGCGATGTGCTATACTTCATTAGAAGAGTATCTATATCTAATTTTCTGGGAAGGATGACGTCCGGTGCCTGAGGATACTCAACGCCGTTCCGCCCGCTATGTAAAAATCGCCGTAGACATCGCCACCCGCATTGCTCGAGGGGAATACCGGGAGGGCCAGCGAATATTCGGCCGTTCTTATCTGGCAGGAAGATACAACGTATCTCCGGAGACAATCAGGCGCGCCCTGGCCATATTGGAAGAGCGAAAAGTTGTCAAAGTTCAACCGGGAATCGGCGTTGTTGTCTGTTCCCACATAGCGGCCGAAAATTACCTTGCCGAGTACGGCCAGCGCCAGATTCTGTCAGACATTCAAAAGCAGCTGGGTACTTATTTAGAAGAGCGCAGAAAACTCGATCTGAAGATCATCCGTTTGACTGATGAGCTGCTCGATTATACCTTTAAAATGGCCACCAGATTTCAGCGCATTCATGAATTTCGCGTTGAGCCCGGCTCCCCTCTCATCGGAAAAAACCTTGGGGAAACGCAGTTTCGCAGCCGCACCGGGGGTACAATCCTGGCGATCCGCCGTGACGGGAAGGAGTTTGTCTCTCCCGATGCGAATACAATCATTAGGGAAAACGATGTACTTACCGTCGTCGCTCCAGAAGAAGCCATTAGGCAATCCAAAGAATTGAACCTGTCCATACTGACAGGCTCTCCCGGCTCTTCGAAATTGACGGAGAACGCGGAGTAATCATTAGCCTTTAAAGGAAATGGGTGAGCAAAATGCCCTACAGGGAAATGGGAACGCAACAGACAAAAAGTTCGGGGAAGAAAAAGAGAAAAAAAAGAGTGAGCTTTCTCCGTATTGCGCTGCTGATTGCTGTTATTTTGGGAATCGCCTTGCTCTGTGTCGGCTGTGGCTATGTCGCAGGAGCAGTCTTCTCTCTGCCTGAGTGGGACCCGCAAAAGTTGGCCGGAAGCGAATCAACTATCATCTATGACAAGAACAGCCGCCCCGCCTCAAGGGTCTTCGCGGAAGAAAACCGCACTCCGGTATCTCTAAAGGATTTACCCCCCTACTTACCCGAAGCCTTCATTGCGGCTGAGGATCACCGCTTCTACGAGCACCACGGGGTGGATCTGGAGGCCATCGGAAGGGCTTTAATAGCCAACCTCAAGGGAGGATTCGGAGCTCAGGGGGGTAGCACAATAACTCAGCAGCTCGTTAAGAATTCCTTCCTCACATTTGAAAAAACCTTCAAGCGCAAAATTCAGGAAGCGATTCTGGCCATACAGGTAGAGCGCCGCTACTCGAAAGATGAAATTCTGGAGTTCTACCTGAATCGCATCTATTTCGGTAATGGCGCTTACGGTATTCAAACAGCCTCTCAGCTGTACTTCAATAAAAATGCCAAGGATCTGACCTTAGCCGAAAGCGCCGTTTTGGCGGGTATTGTTCGGAGTCCGAACAATTACAACCCCTTCAATAGTGAAGAACTGGCGAAAAAGCGGCAAGAACTGGTTCTTGATTTGATGGTTAAGTACGGGAAAATTACCCCCGCTGAGGCCGAAAAGGCCAAAAAAGAAAAGCTCAAGTACCAGGAAGGAGAAATTGCCTCTGCTTACGATCATCCCTACTATACAGATCATGTAATCTCAGAAACAGAGCAAATCCTTAAGGAGCAGGGGCTTTCACATGAGGACAGCCAGACGCTGATCTATCGGGGAGGCTTGAAGATCTACACATCACTGGACCCAAAAGTGCAGGAAAAAATGGAGGAGGTTTTTGCCGATAGCTCCTTTTTTCCTGCAGACCAGCAGGGAGAACAGGTACAAGGTGCGATGGTGCTCCTCGACAACAAGAGCGGAGAAATTGTCGCCCTGGTAGGCGGAAGAAAGTACACACAGCAGCGGTCATTCAACAGAGCAACTCAGGCCAAGCGCCAGCCGGGTTCCGCCATTAAGCCCCTTGCAGTTTACGCTCCTGCTCTGGAAAAAGGCATCACCACGGCCATGGTGTTAGAGGACTCCCCTGTTACCTTTGGAAACAAAACATTTCACAATTACGACGGCAGATACAGGGGACTTATTCCTATGCGGACGGCAGTTCAGTGGTCCATCAACACCTACGCAGTAAGGCTTTTGAACCATATCGGTATAGATTACGGTTATGAATTCGTCAAGCGGTTCGGCATAACAAGCCTCGACCCGGTGCGCGACCGAAACCTTTCCTTGGCTTTAGGTGGAATCACCTATGGCATTTCCCCTTTGGAAATGGCAGGGGCTTACAGCACCATCGCCAATCAGGGAGTTTATATAAAACCCCATGCGGTGATCAAAATTCTCGATCGCAACGGTAACGTTCTTTATGACGCCAAGCCCCAGAAGCGGGTCGTCATGTCAGAACAAACGGCCTATATCATGACCGATCTGTTGCGAACGGTCGTTAAGGACGGAACAGGGCAGAGAGCGCAGTTAAACCGGCCCGTTGCCGGCAAAACCGGCACCACGGAAAATACAGTAGATATCTGGTTCGTAGGCTACACACCCGAGTTTACAGGTGCGGTTTGGATGGGGTTTGATAAAGAAAAAAGCATTCAGGACCGGCGTGCGGCAGGAGGTTATTTCCCGGCGCTAGTCTGGAAAGCTGTCATGCAAACGGCAACCGAGGGGCTACAGGTTCGAGACTTTCCGCGGCCGGGTAATATTGTCAGGAAAACGATCTGCTTGAAGTCGGGAAAACTGCCCAATGCCTATTGCCCGCCGAACCATTTAATCAGCGAACTGTTTGTGGCGGGGACAGAGCCCAAAGATACCTGTGATGTCCATGTCATGGCAGAGATCTGCCCTGATTCCGGGCTGCTAGCAACACCCTATTGCCCCAACAGAATCAGCGCAGTATTTATAAAGGGAGAAAGAGGGGGGAATGGAGAAGATCAGCTGCCGACAGAATCCTGCAACATTCACGGACCCGGGAGCGGAGAAAATGATGTGATCGTTCTTAAGGTGTGTACCGACCCGCGCCACAATGGGACTCTCTATCTGGCAAACACTCCGGGACTCTTGGAGACCGGCGGCTGCCCTCCGGAGTTTGTTGAAGAGGTAGAATTTAAAGCAGATGAGGCTCCTAAACTAAGGTGCCCGCTGCCCGACCACCAGGTGCAGAAAATCGATCTTCTCAACCTCAATCAAAGAAGGAACAAGACTCCCCCTGAATGACACTCTAATTAGTGTTTACTACACCCGGTATCCCTAAACCACCATTCGATACCGGGTGTTTTGGTTTTTTTCCATAGCCTTGCGGTAGAGTTTGACATACTCCCCGGCCGACCGGTCCCAGGAGAAATCGCTTTGCATCGCCCGAATCATCAAGCGCCTCCACTGTTCGGGCTGCTGACGATAGATCTTCAGGGCGCGTTTAATGGCTTCCAGGAAGGCACCTGGTTCATAAGGTTTGAAGGAGAACCCGTTGCCTGTTCCCGTCTGTTCATTATAGTTCGTTATCGTATCTGCCAGCCCCCCTACCTCACGAACTACCGGAATTGTTCCGTACCTCAGGCTGATCATCTGGCTGAGGCCGCAGGGTTCAAAGCGGGACGGCATTAAGAAGACGTCAGCTCCGGCGTAGATTTTTTGAGCTAACTCCGCATTAAAGCCGAGATTAATGGCCGCCTGTTGCTGGTACTTCATTTTTAATTCGGAAAATAGCTTTTGATAGTAATCCTCTCCACTTCCGAGCAGGACGAACTGAACCCCCAGGCTCATCAGCTGATCAAAGACATCGGCGATGAGATCAAGCCCCTTCTGTCCTACCAGGCGGGTGATGATCCCCAAAAGAGGTGTGTCCTCTACCGGAAGCCCCATTTCCTTTTGAAGAGCATATTTATTCTTTTTTTTCAAATCCAGAGTCTTAATTCCATAGTTTTGGTAGATTGAAGGATCTGTTTCCGGGTTCATTTCTTCATAATCGATCCCGTTGACTATCCCGTAAAGGTCCTGAGATCTTTTGCGGAGCAATCCGTCCAGGCGCTCTCCAAACTCCGGCGTCTGTATTTCCAGGGCATACTTATTGCTAACAGTATTGATAACGTCCGCATATAGGATCCCGGCCTTCATGAAGTTGACCTGGCCGTAAAACTCCAGGCGCTCCGGATTAAAGAACTCTTCCCCTAAACCGATAAGCCGCAAAACGTTCTTAGGAAATATGCCCTGGTATTGGAGATTATGGATGGAGAAGAGGGTGGCAATTCTCCGGTAGAAAGGATCTTCTGCGTATTTTGTCTGCAAACTTAAAGGAATCAGTCCGCAGTGCCAGTCATTGCAGTGAATGACATCCGGTTGAAAATCTACCTGCGGCAGCATATTGAGAACGGCTTTGCAGAAAAAATTGTAGCGCTCAGCCTCATCGGGAAAACCGTAGATACCATCGCGGTAGAAATATTTATAGTTGTCTATCAGATAGACCGGAACATCATTTCCCCTGATCATGGTTTTTCTAATTATCCCCGTTTCCAGGTGATGGTCCATTTCTACAGGGTAATCCAGCAGATATTCGCCTTCCGTTATCTGCTTGTATCTAGGCATGGCGATCCGCACGTCATGACCGGCCCTCTTTAATGCCTTAGGAAGGGATCCTGCCACATCGGCCAGGCCGCCGGTTTTTGCAAAGGGAGCAACTTCAGCTGAAACGAACAGGATTCTTAATGAATCTGCTGCCATGACAATCTCTCCTTTTCAGCATTTTTCTCGTTATCATAATTTCTTAAGTATTCCGCCGCCGCCTCAGGTGGCGTAGGATTGATAATAATTCCGGTGCCCCACTCGAAGCCGGCAACAATTGTAAGGCGCGGCAAAATCTCCAGATGCCAGTGGTAAAAAGCGACATCATTATAACCCGCAGGTGCCGCATGCAGAACAATATTATAAGGTGGGTTGTTTAGGGTGCCGGTGATTTTTTGTACTGTTTTCTGGACGATCTCACTTAAGCTGCTGAGCATACCGTCATCAATCATCTCAAACCCAGGCTGGTGCCACTTCGGCATGATCCAGGTCTCAAAAGGAAACCGCGATGCAAAAGGGCAAAAAGACAGAAAATCATCATTCTCAACTGCAATACGTGCTTTTTCCCGCAGTTCCTGGGAGATCATATCGCAATAAAGACATTTCCCTTTATCTCCATAGTACTCCTGTGTCCCTTTCAATTCTTCGGCGATCACCGGAGGTACCAGTGGAGTCGCTATCAGCTGACTGTGGGGATGAGACAGTGAGGCGCCGGCAATAGAGCCCTCGTTTTTGAAAATCTGGACGTATTTAAGGGGCTCTCTGTTAATCAGTGCCTGGTAGCGGGCGCGCCAGGCCTTGAATATCTCTCTTACCTGATGTGATGAATGTTTATCCAGAGATGAATCATGGTCCGGTGATTCGATCAGCACCTCGTGAACACCGGCACCCGGCATCTTCAGATAAAAGTTTTGCTCCGGAGCTTCATTTAACTTGGGGTCCAGGGCAGGAAACTTGTTCGGAACAACCCTTACCCACCATCCCGGTGTATCCGGTTCTGTTCCCTCCTCCCGAAAGGCCATAATCTCCGGCGGAGTTTTATCCTCATTTCCGACACAAAAAGGACAATTGCCGCCCTTTATGTTTTCCTGCCGAACCGGAAAGTCAAAGGGTCTTTTACTGCGTTCTATTGCAATAACCACCCACTTTTTGGTGACAGGATCCTGCCTCAGTTCAGGCATCTATCAGATTCCCCCCTGTCCTCGTTTTGTCTTTTACATTCTTCTCTTTCCTCTCGTGTTTTATGCGGACCCCTTGTAACCGAACAGTGCCCAATTCCGAAATCCCAAAATCCACCTCAAGAAATTTTAAATCCCATCTTCCGCACCCTGCCATTTCATTAAGAAAAAATTTTTAAAAAAATTTTCAGAGCAAGGAGGAATTCCAGAAAATTCCGCGAATTTTCCCCTAATGACAATAATCGGGGGAATTTCGAATGAGAAGCCTCATACCCAAATTCAAGATCCTGAATGCCGGTGCTGCCCCGTTGGTTGCAGCCTTTTGCCGGGAGATTAAACTCAGAGACATCATCGATGAGATGGTTACGTGGGATCCAAAGCAGTGCCGCCTGTCTCCCGGTACACTGATTGAGGCGCTCGTCATCAACGTCCTGACGGCCAGAAAACCTCTCTACCGGGTGGAAGAGTTCTATCGTGAAATGAACCTCAGCGTGCTCTTCGGTGAGGGGATAACCGCTGATGCGTTCAATGATGATGCCCTGGGCAGAGCCCTTACCAAACTGGCCAAAGCCCATCCCAACAGGGTTTACCTGGCTCTGGCCTTATCGGCCATTAAAGTGCACCGGATTGAAACCAGAGTTGTTCATGCCGATACCACTTCCATCTCAGTTGCCGGAGAGTACGACTGGGAAGATGAAGATAACCATTTACTCGACATCACCTACGGCTACAGCAAAGACCGCCGCCCTGACCTGAAGCAGTTTCTTTACGGCCTCATCACTACCGGCGAAGGGATCCCCATCTTTGGGGAAATGCGTGACGGCAACATGAGCGATAAGAAATGGAATAAAGAGGTCCTTGACCGGCTGCAAGCCATGCTGCCTTGCGATAGCGGCAAAAGAATCTACGTTGCTGATTCAGCCCTGGTCACCAATGACAACCTTGATCTCCTGTTTGAAAAGAAGATTCCCTTCATTTCACGGCTGCCGGAAACTTTCAGCATCTCCGCCGAACTGAAAGACTGGGCATGGTCGGAGAACCGGTGGCAGCACCTGGGCAGTCTCGTACAGAAAAAGGATGCCGCAGTTTACAGGATCCAGCAGGCGGTCAGGGAACTCAACGGCCACACCTACCGGTTCATCGTAGTGCACTCCTCATCCCTGGACAAGAAGAAAGAGAAAAGCATCAAGAAGATGATCGAAACCAGGAAGTCGGAGCTGCTTTCTGCCTGTGATGAGCTTGCTAAAAGGAAATTCTTCTGCGAGGCCGATGCCAAAAAAGAACTGGAGATCTTTTTGGCAAAGCACGCTTCACCGCTCTTTGAATTGAAGACCGAAATCAAAGAGGAGCAGGTGATCAAGCGCCGGGTGGGGCGGCCTCGCAAGGGTGAGCCGGTGAACTATCAGACCTATTATCGCGTGGTTCCCTCTCTGGTCTCTGTCAATGAGGAGTTTGTCAAGGAGCTCAAGGCAAAAGCCGCTACTTTCGTGTTGATTACGAACATTCTTGATGATAAAGAGCTTTCTCCCGCTGATGTGCTGCGGGAATACAAAAACCAGACTGCAGTAGAACTGTCTTTCCGCTTCCTGAAGAATCCGGTTTATGTGGATGGGATTTACGTCAAGAACCCGGAACGGGTGGTGGCTATAGGCTATGTCTTCCTGATGGCCTTACTGATTTATGCCCTGCTGCAGCGCCGGGTGCGGCGTAATCTCGCCAAAGAAAGTAAGCCTTTGGCGATCCCCGGGAAGCGCAAGTCTTTCAGCCCAACGGGGACAATGCTGCTGGAGATGCTGAAACCCCTTACCATAGCCACTATTGAAACCGATTCCGGTTTTATCCATCAGGTTCCGGAGAACCAGTGGACCGAAGATATCCGCCGGCTTTTGCATCTTGCCGGTTTCAGTGAAGAGATTTACTGCGGTACGAATTATGGGAGGTCTCCTTATGCCAACTAGCTTTTATTAGTTGCCATTTTTAGCCATCATAAAATTAAAGGTCGTTTTCATTTCAGGGTGCGAAATGTGGGGTGCGCCGAGCCAAGCTCGGATTATGCTAGTGGGCTGAAAAGTGCCCACCGCGGTAATTTCCCGTTCGCCGCGAAGTCTGAGGCAGGCGGGCAGGGGTAACCCGAAACGCCAAGCTGCCTGACAAAGGTCCGCAAGGATCGAGACGGAAGGCGGGCCGTAACGCAAGTGAACCCGAGGTGGCCTCGAAAACGCAGTTGCTGCTGGCGACCTTGCCCCATAATGGGGAAGCCTGTCATCCGCTGTGGAGCAACGGGAGGAAGAAACGGCGGGAGCAGCCGTGGTGATTAGGGGCGGCACGTCTTCAAAGCATGACCCGGGAACTCGGGAGACCCGGCGGCGTCGGGATGGCAACCCAGGGGTCAGATATAAGGTGAAGAGCTGAAGTTCTGACCTGCGCCGTCGGGAGTCGGAGGCGCCTATAGTACCAGGGAAGGCAGGACAGCATAACTTGCCGGAGGGAAGGGGCGCTGCTTCACCAACGCTTGCATGAAAAGGAGGACTCCGATTGTCCACCGGACTACTACGGGATGAAGATACCGTCCGCACTTTCCAGCGCAAGCTCTACATCAAAGCCAAGCGAGAGAAGGAGTTCCGGTTCTACAGCCTCTACGACAAAATCTACCGGTCAGACATTCTGAAAGAAGCCTGGCGCCGCTGTAAGCAAAACGGCGGTGCACCGGGAGTAGATGGAAGAAGCTTCGAAGACATCGAAAAAGGTGAAGGCGTAGAGGCCTTCCTGGCCAGCCTGGAGAAAGAACTCCGGGAAAAGCAATACCACCCCCAGCCCATCAGGCGGGTGTACATCCCCAAAGCCAACGGGGGATTAAGACCCCTGGGGATACCCACCATCCGGGACCGGGTGGCCCAAATGGCCTGTCTGATCGTTCTTGAGCCCATCTTTGAAGCCGATTTCATGGGCTGCTCTTATGGGTTCCGGCCCAAAAGAAGCGCCCACCAGGCCATCAAACAGATCTGCCAGCATATAAGACAGGGGTTTATGGCAGTTTACGACGCTGACCTATCCAAGTGCTTCGATACCATTCCCCATGAGCCCCTGATGCAGGCTCTGGCGACAAGGATAGCCGACCATCAGATCCTGAAACTCATCAAAGGCTGGCTCAAGGCACCAGTAGTTGAACCAGGCGGACCCCGTCAAGGCAAGAAGAACCAGCAGGGAACGCCCCAGGGAGGGCCTCTATCACCCTTGATGGCCAACATATACCTGAACAAGCTGGACCGCTACTGGTATAGTACCCAAGGGCCGTACGTTAAATATAACGCCCGCCTGGTACGTTACGCCGATGATTTTGTGGTGCTGGCTCGCTATATTGGGAAACCGGTACAGGAGGCCGTAGAGGAAACCATCGCTGCTTTGGGACTAACCTTAAACCGGGAGAAGACCCGCATCCTTAACCTTCGCGCTGGGGAAGAGTTGAACTTCCTGGGATACACCATTTACATGTGGAATACCCGCCACAGGTCTGTTCAACTTAAACCCAACCACAAGGCCTGCCAGCGTCTTAAGGCCAAGGTGCGGGAGATAGTCAGTCGCCAGAACCTGTGGTGGGGACTAGATGGGATTATCAATACCCTGAACCCCATACTGCGCGGTTGGCACAATTACTACTCTTTGAGCAGCATCACCCGGATCTTTTGGGACCTGGACTTCTTCATCACCGCCCGCTTTTATCGGGTGTGGTGGAAAGCAAGCCAGCGGCCGAGTAAGACCTTCAAGCCAGGGGTCTTCCATGTCCTGCACAAGAAAGGACTATACAGCCTTGCGCCGTCCTGGCAGCCCGCGAAAGCTTGATGCGAATGGTGTCGGTGAGCCGTATGCGGGAAAACTGCACGTACGGTTCGATGAGGGGCTTCTGGCATATCTCCCATGGTTTGGCTAGTGAGGCACTCCCAGAGGAAACGGGGAGACAAACGGATAGGCCAGACCTAAAGATGATATGCCAGGGTCTACTCTACTTAAATAAATGTATAAAATTTTTTATCAAACAAAAAATAAAAAACGAGAAGGTCGTTCGCCTCCTGTTAAGTATTCCGGTTGATACTTAAATAGCCTAACCAGCGAAAAGAGGACAAACGACCTTCTCATTTTCCATAAATACGATCAAAACGCTCTATCTCCTCAATTTTCTCCCCCCTCATCGGGTGGATATTTCAATAATCCCAGCCGACAGAGGATCGGAGAGCTGTACAAGGCCAAGAAAATACAAATAACACTGACCAAAGTGAGGAAATACATCCCTGCGCCAATCGCCATTCCCAGCCCTGCACTTACCCACAGGTTGGCCGCAGTCGTCAAACCACGAATCGTGCCTCTATCCTTCCAGATCACGCCAGCCCCCAGAAAACCGATGCCCGTAACGATCTGGGCGGCAATACGCCCCGGGTCAAGGCGAAAGCCTATCACATGACTGGATGTCCCAGGCAAGCCGTAAGCGCTGATAATCATAAAAAGGGTGGAGCCGATACAGACGAGCGAGTAGGTGCGGACGCCGGCGGGCTTTTGATTCCAAGATCTTTCGTAACCGATAATGAGACCGACGAGGAGAGATACGAGCATTCTGATGAGAATCTCCTGGTTGGAAAGCAAGCTCTCATCCCCTCCCCCCCTTATTTATTTGTTGTTAATATAAATCTAACACAAGAGAATTAGGGCGTCAACGCAACCGGGGCAGGGATGGGAAGGCCGGTGTCGGGTGGAAGTTGGCCAGCTCATAAAATTGCCTCGATGACATCCTCCATCTGCCTGAGGTTGCCGCATTCAAAGACCTGGTAGCAGAAAGGAGAGTATACTCTCATGATGCTGTCCTCTTTGTTCCACTGCTCGCGGGGCTGGGGGTTAAACCAGAGGATCTTCCTGACATGTTCCTGAATCTCTTTGAGGAATTCCTTCTCATCTGATCGGTAATTATTCCTGGCATCCCCCAGTATGATCAAAGTACAGCTGCGGGGAATCCCCGACAGATATCTTCTGGCAAAAATGCTGAATACTTTACCGTAATCGGAAAATCCCGAATAGGAATAGCGAGCTTTCGAAAAAGCCTCCTCGATGGCTTCCTTGATATCCTTGTTCTTAAAGTAATCGGTAACCTCGTCGATCAAATCCACAAATAAAAAAGACCTGACGGCGCTGAACCTGTTCTGAATGGTATAGACAAGCTGGAGCATAAATTCGCTGAAAAGAGCGACCGAACCGGAAACATCGCATAAAAGCACGATTTCCGGCTTGCTGACGACCTTCCTCCGATATTTCAGGCGCATAGGAGTGCCTGCGGTTATCAATGCCTGCCGGACTGTTCTTCTTAAGTCTATCTTACCGTATTTTGCCCTTCGATAGCGCCTCGTATACTTGGAGGCCAGCTTGCGGGCCAGTCTGGTGATGCGCTTGCGTATCTCTTGAATTTCCAGATTGTCCAGTCTGTAAAACTCTTTTTCCCTGATATTAGCAGCTGCCGCTATCTCTTCGAGGGCATCCTTGCCGTACTTCTTGACAAAGATATCCTCCAGCAACTCTTTAATATACCCATCCAGAAAGTCCAGACAAGCCATCCACTTGGCATAAACAACTGCTCCTATTCCTTCCTGAATCCGGATCCGTTCGAGCCTGTTGACAGCTTGATACCAACCTATGGCAACCTTGGCCTGAACTACCAGGTCATCCAGTTTGGGCAGGCTTCCCCTCTCCAGTTCTCCCAAACCCTTTACCGCCATTTCTCCCAGCTGGCGCAGCATGCTGTAATTGCCCTCCCGAACGGCTTTCACGAGCAGAAGATAGGGTGAGGCTCCCCCTCCTCTCCCCATGCCCTTTCCGTCGGCGCTCTGGACGAGTTCGGGCGTTCCCTGCATCTGCCCCGCAGTTTCCTCCTCCAGGTGGAGGTTATCATGCGCGTTTTGACCGCTCTGGGTAAGAAAAAAGAGGCGAAACAACTTATCAAAAAGCGGCCTATCTGCCTGTTCTTTGATCAGGGTGCACCGCAAGGCGGTATAGAAGTCATCCCAGGCCAGGCCCACTAAGGCCACCGACCTCAGAGCATCGGCGATCTGCGTAAAGGAAACGCCGATCCCCCCCTTACGCAGCAACCTGGCGAATTCCAGGATCTTCTCGTCGAGCATTCTAACCCCTTCTTAATCTTCGGGAAGGAGTGAGGATACCTTTGGGAGCAGCTTTTCTATGTCAGTCTGGTATTTTAGAATCAGGCTGAGAGTGCTTTGAACTATCTCCTCGTCGATCTGCTGGACCCCCAACGTCAGAAGTGCCCGCGCCCAGTCGATCGTTTCGGCAATACTGGGAGGTTTTTTCAAGTCCTGCTTGCGAATCACCTGGATAAACCTGACGAGCTGCTGGGCCAGTGCGTTCTGAATTCCGGGAACTTTAAGTCTGACTATTTCCAGCTCCCGCTCAAAAGACGGATAATCAAGATAAAGGTGTATGCACCTTCGCTTCAGAGCATCGCCAAAATCACGGAAATTGTTGCTTGTAAGAACCGCTACGGGAATTTGAGTCGCTTTTATCGTCCCCACTTCAGGGATGGTAATCTGATAGTCAGACAGTATTTCCAGCAGAAAGCTCTCAAACTCCTCGTCACTCTTATCAACCTCGTCGATCAATAAAACTACTGGTTCCCTGGACTCCAGGGCCAAGAGGAGCGGGCGTCGTAGAAGGAATTCCGGGGTAAAAATATCTTCTTTGGCTTCTTCCCAGGATTTACTCTGATTCTGTTTAACCTGAAGACAGAGAAGCTGTTTCTGATAGTTCCATTCATAAAGAGCTTTGGCCTCATCCAACCCTTCATAGCACTGCAGGCGGATCAGCCTGCTCTGGGTGGCAGCGGCGAGAACCTTGGCCAGTTCCGTTTTTCCTACACCAGCCGGCCCCTCAATTAAAAGGGGTTTCTGGAGTTTGAGAGCCAGGTAAACCACCGTGGCCACATTCCTGTCGGTAAGGTAATTGTGTTCGGCCAGCTTTCGCTGGAGTTCCTCAACCGATGTGAACATATCTCATCACATCACTTTCCCGCCTTTCAATCAACTGTAGTTGGGGGCTTCTTTGGTAATATCTACACTATGGGGGTGGCTTTCCCTTAGGCCGGCGTTGGTGATTCGCACAAATTTCGTCTTGGTTTGGAGTTCCTCTATGTTACGCACACCGCAGTAACCCATACCGGCGCGCAACCCCCCTATCAGCTGGTAGACAATTTCCGACACCGTTCCGCGATAAGGGATACGCCCTTCCACACCCTCCGGGACAAGCTTATCAGTCTGCTGCTGGAAGTAACGGTCGGCACTCCCCGAACGCATAGCGCCCAAAGACCCCATACCCCGGTAGACCTTATATTTTCTGCCTTGATAGATTTCCACCTCACCGGGGCTTTCTTCCGTTCCCGCCAGCAGGTTGCCCAGCATCACCGTATCAGCTCCGGCAGCGAGAGCCTTGGTGATGTCACCGGAATACTTGATTCCGCCATCGGCAATTACTGGTTTCCCGTACTTCTTTGCTTCCCGGGCACAGTCCATCACAGCTGTTATCTGCGGAACACCGATTCCGGCTACCACTCTGGTGGTGCAGATGGAACCGGGCCCAATCCCGACCTTTACCGCATCCGCTCCTGCCAGGATGAGATCCCTGGTAGCCTCTGCGGTGGCCACATTGCCTGCAATCAAAGGCAGATCGGGATACAGGCTTTTGATCTTTTCCACGGCTTTAATAACGCCCACCGAATGCCCGTGGGCGGTATCCACCACGACCACATCAACTCCTGCCTCCACCAGTGCAGACAGGCGTTCTTCGAGATCATCACCGACGCCGACAGCAGCGCCGACCAGCAGTCGTCCTTTGGCATCCTTTGCAGAATTGGGATACTGGCGCGCCTTTTCGATGTCCTTAATGGTAATCAAACCGCGCAGGTTATAATTCTCATCGACAATCGGCAGTTTCTCGATTTTATGGCGGCGCAAAATATTTTTGGCTTCTTGGAGGGTGGTCCCTACTGGCGCCGTAATCAGGTTCTCCTTAGTCATCACTTCATGAATCGGGCGGTCTAGATCATCCTCAAAACGGATGTCGCGGTTGGTGATAATCCCTACCAGTTTGCCATCTACCGTAATGGGGACCCCCGAAATGTGGTAATGCTCCATCATTTCCAAGGCGTTTCTCACCAGATGTTGAGGGCTTAAAGAGATCGGATCTGTAATAATTCCATGCTCCGAACGCTTGACGCGGTCTACCTCCCTCGCCTGTTGGGCGGGGGGCATATTTTTATGGATAATCCCGATCCCGCCCTCACGGGCCAGCGCGATGGCCATCCTGCTCTCAGTTACCGTGTCCATCCCCGCACTGAGAACGGGGATATTCAACTTGATCTCTGCAGTCAGATAGGTGGAAATATCCACATCCCGCGGCAGCACCTCCGATCTGCCGGGTATCAGGAGTACATCATCAAAGGTGAGCCCTGTTTTTTCAAATCTGTCCTCAATCACGGCAAGAACTCCTTTCTCTTTCCCCCCGATATTTAAACTACATTTTAGCATCTTTACCTTAGAGAAACAATCGGTTCAGCGACTTTCTTGACAGTCGAGGTGGCTGGTATCATTGAGCAGTGTCAGTACACCGTACCCCTCATAAAATTCGATGATATTCAATGCTCCGTTGTTCTGACGGATGTGAAAAGCATGATTCAAATCGATATCCAAAAGGCTGCAGATAATGGTTCTGATGGTGCCGCCGTGCGTCACAACGATAATCGTGTCGGATGGATGCTTTGCAACCAGCCTCAAGATGGCTCCGTAGGCCCTCTCCTTCAATTCCTCAAAGGTCTCCCCTTCCGGAATGCGGACGGTGGCCGGGTACTGATACCACCTTTCAGCCAGATCGCGATACTTCTCCTGAATTTCTTTAAAAGTCAGCCCCTCCCAAACGCCAAAATGGATCTCTCTCAACTCCGGCACTTCTTTCACCGTAAGCCAATGGGGAGCAGCCAGAATCTCTGCCGTCTCCAAGGCCCGCTTGAGGTCGCTGGAATAAACGGCGGCAACTTTTTCGGCTGCCAGCCTCCTGGCCAGAAGCCTGGCCTGTTCGCGGCCGGTATCGCTGAGCAGCACATCCGTATGCCCCTGGTACCGGGAAATATGATTCCAGAGGGTTTGGCCGTGGCGTACTAGAAGCAATCTGGTCAAATCAGCAACCTCCTGTTGTAACCGTAAAACTATCTCAAAAACCCTAGCTGTCCCGGGAAATACTTTCACTACGGATAACGACAGCCTATCGGTCAATAATTAGCGCTGGGTAGATAAATCCCCGGTGGAAACCAAGGATTCAAAGCGGCTACTGGCGACGATCCCCACCGTGATTTGATCCGGCCGGATCCGAAATCCGGTTTCCGGGAACGCAAAATAAATTGTTTTCTCTAATTTTAACAGCTAAGAAGAAATGCTGCCAGCAGAACAATGATTTCCGTCAATTCACAGGAAGCCCCATAGGTATCACCGGTCAGTCCGCCCAGCAACCTGGTGAGACAACCGCCTAAAAGCAGGATGAAAACCCCTGTAATTAAAAACAGAATGAGTCCGGATAGCCGCAACAAGAGAAAGAGAATTACCAGTGTCATACCTGTAGTTGCTGCAAAAAGCGAAACACTGCCATTAGCGTCAAAGAGCTTGCCGAGGCCGTTTTTCCTCGCATAAGGGAAAAGAACCTGCAGCCAGACCAGCGCCTGTCTTCCCAGCACAGGAGCGGCAATCAGATATGGAAGAAAACCCCGGCTGATCTGAGTGTAAACGCTGAATTTCAAAAGCAAGACGAGAACAACACCGATGACCCCAAAGGAACCGGCGTGGACGTCTTTCATAATGGCGAGTTTTTCCTCGCGGGTCCTCCCCCCGTAGACCCCGTCTACAGTGTCCATTAAACCGTCCAGATGCAATCCTCCGGTCAAGAGAACAGAGATCATAAGCAACAAGGCGGCGATGATGACTGGGGGAAAAAATTTGCCGAGAAAAAACCAGCTCCCTGCAAAAAGGGCGCCGAGGACGGCCCCGACAAGGGGAAAGAAGAAAAGGCTCTTCCGGAATGCATCCGCGCCGTAGTCGAGCCCTCCGGGTACAGGAATTCTTGTTAAAAAAGCAAGTGCACAGAAAAAGCTTCTCATCCTCCGGCTCCATCCCTTCCATCCAGGACTGACTCTGGTTCCCTGTGCAGCGCTTTGATGTCAATGGCCATTCCTGAAATGAGAAAAAAGGCATGATCGGCTTCTCTGGCCATGATCTGGTTGGACCAGCCGGTAACATCGCGGAAGATCCGCCCCTGCGGATAGGGAGGAACCACACCCAACCCCAATTCATTGGATACAATGACGACGTGCGCCCTGCAGCTGGAGGCAACCCGTGCCAGATGCCTGATCTCCTGCAGCACCTTCTCCTTCTGACACTCCTGGACATCGCCATCTGTCGGCGAAGGAAAAAGCAGATTGGCAATCAGAAGTGTCAGGCAATCGATGATGACCACCCCATCCTTTTGCCCGACTTTCTCCAGCACCGCCGCCACCCTGCGAGGTTCTTCAATAGTGCGCCAGCCAGGAGGCCTCCTCAGGCGATGTTCGGCTACCCTTGCCGCCATTTCCTCATCCAGAACCTCGGCGGTGGCTATATAGGTGACCTCCTCACTCAAGCAGGAGGCCACTTTTTCTGCAAAGCTGCTCTTCCCACTCCTGGCACCACCGGTGATAAAGATGAATTTACCTCGTTTCATGGAAATATGGAACCCCTTTTCTTAAATCTTGACTTTTTGAGCTATATAAACAACCCTGAGTGTGCCTTCATGGGGCGGATTGAATGTAAAAGCCTGATAATTGCCCTGCACGACGAACCCGCTGTCGCAGAGAAGGGACCATACCTCCTGCGGTTCGTGGATGCGCTCGCGGTGAGTTTCGGAGAAACACTCAATGTGCTCTCCATTCCTTTTGACCTCCCCGCTGACAACAATCTCCCAAATCCTCTCTTCCTTCAAATACCTGGTACGCCAGCTGAAGGAATACCCCTCGCCCCAGGCGGCGGAAGATCCTTCGCTCTCAGAGAGAATCTGAGGCAGGTAATTCAGGTCAAAAACAAAAAGACCCCCGTTATTGAGATTTCTAAATACCGCTTGGAAGGCCCGCCTTAAATTCGGGAGTTCCAGGATGTAGTTGAAGCCGTCCTGAAAACAAACGGCCAGATCCACCGCCTCCGGCAGCCTCAAAAAGCTCAGGTCCTGTTGCAGGAAAGTGATCTGACATCCCTCCTGCGCCGCTTTTTGCCGGGCCAGTGCAAGCATCTCAGCGGAGAGATCGACCCCAAAGGTACGGTAGCCACGCCTCGCCCACGGCAGAGCAGAACTCCCCGTGCCGCACGCCAGATCCACTACCGAGCCCACCTCTCCCCGGAAACGCTCAATAATTTCTTCCACATAACTGACCCATGCTTCGTAGTCGATCCCCTGCATCAGCAGGTCATAAAAAAAAGACAGTTTCTCGTAATTTAAGTTCGGCTTCAAGCTCTTCGCCCCTTAATCGAGAAATTGCTTTCTGATGATCCTCTCCAGATGGGCGAGGGTATAGCACTCATACATCCGGCACTGCCCCTGAAATTCACGCACACTTCGCAAATCCTTCCATTCCTCCCTCGGCAGGGTGTTCAGCCAGAGGATGTCCTTGACGGAGCGCTTGAGTTTTACCAGTTCCTCCCTGGCGCGTTCGATCTCCAGGGTCTTGGTGTCGCTGACTATTATGACGACCGTCTGAGAAGTCAGGAGCAGAGGGTATTTTACACGCAATGCGCCTAGGGCAGCACCGATATTGGTTCCCTTTCCCCAGGTGCGGCACTTCCCAATAAGGTTTACCATGGTCTTTTCAAAGGGTCGGCGCCTGCTAAAATAGGGTGTGACACATTCCAGCTCTTCAGCAAACACAAAGCTGTCGATGTTTTTAACCGCTGCACTCAAACCATAGATGAACTGAATGACAAAGGCGGCATAGCGAGACATGGAACCGGAAACGTCGCAGATGAGAAGCAGTTTGGGCTTTTGGATCCTTCTCCGCTTGTACTGAAGTTTAAATATTACACCGCCGTAGCGCACATTGGCCTTAATACTGCGCCTGAGATCAAGCCTGTCGATCTTCCTGCTCACCCGGTAACGGCGAGAGATCTTGGTTGCCATTTTGCGGGATAGTGATTTCAGCATGTTCGTTATTTTGGGAAGATCCTCATTCCCGATCCTCTTCATGTCCTCATAAAGCAGGCTGCTGTCTTCTTTCAGATCTTCAATAATGGAGGCGATAACAGGATCGCTTGCATCTCTGCTGCGCAGCACGTGATTATCGTCGGTCTCCCCCAGCCGCTGCTTCCAGTAGCGCAAGGAACCACGCACCTGGCATTCAAGCATCGGCTTAAACCTGCTGAAGCGGTCGTCCGGAAGGCTGCTGGCAGCCAAGTATTCCCGGATCTTTTTTTTCCCCTCTTCCGGCAAATGGGCGTAAAAAAGCTTTTCCTCCTCGCTCAAATCCAGCGCCGTCCCCTTATACGACAGATCTGCTTCTGCCTCTTCGAGCAGCAGCCGGTCTTCCCTCTGTTTCTCCTCCCAGATTTGCTGTTGCCGCTCTTTGATCTCAGGCACCGCAAAGAAACTTTCAAAGGCCTGATTGAAGACTATTTGTTCGTCGTAATTTTTAACCAGCAGGGCTGACAAGGCCAGCTTGACATGCTTCCGGTTAAGGATGTCGATCAGCGAAAGGGCCTTTAGCGCCGTCAGCGACTCCCGGATGCTGACCCTGATTCCCAGATGCCGGAGTATATGCACAAATCGAGCGAAATTATATTCAAGATAGTTTTGCATAACCTACCTCTTGGAGATTTTTTCGATCAGCCCGGCCGGCCCCATTTCCTTATTAAAAAGATCGATGTCCTCCTGATCTTTGAGCAGCAGGTTGAGGGTGCGCCTGATATGGTCCTGCTCCAGTTTTGCGGCGCCCAAAATGACAAGGGCGTTGGCCAGGTCGATCGTTTCCGAAATTGAAGGTTTCTTCTTAAAATCGAAATCGTGCCTTAAATGATGAGCAACCAGAGCAACCTCTTCGGCCAGCCGCGCACCTATCCCGGGAACCTTAACCTTAATTATTTTCAGCTCCTTTTCAATACTGGGAAAGTCAATGTAAAGGTAGACACATCTTCTTTTTAAGCCATCCGAAAGTTCCCTCTCCCCGTTGTTGGTGAGGACGACTACCGGAATGAATTTTGCCTTCAAGGTACCTAATTCCGGTACGGAAACCTGAAAATCGGAAAGAACCTCAAAAAGAAATGCTTCAAACTCCTCATCGGTTTTATCGATCTCATCGATCAGCAAAACCACCTTGCGGGGTGCCTGGATCGCCTTTAGTAAAGGCCTTTCCAGCAGGTAATCCCGGGAAAAAAGATCGTGTTCGGCAAGCTCTTCGGTGCTCTCTTTAGTCAACTGAATTTTGATCAGCTGCTTTTGGTAGTTCCACTCGTAGAGCGCCTTAGTCTCATCGAGCCCCTCATAACACTGCAGGCGGATCAAATCTGTCTGAAAAATTGAGGCAAGCACCTTGGCGATTTCGGTTTTGCCGACACCCGGCGCTCCGGTAACTAAAAGTGGTTTTTCCAGACGCAGGGAGAGGTAAACGGGGATGATGATCTCCTCTTCGGCGATGTAACCGACCTTTTCAAAGCCGGACCACAGTTTCTCAATTGTCAGTTCCGACAGATTTCCGATATTCAAATCCATCACTCCGAGATTACAGAACTCGACGGGCTCCTGCATAACGGGTGCGGTACCAGTTATCCGACAGGGATGTTATAGTCACTCCCTGGCCGCGGTTGGCATGAATAAAGGAATTGTTCCCGATATAGATGCCAACATGAGAAACGTACCCTTTATTTTCGGAAAAACAAACCAGATCTCCTGGGGCAGGAGTTTCTATCCTCTTTCCGCTCCGTGCCTGAGCATCGGCGGTGCGGGGGAGTTTGACGCCGTGTAGCGAGAAGATATACTGCACAAATCCCGAACAATCGAATCCCTTTACAGGGCTGCTACCGCCGTAAACATAGGGAACCCCGATAAACCTCCTGGCGGTATCGACAACAGAGGAAGCCGCTCCACGGGCAGGGGAAACTACGCTGTCAGTTCCGCCCCCGCTCCTGGTTGCGGGAACAATCAGGACCTGCCCGGGATAAATAAGATTGCTTTGAAGGTTGTTGGCCTCCTTCAGAGCTGCCACCTGAACCCCGTATTTCTGGGCAATCAACCAGAGACAGTCCCCCTGTTGAACAGTATATTTATCAACATGATTACTCGCTCCCGCCGCAGCCGCATTATTATTTCCCGCTTGAGTCTGACCAGATACCGCTGGAATCTGCAGTACCTTTCCAGGATGAATAAGATCCCCCGTGAGATTGTTCAGCTCTTTGATCGCCGACACCGTCGTCTGAAAAGAGCAGGCAATTCCCCACAGGGTATCACCTTTTTTGACAGTATAGCTCTGGGCATGTGAAGGACCAGGTGAAGATAAAACCCCAAAACCGACAATAACCGTCCCCAGGATCAAGAACTTCACATTTTTGAATCTCAGCATCTTCTAACCCCCGTGCTTTCGATAAAATGACACGCCCTTTTAAGATTTCGTTACAAATACGGGGATTCCTTCTCCGCTGATGATTTAATCGATAAAACTATGCAGCCTCTGAAGCTTTTCCACCGTTTCCATAGGGACAGACACAGAACCCAAAGGAGGGTAATCGGAATCAGGGCCGTGGTAGTCGGTACCGCCCGTCATCACCAAGCCGTACTTTTTGCTGTACCATCGGTACTTCTCAATCATCTCGGGGGTATGCAGAGGATAATAGACCTCCAAACCGAGAAGCCCTTTTTTTACGAGAGCCGGTATCAGATCATCCCTGTCGGCAAGGCCTGGGTGAGCCAGCACGGGAACACCTTTTGCCTTTTCGATCACGGCGATCGCGGTAAAGGGATCCAATTTGGAATGCGGTACATAGGCCGGTAATCCGCGGCCGATATATCTCTCGAAGGCCTCTTTTTTCGAGGCCACATAGCCTGCTTCCACCATTGCCTGGGCAATGTGAGGGCGGCAAATCGCCGCCTCTCCGGCAATCCTGGCAACATCCTCAAAGCGCAGCCTGATTCCCAGATCGGCCAGCTTGGCGAGCATTCCCTCGGCGCGCGTCAGCCGGCTCCGGCGCATCTCAGCGAGTGTATTCAGGAAAAATGGTGCCCGATATTCTACGTAATAGCCTAAAATATGGATATCTGTACCCTCCCAATCGGTGTTCAACTCCACCCCCGGTATCAGCTGCAACCCCGTTCCTCGAGCCTCAGCGAGAGCAGCCTCTATTCCGTCTGTTGTATCATGATCGGTCAAGGCAATCGCAGAAAGCCCTTTAGAAAGAGCGATATTGACAATTTTTTTTGGTTCATCACTTCCATCTGAAGCCGTGCTGTGCACATGAAGGTCGGCAAACATTGAATCTTCTCCTTTGCTCATTCTCTGCAGAGCCAGCTACAGCAGATTCTACAGAAGAACCTGTCTTAGCAGCCTCACACAATTATCGCTACAGATTTTGCGGAGAGTTGCCTCCGAGTAGCCATTTTTTATCAGCATCGCAATAATTTCTTGAAAAGAATTAACATCCTTGACCCCTCTAACCAGCCTCTCGGTACCGTCGAAGTCGGAACCAAAACCCAGATAATCGTCACCAACCAGGCTGCTGATGTGATCGATATGCCGGTATAAATACTCCAAACCGCAACCAGGAGGGCCAACCAGTTCGGCAGCAAAGTTTATCCCGACAACCCCCCCCTTCTGAGCGATCCCCCTGATCTGGTCATCTGTAAGATTCCTGGGGTGATCCCATACAGCCTTGCAGTTGGAATGAGAGGCAATTATCGGAGCTTCACTCAATTCCAACACGTCCCAGAATCCTCTTTCGGAAAGATGGGAAACATCGATAAGCATCCCCAAACGATTCATCTCTTTTACGACATCCCTGCCGAAGGATGTCAACCCACCTCCGGTTTTCGTCTCGTCCACACCGTCGGCAATTTCGTTGCGGTTGTTCCAGGTCAGGCAAAGACTGCGCACACCAAACCGGTATAAAACGCTCAACAGCCGGATGTTCCCCAGTAAGGCCTCCCCCCCTTCGACGGTCAAAATGGCACCGCTCCTTTCACCATGCAAGACATCCAGAAGCTGTCTCCCAAAAGTAATAACATCCCAGTACACCCCCTCTGACGCTAATTGCTCCCAGAAAAAGTCCCCCAGGAGAAGCACTTGCTGCAGTGGATTCATATAGGGTGCTATCCCGGGAAATAAAGCAAAGAACTGGATCTTGACTCCCGCCTGCCGGAGTCTGTGAAGATCCAGGTGGCCGTCCTGGCTTTGTTCCGCCAGCGAATACCGGTTAACGTAGGCGGCAAGAATCGAGTCACAGTGCATATCTACAATCATTGAAGACACTTCCCTTTAATAATAATAAATAACAAAAGCCTGTTTATTTTCAGCAAAATAAACAGGCTGCGATCAATAATATAAAATAATATAAATCAATTATAAATATATTATTCCTCTAACGGGGTTCTACAATGAGCTTGATTGCCGTCCTTTCCTCACCGTCGATAACAATGTCCGTAAATGCAGGGATACAAATGAGATCCACACCACTGGGAGCCACAAAGCCTCTTGCAATCGCTACAGCCTTTACAGCCTGGTTTAAAGCCCCAGCCCCGATTGCTTGCAGTTCTGCGCAGCCCTTCTCTCTCAAAACCCCTGCCAAGGCACCGGCTACAGAGTTCGGGCTGGATTTTGCTGACACCTTCAATACTTCCACAGACCCAACCTCCCCTATTGAATTTCCCTCTAATGAATATATTTATGCCATTATATTTTTAATGATAGCACCGATGGAAATATATTGCAAGGTTAATTTTTGAAGATCTGTATTCTTTTTATTATCAATGTTCTGCCATTATCTGGATCGATCTGCAAATACACGGCATTCAGCTGTACGGGGCCGCCGGCAACCTCGAACCGCACAGGCTGCATCGTCACGAATTTTTTGATCACCGGTTCTTTTTTAACCCCAAGGATCGAATCGCAAGGCCCTGTCATCCCTACATCAGTGATATAACCCGTTCCTTGCGGCAAAATCCGCTCGTCAGCGGTCTGGATATGGGTATGGGTTCCGATTAAAGCACTGGCTCTTCCGTCAACATACCATCCTAAAGCCATTTTTTCTGAAGTAGCTTCCGCATGGAAATCAATTATAATTACAGGCGTCTCCTTCCTGAGCAAAGGAAGTATTTCGTCCAGCATACGGAACGGGCAACTCAAGGGCGGCATATAGACCCGACCGGACAGATTGATAATTCCAACTTTAGTTTCACTTTGCGTGTGCGCAAGCAGATATCCTCTCCCAGGCGTACCCGGAGGGTAGTTGGCAGGTCGAACGATCCTTTTCTCCTCTTCGATAAAATTATAGACATCTTTTTGATCCCAGACATGGTTCCCCATAGTTAAAATATCGATTCCGGCACCAAAAAGCTCATCAGCAGTTTGCCGGGTTATGCCCGTCCCACCGGCAGCATTTTCGCCGTTGGCAATAACAAGTTCGGGAGCATATTCCTCCCGCAGTGAAACCAACAACTCCTTAACGGCCCGCCGGCCGGGACGACCGACAATATCTCCTAGAAAGAGGATCCGCAAATAGATAACCTCCTGGCACGATTACTTGTTGTACACCACCACTTTTCCCTCATCACGCAGAGCAATCAACTCGATATTGGCACGCTTCTGCTTGACACTTTCCAGCATATAACCGAGCAGCTCTTCATGCAAGGCCATATCATCGACCTGCAGGTCATCATCCTCATCTGTTACCAAGGTCGCTCCCAACTCTTCACGCAACAAAGCAATAAGCAGATTAATTTCTTTTAAAGAGAGAGAACCGACATCCCTTTGGAACTCCAGAATAGTAAATGATTCCAAAGGTTCAAAGAAGAAAGTGGATACCGCAACCTTCATTTTACAAAGATAATAATAGGCATCCATGGATTGCCTCAGGTAGTTCTGTGCCATCTTTATTTTCTCCGGGGAAATTGCATTCTTCAGATAAAATGTAAACTTGATTATTTGTTTTCTGGGATCCAGATTAATGGTAGCAATTTCCGGATAATAGATTAAAAGTGATGTCAACAGATTAGCGATCTGGGGAGCGCTGCTGTCACCTTGACGGTTTGCAACTTCCAACTTAATCCCTTCCTCTTCAGCCTCAAGGAGTGCTAACATAATGAGATATTTTCTCCAAAGATCGAATAAATCCTGCTACCTATCGATTTCCTTTTCTAGCATCTTACCGCAAAATGCACCATCTCAGATATTTCACCCCTAATCCAGCTGAAGCCGAGGGGTGAAAGCAAGCGAGGCCTGCTGCTCACCGGGAGACGGTTCACTTCATCTTCGCAGGCCGACAGATAAGCCGAGCCAACTAAAAAGGGGGCATCGCAAGATGACCCCTTTTTATACCCGGTTACCGTCGACCCGGGAGCTTGCTACCGAACAGGTGTTACCTGATGCAGTCCAAAAGCATGCAGCAATTTAGAGATCTAGCGTTTAACCGGTTTTACTTCGCGTAATCCACATACCTGGTTTCCCTGATCACGGTCACCTTGATCTGACCAGGATATTCCAGGCTGTCCTCAATCTTCTTAACAATTTCCCGGCTCAGGTGCGCGGCCTGAATGTCATCGATGACCTCGGGCTTGACCAGTATCCTGACCTCCCGCCCTGCTTGAATGGCAAAAGATTTCTCCACTCCTTCAAAGGAATCAGCGATTTCTTCCAGTTTATCCAGTCTCTTCAAGTACGCCTCCAGCGTCTCACGGCGGGCACCGGGGCGGGCAGCCGATATGGCATCGGCGGCCTGAATAAGCACAGCCTCAACGGTTTCCGGCTCCTGATCCCCGTGGTGAGCCAGAATACAGTGGATAACTTCCGGATTTTCACGGTATTTCCGGGCAAGATCAGCCCCTATGGTAACATGAGGACCTTCAATCTCATGATCGACTGCCTTGCCGATGTCGTGAAGCAATCCGGCACGCTTCGCCAGTTGAGCGTTGGCACCGAGTTCGGAGGCCATGGCGCCTGCGAGGTAAGCTACTTCCAGGGAATGTTTGAGCACATTCTGTCCGTAGCTTGTCCGGAACTTAAGTCTACCTAAAAGCTTGATCAGCTCGGGATGAATGTTGTGAACACCGACCTCAAAGGCAGCCTCTTCTCCTTCTTCTCGTATCTTCTGCTCAATCTCTTTCTGGGCTTTTTCCACCATCTCTTCGATCCGGGCCGGATGGATCCTACCGTCTGCAATGAGCTTTTCCAGGGCAATGCGGGCAGTTTCCCTCCGAATCGGATCAAAACTGGAGAGAATCACGGCCTCCGGAGTATCATCAATTATCAGGTCAACCCCAGTCAATGTTTCCAGGGTCCTGATGTTCCTCCCCTCCCTGCCGATAATCCTCCCTTTCATTTCGTCATTGGGTAGAGGAACAACGGACACAGTCGTTTCTGCTACTATGTCGGCTGCACCCTTCTGAATCGCCAGCGTCACTATTTCCCTTGCCCGTTTATCGGCCTCTTCCTTGGCCCGCGCCTCTTCTTCTTTAATGATGAGAGCCGTTTCCCGTTTAATTTCTTCCCGGACGTTATTCAAAAGAATAGTCCGGGCCTCTTCCGTTGTCAAACCGGAGATGCGCTCCAGTTCTGCCACATGCTTTTTCAACAGCTCGTCCAGCTGACTGCTTCTATGAGCAAGCTCCTGTTCCTTTTTATACAGGTTCTCTTCCTTCTTTTCCAGGCCTTCTAATTTCCTGTCCAGCGCTTCTTCCTTCTGTAACAAGCGCCGCTCCTGGCGCTGGATTTCGTTACGCCTCTCCCTGTTTTCCCGTTCGGCATCAGTGCGCATCTGATGGATTTCTTCTTTTGCCTCAAGTATTGCTTCTCTTTTTTTGGCATCTGCTTCTTTTTGGGCTTCCTCGATAATGCGCCTGGCCGCTTCCTCAGCGGAAGCAATACGGGCTTCTGCCAGGTACTTGCGCAATAAATATCCGCAGAGAACCCCTATCAGGAGTGCTATCACAGCTAAGACCACATAAACCGACGTTGTCAGAGAAATGCCTTTCACCTCCCTCCAATCAAGCCCTCATATCGTTAATTTTAATAATAAAACCGAGTAGAAACTCGGTTTACATAGAAACTTCTCCACATTTCAGATTTCCGTTAGTTGATTAGAATTACCGACCACTTGTAATACTAAATAAACTGTGGTAGAAGTTCTATCCACTGTTTCCGCTTTATAAATTCTATTATCGTTTCCGGAGTGTGTCAAGAAAGAGCCGGAAGGTTCTCCTAATCCTGAGGGGTAACATCTTCATCACTAAACGCGCTTCCGGTTCTGAAAATGCCCTGCTTTATGCTCGTCACTTCCCTGATTTTCTGCTCTATCTCCTGGGCAATCTCCGGATGCTCCCTCAAAAATTCTTTGGCATTTTCACGTCCCTGTCCCAAGCGCTCCTCCCCGTAAGCAAACCATGAACCCGATTTGGAGATAATACCGAATTCCAACCCTAAGTCGAGGAGGCCTCCTTCCCGGGAAATACCCTTACCGTACATGAGATCACATTCAACCTGTTTAAAGGGAGGGGCAACCTTATTCTTAACAACCTTGATTCTCGTCCTACTACCAACGATATCCGTTCCCTGTTTAATTAAATCGATTTTTTTGACTTCTAAGCGCACTGATGCGTAAAACTTAAGCGCTCTCCCACCCGTTGTCACTTCGGGATTGCCGAACATTACCCCTACCTTTTCTCGGATCTGATTGATAAAAATGGCCGTCGTTTTGGTCTTGCTAATGGTACCCGTCAGTTTCCTCAGGGCTTGAGACATGAGGCGGGCCTGCAAGCCCACATGAGCATCTCCCATTTCCCCCTCCAGTTCAGCCCTGGGCACCAAAGCAGCTACGGAGTCGATGACGATAACATCCAAAGCGCCGCTGCGCACAAGGGTTTCCGTGATCTCCAGAGCCTGTTCACCTGTGTCGGGCTGGGAGACATAGAGGTTATCGATGTCGACCCCTAAAGCCTGGGCATAAACAGGATCCAGGGCATGCTCGGCATCGATGAAGGCGGCCATTCCACCTCTTTTTTGGGCTTCAGCAACCACATGCAGGGCAACGGTCGTTTTTCCAGAGGATTCGGGCCCATAAATCTCTATAATCCTTCCCCGCGGTATCCCGCCTACCCCTAGGGCCAGATCCAGCGGGAGATTGCCCGAAGGGATCACATCGACATTGAGCTGAGCAGGCGTATCCCCCAAACGCATAATGGAGCCCCTACCAAAGGCTTTCTCAATATGAGACAGCGCCAACTCTAAAGCCTTGAGCTTGTCGTTCATTCTCCCCATCCCTTTCGAAACAAATGTTCGTAAACATTATATTTTACTTGGGAATCGTTGTCAATAAACGAACAACAACAATCCTAATCCTCTCACTCCCTTCGGAGGGGAAAGACTGCTAGGGGTTTATAGCGAGGCCCTTGAGGCGTTAATTCACTTGCCATGAGAATGATTTCCCGAACTGGAAACTCTTCCTCAAAAGGAAGTGCGGCGTTTTCTTGAAGTAGGTGGAACAGGTCTTGACTGTTGCGGAGGGAACGAAATCTGCCCAGGGTGATATGCGGGTGGAATTTCTTCTTTTCAGCTGGGAAACCCGCTTTGACAAGCTCACGCTCTGTTTTCTTTTGAAGCCTGTGCAGGGCCTCCAGATCTCCTGTAAGGGCAAGGGAAAAGACCCGCGGGCGATTCTGATCAGGAAACAAAAGGTAACTGTCGCCACAGTACAGATAAAAAGGAGTTTCTGCGCCAATCAATGCCGGCAGAATCACTTTTATTCTCCGGATTTGATCGGGGGTGAGGTCGCCAAAAAACTTTAAAGTCAGATGATAATTCTCTTCCTCTACCCATTTCACATCCAGGGCAAGCCGCCGGATTGGAGTGAGACCTCGATAAATCCTCCTCTTCAGCTCTTCAGGCAGCGGAATGGCGAGAAAGGAGCGCACCTTCTTCATAATGACGAACCGCCCTCTGATAGGGATAACAGATACCTGCGCAACAGATCAAGAGCTCTCTTAGCTGCTATGCTTTTGACGGTAATTCTCCCTAACCCCGGAAAGAAGATCCTTTGAGCGACAACATCATCCCGTGTTGCCAATCCAAGGTAGACCGTTCCCACGGGATCGTCGGGGGTTCCCCCTTCAGGGCCGGCAAACCCCGTCGTGGCCAACCCGATGGAGGCTCCCGTAAGACGCCGGACCCCCTCTGCCATCTCTTTGGCCGTCTGCAGGCTCACCGCCCCATATCGGTTCAGCGTCGATTCCTGCACCCCCAGGACCCGCATTTTAACCTCCTCTGTATAGGCAACAACCCCACCCCGAACATAACGGGAACTTCCGGGTACATCCGTTAGATAATTCGCCACCAGCCCCCCTGTACAGGATTCGGCGACCCCCACAGTTAAGCTGTTCTGCGAAAGCAACTCCCCAACCTTGCCAGGCAGGGTATCTTCGTCCAGACCGTAAAGGTCCTCTCCCAGGACTTTCATTAGCCTTTCCTTAAGCTGCTCAACGGCACCAGCCCTCTTCAGGGAGTCATTCCATTTGAGAACGAGATGGACCTCCCCTCCTTGGGGGAGGAAGCTGATGCCGACATCCATCTTTTTGGCTTCTGCCAGCACTTCTTTGAGCCTTTCCAGCAGAACCGCTTCTCCTGGGCCGCAGGTCTTAAACACGCAGACCCTTCGGCCGGACACAGGCGGATAGCGTCTGCTCAGGTACTGTTTAACCTCCCTTAAAAACATTTCTCTGGCCTCCCCAGGTGGTCCGGGGAGAACCACAATAGTCTTATTGGTGATTGGTATTATGAAGCCCGGAGCAGTTCCTAGGCAGTTGGATAAGGGTTCGGCACCGCAGGGAAGGTAAGCCTGCTTCATATTGGAGGGGGGGACGGAATTGCTGCGTCGGAGCAAACCGGCCTGAATCTCCTCCCAGATATCAGAGCGGAATTCGAGCGGCCTCTTAATTGCCTCGGCAACGGCCTCTCTTGTCACGTCATCAGGGGTTGGCCCCAGCCCCCCCGTTACGAAGATGAGATCAGCACGGTGCAGTGCTTCGCGCACTGCACCGGCAATATCATTAAGGTTATCGCTAACAGTTAACGTTCTTCTTACTTCATAGCCGAGCAAGGCTACCTGTCTGACCAGAAAAGGGGTGGTCGTGTTATCCTTTTCCCCAATCAAAAGCTCATCGCCAGTTGCGATGATCTCCACCAAAACAGCCATTTTCAAACGTTCCCTCTTCCTAAAAATTATTAACCTCTCGGATGAACCCCTAAAATTTCAGGGGAAAAATTTAGGTAACGGGTATCCCCCAGGCCGGAAACCCTTTTCCCCGTAAAACGGGGAGCAGGTTCAATGCACAACCCCGTCTTTTCCCTGACGGTTTGCCTCAAGTATTTCCCTCAAGGCGTCGCCGCTCAGGTATTCATGTTCCATTAAAACCCGCGCAATTTCCTTCAGAGAATGGATATGAGCTCGGAGCAATTCATCTACAATATTCTCCTGCCGCTTGATGATCTCCTGCAAGACCTGGTGATAGCGCTCATTAGGAATGATCTCCTCGCAGATGACACCGAGCGGCGAGAGGCCGGAGTTGATGATCTGACGGGCTACCTGCACCGCCTGTTGAAAATCGTTGCTGGCACCAGTGCTCTGGGAACCGAGCAGGATCTTTTCGGCGACCGCTCCCGCCAGGTAAATCTGAATCTGCTTCTCCAGAGATTCCAGCGTATACAGGTAGATGTCATCCTCCGGTACCTGCCTCATGTAACCCAACGCCCTGCCGCGGGTCGTCACTGTCAGATGAGAGACAGAGCGCGGCCTCAGCAGCTCGCTGATAAGAGCGTGACCCGTCTCATGAACGGCTATGCGGTAACGCTCATCCTCATTCGGTTTGCGGTCGATCTTTTCACCCATCATCACCTTGTCAACCGCTTCTTTGAAGTGTCTATGGTGGATCAGCGGCGAATTGTCTCGCAAGGCCAGGATCGCCGCTTCATTGGCTACGCTCTCCAGATGGGCTCCGGAAAAGCCGAAGCTTTCTTGAGCTATTTTCTCTAAAGAAACATCATCGGCCAGCGGCTTATTGCGGCAGTAGATCTGAAGGATATGGTAACGGGCTTCTTTATCGGGAAGATCAACACGGACAATCCGGTCAAAGCGCCCCGGTCTGAGCAAGGCGGGATCCAGCATGTCCTCCCGATTGGTAGCCCCGATCACCAGAATCCGCACCTGATCATCCTGCTTCAGCCCGTCCATTTCCACAAGCAGTTGGTTGAGAGTCTGATCGTATTCCAGATGTCCCGTCTGGCTTCCTCTCCGGCTCCCTAAAACGTCGATTTCATCGATAAAAATGATCGCTCCGTCTTTCTTATCCCTGCGGGCTCGCTCTTTGGCCGTTCTAAATAACTGTCTCACCCGCTGCGCTCCCACACCGGCATAAACCTCTATAAACTCACTCCCCGAAGTAGCCAGGAACAATGAGTGTGTATAGGCGGCAGCCGCCTTGGCCAGAAGTGTTTTTCCTGTGCCGGGAGGGCCCGTCAACAAAATGCCCTTCAAGGGACGGATTCCGAGCTCCCTGACCTTATTGGTGTGAAGAACGAAGTCAAGGGCTTCTTTCAGCTCCTGTTTGGCCGGAGCCTGTCCCCCGATATCATCAAAACTGAAGTTAACCTGCTGCACGCATTCTGAAAAATGGGTGCCACTGGAAAGACCTCTTTTATCAATGACAGTGTACAGCAAAAAACCCAACCCTGCCATCAACAGTAAAGGAATAACATTGTATCCGAGCAGTACGAGAAATATCAACACGGCCAGCGACGCTCCTAAACAGACCTCTTTGATCATAAAATTTCACCACCTGGTTGTTCAAAGTTCTCGGGCTGCTCACACCTCGGATAGCGCGGTATCACCTCATAAAGATAACCATGGTCGTCCCGCAGTTCCAGGTAAATAGCGGAAGAATCGATAAACAGGCGATAGTGCACCCCAGCCGCTTTGGCCAGCTCTGCGATCTTTTTTTCCATATTCTGATATCTGCCGGTTGCTATTGCCTCCTGGATGATAAAACTACATTTTTCATACAGGCCTTCCAGCTCCGGGGTCCTGTTATCAACCAGGACGATTCTATAGCCGGCACCTAACCGTTTTGCTACCACATTTTCTATATTTAAATAAGCCTCTCGCAGGTTATCGATTTCCGGAGCGCGAAGATATACCGCTGGAGGGTCCTCTTGCTTTTCAATGCGGATCTCCTCCACCTTTATTATCCGGCCGATCTCATTCTGCAGATTGTTTTTAACATAATGGCTTTCATAAAGATGGTGTCCGCCGAGCAGGATACAGAGGGTAATAATCAGAACTGTTAGCACTGTCGTAAATCGAATCTGCCCCAAAACTCTCCTCCTCCCCTGTTACCTATGACAAAGATTATACCATACCTCCTCTCGTCCCTCTTTATGAAAGCATTGGAAACAGAACTATAATGATACGCCGATGAGATCAAACGCAGCAGCAGCAGTTATACGCACCGTCACAAACATACCCGGCCGCAGGTTTTCCCCTCGCACGATCACGCGGGGGTCGATTCCCGGAGCCTCCCGGTAGCTGCGCCCCCACCAGATGTTGTCACCGAGCCTTCCCTCAATCAGGACCTCGAGAGTACTCCCCACCAGCCCCTCGTTATTACGGCGGGATATGCAGCGCTGCAAACGCATGATCATTCTTGCCCTGCGGCGCTTGGTGATGTAAGAAATATCATCTTTTTGTCTGTACGACCTTGTACCCTCTTCGTGGTAATAGGGAAAAACTCCCAAGCGGTCCCACCTGGCTGCAGCAACAAAATCGAGGAGTTCCCGGAATGCTTTCCGGTCCTCCCCCGGATATCCTGTGATGAGAGTGGTACGCAGGACAACACCTGGCAGAGCGGATCTCAATTGACCTATCATTTGTAAATAAGACAGGGCATCCCCCTTCCTCCCCATGCTCCGTAAAATATCCCGGTTGACGTGCTGGATGGGGATATCCAGGTAGCGACAGACTTTCGGTTCATTGCTCAGGATCTCAATTAACTCCGGAGTCAAGGAGGTGGGGTTGAGATAAAGGAATCTAACCCAGTGAAGGCCGTCGAGTTTGCAGATTTCTCTGATCAGGCCTGCCAGGGAGGGCCGTTCGGGGAGATCTCTGCCGTAGGCCCCGGTATCCTGTGCGACTAAAATTATCTCTTTGGTCCCCCCGGCAACCAGCTGTGCAGCTTCACGCAAAATGGACTCCGGTTCCCTGCTCTTAAGGGGCCCCCTGATACGAGGTATCAGGCAGTATGAACAGGCATGAGAGCACCCTTCGGCGATCTTCAGGTAAGCTGTGTAGGGAGGAGTAGAAAGCAGTCTTGGATATTCTCCTTGTTCCGTTCCCCCTTGCGCCGCTCCTTTCCTTTGGAGCAGTCTCTCCAAACAAGAAAGGATGTACGGCGCTGGATTAACCCCAAGCCACCCATCGACCTCGGGTAACAATTTTGCCAACCGCTCTGCACCATAGCGGGCGGTGAGACAACCGCAAACGATCAGGATTCGGCAATTTCCTTTTTTTTTCAGCTGGATACAGCGGTTGATTGTCTCCAGCGCCTCTCTAACCGCCGGTTTAATGAAACCGCAGGTGTTGACAAGAACAATTTCCGCCTCATCGAGAGCAGAAGTTATCACATATCCAGTACCGGCCAGTACGCCGAGGATTGTTTCGCTGTCCACAAGATTCTTGGGACAACCAAGGCTGATCATAGATACCAGTTTCATCGATAACCCCTACCGTAATTCCTTTCTACTCGGTGGAGTGAATTCCTTGTCGACAACCTCACCTCTCCCCCCTACCGGAGGCTGCTTTTCTCCATTATAAATAACGTCTACCCCACCGGCATTGCCCAATCTGATTTTAATAGATTCCTTAGCCCTAAATGTTTTTTTATCTCCTGGCTGAAGATTACCGGAAAAACTCTCCTCCCCGTCGGCAACAACCCTGACCCAGCATACTTCCCTGCACACCAAATCCAATACAACTTCTTCTTCCTGTATTTCATCCGCCGGTTCTTCTTTTTCCTCTTCTTCCGTAACCGGGGGAGGGGGTGCAGGCTCCTCCTTTTCTCGGAGCACACTGTGAGCAAAGGCTAGGACGATCAGAGCGAAAACAGCGATCACCGCGGCAATTCCCAGCCTTTTTCCCCACCGGCGAGCCCCAAAAGGTTGCTTTTCTACTGCCTCTCTCTTTTGCTCCTTCACCTGTTCCGTCTGGAGTTGAGGTGCTGCACTCGCAACCTGATCGCCGCTTAGGGATTTATAAGATTCTACCAGGGCATCGGAGTCAAGCCCCAGATAACGGGCATAATTACGCAGAAATCCGACCCGATAAATCTCACCTGGTATCTCCTGATAATCATCGTTCTCCAGGGCCTCCAGGTACTTGACCCGGATCTTCGTCGCCGCTTCCACTTCAGGAAGGGAAAGCCCCTGTTTTTCTCGCTCCGCTCTTAAAATTTCGCCGGGCTTCAAAAAACCACCTCTTTAATTATTTCTCACAGGCATCAGTTGCCTGCGTCCTTCCCAAAGCTCGCCTTACTGCAAAACGAAAACCATGACCTGCCGCCAGACCTACTGCTATCCCAGCGCTGATGCTCAAAGCAGAACTCATCCCTTGCAGGGGAGAAAAAGGAAGATATACGGCCTCTTGAGGGGTGGCCAGAACCACTCCCTGCTCGTCAAAAATAACAATAAGCGCAGCCAATCCCCTGCCCACAATTTCCCGGCAGACGGGAAAACAGCTTTCCGGATCCTCTCCGGAAAAACCGGGGAGCTCATGATTCCAGCAGACAAGAAAAACCTGCGGATAGCTGCAAAAATCCTGTCGCAGACACCAGTCCAAGGAACCTCCAACAAAGGTGGTTAAGATATCGTAAGATTTAGCCAGTTTTAACAGATATTTGATTTCCGCGGACGACAGGGAGGCATCAATGAGGAGCACCTTCGCCGTCTTGATGATCTCACCGCAGGCAGCAAGCTCTTTTTCGCCGAGGGTTTGCGTAATCCTCATATCTTCAAGATGATAAAGAACGTTTTCGCCGTCAAAAACATGGAGGCGTTTAGCGGTAGAACAATCTCCGCTGCGGATAACATGCCGCAGCTCGACACCCTTTTTTAAAAGATAGTTGTAAATCTGATCACCGCTCTCATCCTGCCCCAAAACTGTTATAAGAATTGGTGCAATATTGTAACCGGCCAGCTCAGCTGCCATCTCGCAACCCAACCCACCGCAAGAAATGCTGATTTCCCGGCTGTTAACATAAGCGGCGATCTCCAGCCAGGACTTTCCCACTATCAAAACACCGGACCGTTCTTGAAGAATGTAACCTCTCCCCAATATGTATCCTTTGCGCATCAGGTTTGATATGTGCACTGCTGCTGCCGATCGCGAGATCTTCATCTTTGCCGCCAGTTCATCCTGGGAAACCAGCGGATCCTCTTTCAAACAGGCAAGAATTTCCTTTTCCCGTTTGGTCAGGTGTCTCATGGGCAGCCCCCACTTGCCTCAACAGTGCAAGTAGTTGACGGAATTCGGATTCACTAATATCATAAACGAACAGCAGTAGTCTTTACAACAGCCTTTATCTCCCAAAGTACCTGTGATACTGTTCCACAGTCATCAATACCTCTCGCGGTTTGGCCCCTTCATAGGGGCCAACAACACCTTTGGCCTCGAGAATGTCCATCAGTCGGGCGGCCCTGGAATAACCGATTCGCAGCCGGCGCTGCAACAGGGAAACGGAGGCATGCCCGGCATCGATAACAACTTTTGCGGCTTCGGGGACAAGGCTGTCCCCGTATTCGACTTCTTTATCGGCGTCTTCCTCATCAGGGGAGGGAAACTCGGAAAGGTACACCGGTTCACCGTGTTTTACCAGATAAGCAACGACATCTTCAACCTCCTTCTCCGTTACCAGAGCTCCCTGAATGCGAATAGGCTTGATCGCGCCAACCGGCATAAAAAGCATATCACCCCTGCCGAGCAATTTTTCGGCACCATTCAGATCGAGGATGGTTCGAGAGTCGATCTGAGAAGAAACGGCAAAGGAGATCCGGGAAGGGATATTTGCCTTAATCACCCCGGTGATGACGTCTACAGAGGGCCGCTGGGTAGCGATCACCAGATGGATACCGGCGGCGCGAGCCATTTGGGCAAGGCGGCAAATGGCATCCTCTACATCCACAGGTGAAACCATCATCAAGTCTGAAAGTTCGTCGATGATGACCACAATATAGGGCAGGGGCTGATGCTGCCGAGGATCCCGAGAAGAGAGCAGTTTATTATATCTGTTGATATCACGCACGCCGAGAGAAGAAAAGGTCTCGTAGCGATTTACCATCTCCGAGACCACCCATTTTAGTGCCCCAGCAGCCTTTTTCGGATCGGTAACAACCGGGGCCAACAGGTGTGGTATCCCGTTGTATGTAATCAACTCGACCATTTTCGGATCAATCAAAAGAAACTTAACCTCACTGGGGGCTGCCTTGAAAACCAAACTACAAATAATGGCGTTAAGACAGACACTCTTCCCGGAACCGGTCGCTCCTGCGATAAGAAGATGGGGCATCTTCATCAGATCGGCAACTATGGGGTTGCCGGCGATGTCTTTGCCGAGGGCAAAGGTCAGCTTGGATGCTGCATCCTGAAATTCAGGCGTCTCAAGAATCTCCCTGAGATAGACAGTCGATACCTCTTTATTGGGAACCTCTATCCCCAAAGCAGATTTTCCAGGAATCGGCGCCTCAATGCGGACGTCGGGAGCAGCCAGGCTGAGGGCAATATCATCTGCAAGCCGTACAATCCTGCTCACCTTGACACCAGGAGCAGGCTGAACCTCGTAGCGAGTGATGGCAGGCCCCCTGTGCACTTCGTTGACACAAACCTTGATGCCAAAATTATCCAATGTCTCCTCAAGAATCCGCACATTTTCAATAAGATCTTTATTCAACCTGCTGCTTTTGACCTTGATCGGCTTTCTCAAAAGTGTAAGCGGAGGGAGAGTATAATTTTCTCGGTTACTTTCTCCCACCTGCGGAGCAGAAGTGCCGGTGCCGACATCTTTCTCTCTCTTGGCTTCCTTAGCCTCGCTCTCCTCGGTGACTAAAGGTGGAACGCCGCTCTCACTGCTATCGATAATAACCGGGAGTCCATTTCTTTTCCCATCCCCCTCACCCTCTCTTTGTGTCCTCTCTCTTTTTGTCCGTATAGAGGGCACATCCTCTTCTTCCTCTTCGATAAAGAGAAATTGCTCTAGTTTTAGTTTTAATCTCTGACCAGCCTTCACCATCACGGCACCCAGCTTTTGAAAGATTCTGCTGGATGGTATCCCGGTCAAGAGGGTGATATCTATTATCCCCAGAGCAATAATGAGAATAACCGTTCCGGGTCGCGCCAGGAGGTAGTATAATGACATGCTGAAAAGTGCACCGAGCACTCCGCCTCCCTGCCCCTGCAGCCCGGCGTCCCATAGAGAAGAAACAACCATCCGGCGCGGTGTCTCCGCCGGTATGATAGCCAAATGGAGGACAGTCAAAGATAGCGCCAGCAACAAGAGAACCCCTTTACTGCGAGACTCTCCTATCACCGGTTTTCGATGCCGCCAACACGCCCAAGCAAAGTAGAAAAGCACACTGGACGCCAGATAACAACCTTTTTCACCTGTTACTATAGTTAATAACTGCAGTAAATAGGCGCCGATGAGCCCCGTTGAGGTGAAGATACTGACAAGTAAAAAAAAAGCCAGAGCAAAAAGGAATACTCCGAGTATTTCGTACTTCAGATTATTCTGGAGCCTGTTTTTGCTTTTTTTAGCCGCCAATCTCTCACCCCACGTTCCCCTTTCCTTCTTCCCAAATTATAACACTTCTTATCTGGAAGGGAAACCGCATTATTTTAACCCTATAGAACATAATAACACTGGGAACAAACCTGGTGAAAGGATGCTGTTATGCAGGAAAAAGAGCAACTGACAACCCCCAACCCCTCAAAACAAAAAAGAACGACGCAAGGGGTCAGAAAAATCGATACCATCAAAGAATTCGGGCAAATGGACGTTCCGGCGTTAAAATCCAACATCCACTGCCTCCCTGTTATTGGACAGATCGAGGGGCATTTAATTCTTCCGCCCCAAAACAAGACAACGAAATACGAACACATCATCCCCCAGCTTGTCGCCGTAGAACAAAATCCGGAGGTTGAAGGGTTGTTTATCATCTTGAATACGGTAGGAGGGGATGTGGAGGCAGGTCTGGCAATCGCCGAAATGATCGTGAGCATGACCAAACCAACCGTCTCCCTGGTGCTGGGAGGCGGGCACTCCATCGGGGTTCCCATCGCGGTAAGCGCCCGCTATTCCTTTATTGCAGAGACGGCCACAATGACCATTCACCCCATCAGGCTGTCCGGCCTGGTCATTGGGGTTCCGCAGACATATGAGTACCTGGACAAGATGCAGGATCGAGTGGTGCGCTTTGTGGAGAAACACTCCCGGATCTCAGAGAAAAAGTTTCGCGAATTGATGTTTCAGACAGGGGAGCTGGCACGGGATATCGGTACCGTTCTCGTCGGCAAGGATGCGGTGGAAGTCGGATTGATCGACGCCGTCGGAGGCCTCGGGGATGCCGTTAAGAAACTTCAGGAACTGATAGAAGAAGACAAGAAAAAGAAAGGTGTTCTCCATTGATCTTATACACACCCTTGCCTTTGGAACTGGTTTTTGCAGAAAAGGATGGCGCAGTGCCATACCAGGAGGTCGTTGTCTCCGGAGTTACGCTGGTGGTACAGCCGGTCGGTTCCGGCCTGGGAAAGATCGTTCAGATCCGAAGCACCGATCCCGCCGTTTATCTCAAACCGGAATTCCAGCCGGGGCAACAGATCATCATATCCTATCGCCCCTAACCCCTCCTGCTTTTTTAATTTGGCCACTTAAAAAAGCAACTTTTGAGTCACCTTAAATCAAACAGAAATCGAGTAGGAGGGGGCGGCTAGCCCCCGTCCTCTCACACCACCGGACATGCGGGCCCGCATCCGGCGGTTCACCAAGCTTGACGAAGATAAGAATAGCGTTCAGGCCGCTACCTTGTCCTCCGCGAGGTGCCGCTCCGCTTTGTGCCGGAGAAGGTCTCGGCCCTCCCGCGGTCCCCCGTGGCTTCACCACTTCCTCCCGCGGGCAGGCCCCTCTCGGGGAAATCTAGAGTCTTCGACCTTCTCGCGAACGCATCGGTCTCACCTCCGTCTTGATGTTCGGGCCTTCCCCCTGAGTTCATGTCCCCCAGGGTACTATGCCCTCTGCTGACTCCTGCCGGTTCAGCCGCGCCTTTCGACACGGGTTACCAGCTCTACCTGGCTTATCCGGCAGGCCTCCCCGGGTAAGAGCGTTAACCTTCACCCCGCGCCCGCCCCATATACCCCGCCGTCCTTTGGCAGCCTGGGATTTCGCTGTGTTTCGCCAGCTCCTCCGAACGGCTTAGCCTCTTATGGGGTTCTTGTTCATCGGGCCGTGGTTTTGCCGCCAGCTTCCTTCGGATTCCACCTCGCGATGGACACCCTTGCCTTTGGCTAGCAGACTCGTGCTGCCTCGCCTGCAGTGGACTTTCACCACCAAGTTAACGCCCATGCCGGGCGCACGAAAAATGCAAAAGAGAGCCTGCTCGGCCCTCTTTTGCATCATTCAAACATCAACGATTATGGGCAGAATCATCGGCCTTCTTCTGGTTCGCTCGTAGAGAAACTTACCAACCGTTTCTCTGACATAGGATTTGATTGCCGGCCAATCCGTACTTTGCCGAAGCTCACAATCTCTCAGAATAGACCGCACTTTATCCTTCGCTTCTTCAATCAGCTCCTCGGACTCACGCACATAGACGAAACCCCGGGAAACGATATCCGGCCCCGCAACCACCTCACCGCTCTCCCGATCGATAGTGATTACGACAATGAAAAGCCCATCTCGGGAAAGCTGCTTGCGGTCGCGAAGAACGATGTTTCCTACATCACCCACACCGAGGCCGTCAACCAATACCCTCCCGGCGGTTACTCTCCCTGTAACAACCCCGCGCTCCGGTGTGAATTCCAGCACCTGCCCGTTTTCTGCGACAAAAATGTTCTCCGGGGGTATCCCGACATCCCGGGCCAGCTGGGCGTGCTTGATTAACTGCCGGTACTCACCGTGGACTGGTATAAAGAATTTCGGCCTGACCAGATTAAGCATCAGTTTTAGCTCTTCCTGGCTTGCATGGCCGGATACATGGACACCGGAAACGGACTCGTAGATCACCTCCGCTCCCTGTTTGAAAAGGTGATCGATAGTCCTGTGCACCATCTTTTCGTTTCCGGGAATCGGATTTGCCGAAATAATAACCGTATCTCCGGTTATTATTTCGACCTTTCTGTGATCACACATGGCCATCCTGGTGAGTGCAGACATAGGCTCTCCCTGGCTACCGGTAGTCAGGATAACCACCCTGTTCTTAGGAAGATGCTGGATGTCTTCAAGGTCGATCAGCGTTTCCGGCGGTATATCAAGGTAACCCAGTTCCCTGGCAATATTCACCACATTGACCATGCTCCTTCCCACAACGGCCACTTTTCTCTTATAGCGGGCTGCCGTCGTGATCGCCTGCTGGATACGGTGAATATTCGAGGCAAAGCTGGCAATGATAATCCGCTCCTTGGCGTTGCGGAAGGTTTCATCGAAGGTCTCCCCGACCACGCGCTCCGAAAAGGTAAACCCCGGCCGCTCCGCATTGGTGCTGTCCGAAAGCAGGACAAGAACGCCCTCTTTGCCTAATTCGGCGAACTTGTGGTAGTCGGTAGGCTGGTTGTTTACCGGTGTCTGGTCGAACTTGAAATCACCGGTATGAACCACGGTCCCTACCGGGGTTTTAATCCCCAGGGCGACGGCGTCGGCGATGCTGTGGCTGACGCGGATAAACTGGACCTGAAATGCACCCAGCTGTATGGATTCCCCGGCGCTGACGCAGCATGTCTTGACCTTGCCCGTAAAATTGCTCTCTCTCAGCTTGGCGTCAACCAGCCCCAGCGTTAACCTGGTTCCGTAGACGGGAGCGTTGATTTCCCGCAAGATATAAGGAAGTGCCCCGATGTGGTCCTCATGTCCGTGGGTCAGCACAATCCCTCTGATGTGCTCCCTGTTCTCAATCAAGTAGGAGATATCGGGAATCACTAGGTCGATGCCCAGCATTTCATCTTCTGGGAACATCAACCCGCCGTCTATGACGATCAGATCATGCTGGTATCTCAGGGCAAGTATATTCTTGCCGATCTCCCCCAGACCACCGAGCGGTATTATTTTCAGAGACCTCTTTCCCTTCATGTTTCACCTCCTTGTCCAACAAAGTAGTCCCGAAGTAAAATAAAAAACCTACCTCTTAGCGCTTCCGAAAGGTAGGTTGCATTTGCACAAATCAGCCATTCCCTTTCTCCTTAATATTATAATGAGAGGCTTCGAAAAAAGCAAGGAGGCAATCGATCAATCACCGGTTCACTTTAAGAGTGCCAGTTTCCGAAGCTCCTCGGCAATAGCAGCGGTCTCCTGTTCCGTTGCCCTAACAAGGGGAAGCCGCGGGGGACCTGCCTTGATTCCGATGAGTTCCAAGGCCTTTTTGACGGGCACAGGGTTAGTTGTAATAAAAAGTACCTTAAATAGAGGGAAGAGCTTTAAATGCAGTTCACCGGCCTTAACCACATCGCCGGCCAGATAAGAATTCACCATCTCTTTAATCATCTTACCTGCTACGTGGGAGGCCACACTGACAATTCCATGTCCGCCTACCGCCAGGATAGGCAGCGTCAACGCATCATCCCCGCTGTAAATCAGGAAATCGGCAGGTGTCCGCCGTCTGATTTCGGCAACCTGGTCCATGTTTCCGCTCGCTTCTTTGACGGCTACGATATTTTCAATCTCAGCGAGCCTGGCAACTGTTGCGGGTAGCAGGTTGACAGATGTTCGCCCGGGTACGTTATAGAGAAGGATCGGAAGTTTCGTTTCCCGGGCAATAGCCCGAAAATGCTGATACAAGCCCTCCTGGCTCGGCTTGTTATAATACGGGGTAACCAGCATGACACCGTCGCAGCCCAACTTCTCCGCTTCTTTTGTGAGTTCAATTGCTGCTGCCGTATTGTTGGAACCCGTCCCCGCAACAACAGCTGCCCGCTCACCTACCGCTTCTCTGACGACGGCAAATAAACGGCGCTTCTCCTCAAATGTGAGCACAGGGGATTCACCGGTTGTGCCGGCTACAACAATACCATCGGAACCCGTTTCCACAAGATGCTGTGCCAGCCTGGAGGCCTCTTCGTAAGCGACATCACCGCTCTCGGTCATCGGCGTAACCATAGCAGTTAAAACACGGCCAAAACCCTTCATCCTTGTCACCCCTTCAAAGAATATGGATCACAGGAGGTTCCGCTTGCTGAGAGCTTCAGCAATCTGGACGGCATTTGTGGCCGCCCCTTTGCGCAACTGATCGGCAACAATCCAGAAATTGAGCGCTTTCTCGTGGGAAATATCGTCCCGGATCCTGCCTACATAAACCTCATCGCGGTCTGACGTGAACAGCGGCATCGGGTACTGACAGTTATCAACGTCATCCTGGACTACAATCCCTGGAGCCTCTTTTAATATTACTCGCGCTTCTTCAGAGGTTAACTTCCTCTCAGTCTCTATATTGACAGACTCAGAATGGCTGCGCAAAACCGGTACTCGAACCGTTGTCGCAGTTATTCGGATTTCCTCGTCATGAAGGATTTTCCGGGTCTCTAACAGCAATTTCATCTCTTCCCGGGAATAGCCGTTCTCGAAAAAAACATCGATATGTGGAATGAGGTTGAAAGCGATCTGGTGGGGAAACACCCGCGGGACCGCTGATTCACCGGCAAGCACCTGCCTGGTTTGCACAAGCAGCTCGTCAATTGCCTCTTTCCCAGCCCCGGAAACGGCCTGCATGGTGGTAACCACCGCTCTCTTCACCCGGGCAGCGTCATGAAGGGGCTTCAACGCAACAACAAAGATGATAGTCGAGCAGTTGGGATTGGAAATTATTCCCCGGTGCTTTTCCAAGTCTTCGGGATTGACCTCAGGTACAACAAGGGGCACCTCCGGTTCCAGCCTAAAGGTGCTGCTGTTGTCGATAGCCACAGCACCCCGTGCTACCGCTTCCGGAACAAGTTCCTTGCTAACCGCACCCCCGGCGAAAAAGGCGATTTCCACCCCTGAAAAAGAACTAGGCTTGGCTTCGGAAACCGTCAGTTCCTCGTCGCCGAACTTTAACTTCTTCCCCTCGGAACGGGCGCTAGCCAGCAGCTTCAAATCGGCAATAGGAAATTTCCTTTCTAGCAGAATCTTCATGATCTCCTGGCCTACTGCTCCTGTCGCACCTACGATGGCAACGCGAAAACCTCCGGACATCGACATAAACCTCCTACAATCACTGGTTCATCTAGAAAATAAATTTGACAAAAATCCGTCAGATCCTCTTGCAGCCGTCCCCATTTATATCAGTACTGCAGCAGAACGGGCTGAATCTGCTTCCCTTCGAGGGCATAAATTACCGTATCCACTATTTTATCCATCCGGGCAACAAGGGAATTCGCTTTTTCTACCGGATTGTCCTGGCCGAAGGGCACCAGATAAATATTCTTGGTAATAAAAAGAGTAGCGATATTCCTTGCATTCAAGCCCAACCCGTCATTTGTAGAAATGGCAATTACTACAGGGCGCTGATTGCGCAGGTGTGCCTTAACGGCCATCAAAGCCGGCGTATCGGTAATTCCGTTGGCCAACTTGGCCAGAGTGTTCCCCGTACAGGGGGCAACTACAAGAACATCAAAAAGCTTTCCGGGACCAATGGGTTCAGCATCAACAACAGTTTTAATTATTTTGTTCTTCGTTATCTGTTCCAGCTGGGCACACCAGTCTGCCGCCTTCCCGAATCTGGTATCAGCCGTACTTACCGAGTAAGAAACTACGGGAAAAACATTCGCTCCCTCGGAAATCAGTCTTTCGACTTCCTTCATGATCTTATTAAGCGTACAGTGAGAACCTGTGACAACAAAACCGACCTTAACTCCCTGAAGATGCATCCCAGACACCTCCCGTCACCTATTCTCCTAAAAGTAGTCCTGGGGGATTTCTCTGAGAATAAGTTGGGGAATGACCTGGGCGAGAATTCTGCCGCTTGTTTTCGGAGCAGCGATCCCCGGCAAACCAGGGGCCAGAACGGCGTTAATTCCCAGTTTTTTTGCTGCTCCGAAATCCGTGCCTCCCGGTGAAGCGGCAAGATCGATGATCAGGGTATCCTTTCTCATTAAAGAAAGCATTTTCTCATCCAGAATCAGGGCAGGCACAGAATTAAAAATAACATCGGCTTCCGCGATCACCTGGTGCAGCTGGCTGCAGTGCACCGGGCGATAGCCGATTTCAAAAATGCGGGCAAGATCAGCACGCTTCCGGGCAACCACAGTTGTGTTGGCGCCAATACCTCTGAGCATCCGGGCAAGGGTCTTTCCCAACCTCCCAAAGCCGAGAACAAATGAATTGCTGCCATGGATGGTGATCGGCAGCTTTTCCATTGCCAGTTGGATGGCACCTTCAGCAGAAGGGATGGCATTGAGAATGGCGATGGTATCCATTTCAGCTATTTCTAGCAGTTTCCAGCAGTATTTTGTTGCCCATTCTTTGATAAAATCCCTGGCAGAACCGATGATCACCAGCGCCCCGTGAGGTATGGCTGCTGCCATTGCCGGTGTAAAGCACAGCTTGACATCCTGGTCATAGGTCCTTATGTTGCCCGCCTGATCCGTTCCCTGCATGGGGAATATCAGGACCTGAGCATCCTGGAGCGCGGATTCGACTTTCTCCACCAGACGGACCTGCTCCAATTCAGGACAGGGGAGAAATCCAACTGCGGTAACGGTTGCACCCAGCTTGATAAGTTCGGGCATCAGATAGATATGGCGTTTATCCCCCCCGATAATCGCAATCTTGATACCCCTTAAATCCAAGCCCATTACGATTCCCCTCTTCTCCCTCGATGGCTGGCTGTAACAGTATATGAGGGAAAAAAGGAGAAGGTGCTCTCATCTCCTAGTCCAGGATCTTCTCCAGGCCTATCACGACTCCTCTCAGGTCCCTGACCTTGCGGATGGCCATAATCACACCGGGCATAAAGGATTCTCTGTGTAGAGAATCGTGCCTGATCGACAGGATCTGGCCGGGGCCTCCGAAGATCACCTGTTGGTGAGCTACCAGCCCCGGCAAACGGACACTGTGAATTCTGAGCCCCTCAAATTCGCCCCCCCTGGCGCCAGGCACCTTCTCGTACTCTTCCGGGTGTCCCTGCTTGAAAGAGCCCCTCTCCCCAGCTATCATCTGCGCCGTCTTGATAGCGGTACCGGAAGGAGCGTCTATTTTCTGGTCATGATGCATTTCAATGATCTCTACATGCCGAAAGTACTGGGCGGCACGCCGGGCAAACTCCATCATCAGCACCGCTCCCAGCGCAAAATTGGGTACGATCAGAACGGCAACCCCTACCCGTTCGGAGATTTCCCGGAGTTCGGCAATATCCACCTCATCCAGGCCGGTGGTTCCGATCACCGGTGCAACACCATATTCCAATGCTGTTTTGGCATTACTTAAAACTGCCTGGGGGTTGGTAAAATCCACAAGCACATCTGCTTTCACCCCCTGCAACAGCCGGTTTAAATCACCTCCGATGATAATTCCTCGCCCTTCCGCCAAACCCAGGTAGTCTCCAAGGTCTTTACCGTCCGCCCTGGGATCAACCGCCCCGACAAGTTTCAACGCGGGGGCCTCGGCCAAAACAGCCTTTGCCGTCTCTCTCCCCATCTTACCTGCGACTCCGGTGATGACAACGCTTATCTCCTTATCCACCTTGACCCCGCTCCACTCCTTTGAATGTTGTGTAATAAATAATCTTGCCTATATTCTCTTATCTATGTCACTTAATGTCAACAAAGGCAATGCAATTTTTAAACTTCAAAGATTTCAAAGTTAAGAGATGCCTAATTATGGAGCAGGAAAAAAGCGCTGTCTATACAGTTTTTTCATACAAAGAATAGGTTCGATCGAGATCGACGATAATCACCTCGCTGCCAACCTTTTTAACGGTAGACCAGGGAATTATCACTTCTCTTCGCTCCAGCCAAAAGCTTAAGAAACCTGAGCGCTGAGGCAAAACCACTGATAACACTTCACCGCTCTCCGGGTCGATTACCAAGTCGGAATCCCCAACCGGCCCAAGGCGCACTCCGTCAAAGATATTGATTATCTCTTTACCCGCCAGTTCACTAAGCCTCAAAACGCCTCCCCCCGTTCCTTTTTTCTTTGAGTTTATGTTTGCGGACATCTTATTATGTTTTTAAGAGCAAACGGGGGTAAGAAATCTCTCCATCCTCAAGGGGGCCCAGGATGGTCACAGTTAAGAGATCCGGATTAAACAGCTGCCTTGCCAGGTACTGGACGTCCGTCCTGCTAACAGCAGCAATCCTTCGAATGATATCATCGCTGGTAATAAAGCGCCTATAGATAAGCTCTGATTTGCCTAAACGGTGCATGCGGTGAAGAACGCTCTCCGAGGCCATCAACAGGCTTCCTCTAATCTGCTTTTTGGCGCGTTCCAGCTCCTCTTCATCTACCCCTATCTCTAAAATCTTTTCAATCTCCTCCCACGACAAATCCAGCACCTCCTGGCAGTTAGAGGGATTGGTGCCGGCGTAGATAGTAAAGAGCCCGCTGTCCATATAGGAGAGGTAATAACTGTAAATAGAATACACCAGTGCGCGCTCCTCACGGATGCGCTGGAACAGGCGCGAGCTTGCACCTCCCCCGAGGATGCTGTTCAGGACCTGTAATGTGTAAATCTGAGGATCGTGCATCGATACGCCCGGTACACCCAGACAGATCTGTACCTGTTCCAGATCGCGGTAGATATTCTTGAAGGCGGCATTTGCGCTGGGAGGATTGAGTTCATTTTCACAACCTTTTCCCGGTAGGGTTGCAAGTAACGGCTCCAACAGGGAAAGCGCCTTTCCGTGTTCTACCCGCCCGGCAAGAGCGACTACCAGATTAGAGGAACAATAATGTCGCTGGTAATAACTAATGATATCCTCTCTTGTGATCCCGGCAAGGGAATCCCGTGTCCCGATAACCGGCCTCCCTAAGGGATGACCTCCCCAGATCGTTTGAGAGAACAGATCATGAACGATCTCATCTGGAGTGTCCTCATACATTCTGATTTCTTCTTCGATCACCTTCTTTTCCCGCTCTAAATCCTCTTCCTTGAACAAAGAAGAAAACAGCATATCGGTGAGGACATCGATGGCCAGAGGAAGGTATTCACTCAAAACACGGGCATAGTAGCAGGTATATTCCTTGCTGGTGAAGGCATTGAGCTGGCCGCCAACCGATTCTATAGATTCGGCGATCTCTTTGGCAGTGCGCTTTTTCGTGCCTTTAAAAAGAAGATGTTCGATAAGGTGAGAAATCCCCATCTCCTCAGGCTTTTCGAAACGGGATCCGGTTCTCACCCAGAAACCAATGGCAACGGATTGAACTCCTGGCATTTCCTCACTGACAATGGTAACCCCGTTAGGCAACACATCTTTATGGTACATGAAACGGCCTCCTAAAGAGATTTGACGTTTACTCTAAAATATTAATAAAAAAATAAAGCTAGTGTCGAGGGGTACCTAGCTTTATAGCTTTATAAGCAATTAACCTCTGGGCACATTGTTTAGAGTGACCAGATCGGTCTGAAAGAGCACCTTGTTCCCCAGCAGGATCTCCATTCTGCCTACTTTCCTCCCTCTGGCGCAGGGAGCCTTCAGGTATGGCTCGAGATAAATCCTCTTCTCAAGAAAAGGCAACAGTCGCGGTGGTATTAGGAGAGAAATGTCCTTTTCCGGAGCTACAGCAACCGTCATTCGGGAACCACGCCACACCGGCACATCCCTCAACGGTTCCCGGCGGCGCACAAGAACCAGGTGGCAGTTTTTAATTCCGTATTCCAGGACACGCAGTGTGTCGGCATAGCGATCGCTGCTCCCCAGCACCACACTGATAAGTATCTGATCATTCTTTTCCGCCGCTGCGATAAGGCATTGCCCTGCCTCGGAGGTCGTGCCTGTTTTGACTCCGGTGATCCTCCATCCCATTTCCTCGTGGCCGAGGAGCCTGTTTGTGTTATACAAAGGCATGACTTCTCCTTTCGACCGTTCCCGGATCCGCCCGCTTCTGGTGCCGACGATGCTGCGGAAGAGGCCGTTCTGCATGGAGTAGCGGGTAATCACGGCCAGATCGTAGGATGTTGTCAGGTGTCCCATTTGCGGAAGGCCGTGCGGGTTGCCAAACCGACTCGCCAGGCAGCCAAGGGTTTGGGCTTTATAATTCATCAGAGCCGAGAACTTTTTCTCGTCTCCGGCTAAGTGAATTGCAATGGCGGAGGCCGAGTCATTTCCGGAACTGATCAAAGCCCCCTTTATCAGGTCACAGAGCCTATAAACGTCGCCTCCCTGCAGGTAGATGGTGGTGCCCTCAATCCCTGCGGAACGGGAGTCCACATGGACTGGTTCACTGATTGAGCCCAATTCCAGCCCCAGGATTCCAGTCAAAACCTTGGTCGTGCTGGCCGGGGGAAGCGGACGGGTAGCGTTATAGCCGTACAGAACCAGACCGGTGTGGCCGTCGATCAGAACAGCAGCGCGAGCTGAAAGAGTTAACGATTCCTCCCCGGCCTCTGCCGCAGCACAAGTTGCAGCAATCCCCAGGATAACCATCATAATGCTCAATACAATCCTGCATAGGCAACCTGTCATTGAGGTTTGTCCCCCCTGACTGCAACTCGGATCCTTCCTGGCTTTTGGGCAGCCCTGTGGCCCGGTCAATCAGATATTAGTTTTTCCAAAGGCGCGATTTGATAACCCTGCTCTTCAAGCCCCTTGCAGATCTCCGACAATGCTTGGAGGGTGGGCGCTGTGGGATGCATCAGGATAATGGCTCCATTATGAACATTGGAAAGAACACGAGAAACAATGGTCTCCGGGGGCGGTTTTTCCCAATCGATCGTATCTATCGTCCAAAGGATAACCTTATGCCTTGTCTTCGCCGCTGCCTCCAGAACGACCTCATTGAATTCGCCGTAAGGAGGGGCGTAGTACCTTGTTTTCTTTTGGGCAAGCCTGGAGATAACCCCCTGTGTCTTTCTGATTTCTTCTATGTTCTCAGAAAGGCTGAGCTCATTGACATGAAAGTGGGAAAAGCCGTGATTTCCGATCTCATGCCCGCCCTGTGCGATGGCCCGCACCAGTTGTGGATGCTCCTCTGCCCATCTCCCACTTAAAAAAAAGGTTGCCTTAATCCCGTTATCTTCAAAAAGATCCAGCATCTTCGGAATATACTCTTCGCCCCAATCTACATTAACAGTAAAGGCAACTCTTTTTTTCCCGGGATCACCCTGGTAAACAGGAATCTGGTTTCTGAATACCATCTCTGCCGAATAAGATGCGGTAGATAAAATGAGGATCAGCAAAAAAACTGCTCCGGCCAAGAAAGCAGCCTCTTTTTTTCCCCAGAAAAAAACAAACACTTCCACACCCCCAGAAGAGATCGTTAAAAATTTTAATTCTGTTTGATCTTATTCAAGGGGATAGGAAGATATTTGGTTAAGCAGCTTTCCTTATTTTTCTGTTTTCCTGCGCAGTGCTTTGATGGCTTCCTTGCGTGAAAGATTAATTCGCCCCTGTTTATCAATTTCGATTACCTTGACAATAATCTCGTCCCCTTCTTTAACGACATCCCGGACACGGTTTACCCTGCGTTCATCCAGCTGGAAAATGTGCACAAGCCCCTCTTTGCCTGCGCTCCCGAACATCCCGGGGATGATTTCCACAAAGGCACCGAAATCCATTAATCTGACGACCTTGCCGAGATATATTTTACCGACCTCGACATCCTGGGTCAGGTTTTCAATGATGCGCACGGCATTTTTTCCCGCTTCTTCATCGGTTGCCGCAATAAAAACCCTGCCGTCATCTTCGATGTCAATCTGGACACCAGTTTCTTCGATGATCTTGCGGATCACTTTACCGGAAGGCCCGATAACATCGCGTATCTTTTCAGGGTCAATGGTCATGGTGATGATTCTCGGAGCGTAGGGTGAAAGATTGGGACGCGGTGCGCTGATGACTTCCTTCATTTTACCTAAGATAAACAATCTTCCCTCCCGGGCCTGGCTGAGGGCTTTTCGCAAAACATCCTGGGAAATGCCTTTCACTTTGATGTCCAACTGCAGCGCAGTAATACCTTCTTCAGTTCCGGCAACCTTAAAATCCATGTCCCCCAGGGCATCCTCGATCCCCTGGATATCGCTCAGAACCGCAAAGGTGTCATCAGCAGTGACAAGCCCCATAGCAATACCGGCAACAGGTGCTGAGATGGGCACACCGGCATCCATCAAAGATAGAGTGCTTCCACAAACGCTGGCCATCGATGTCGATCCGTTCGATTCCAGAACCTCGGAAACAAGCCGGATGGTATAAGGAAACTTGTCTTCGTCGGGAAGAACCGGCAGTAATGCCCTCTCTGCCAGAGCACCGTGGCCGATCTCCCTTCGCCCTGGTCCCCTGATCGGCCTGGTCTCACCTACACTGTAGGGCGGGAAGTTGTAATGGTGCATATATCTTTTCGATTCTTCAATCCCCAGGCCGTCGAGGATCTGTTCCTCGCTGATGGTACCCAGTGTCGCTACGGTGAGAACCTGGGTCTGGCCGCGTGTAAAAAGACCGCTTCCGTGAGCGCGCGGTAGGATCCCGACCTCACAGCTTATCGGTCTGATCTCCTCAAGCCCTCTCCCGTCGGGTCGAACCCTCTCCCGCAAAATCATCTCCCGCACGATCTCCTTGAGAACCTTGAGAAATACCTCCTGGACGGCTTTTTCCTGTTCCGGATAGATCTCAGCAAAGTGCTCGATCGTTTCTTTCTCCAGCGCTTCAAGGGCGCTCTGGCGAGCCTGCTTATCCGGATTCCTCACCTCCGCAGCAATCTTATCGCTGACATACCCTCTGACATCACTTTCAATCTGAGGATCTACCTCAAAAACGGGGATATCCAGCTTCTCTTTACCGATGGCCTGGGCAATCTCTTCTTGTAAAGCCACAATCTCCTTAATTGCCTGATGTCCAAATTCGATCCCCTGGAGTATTGCTTCCTCAGTAACCTCCTTGGCTCCAGCCTCAACCATCAGAACCGCATCCTTCGTCCCCGCAACTACCAAGTGCATATCGCTGTGCTTTTCCTGTTCTACCGTCGGGTTGATAACGTACTCTCCATCCACCCGCCCAACGACAACCCCTCCAATGGGCCCCGCAAAAGGAATATCGGATACTGAAAGCGCCGCCGAAGCACCGTTCATGGCTGTTACATCAGGGGCACAGTCCTGATCCACGGAAAGAACGGTAGCAACAACCTGGACATCGTTACGAAAACCGGATGGAAAAAGTGGCCGGATCGGCCTGTCGATCAGCCGGGCCGACAAAATGGCCTTTTCCGTAGGCCGACCTTCTCTTTTGATAAACCCACCGGGAATTTTACCAACTGCGTACAGGCGTTCTTCATAATCAACGAGAAGCGGGAAAAAGTCGATCCCCTCACGCGGCTCCTTTGATACAGTTGCCGTAACCAGCACAACCGTATCGCCGTAGCGTACCAACACAGAACCGTTGGCTTGTTTGGCCACCTTGTTGAATTCGAAAATTAAGGGACGGCCACCAAGCACCATTTGATATATCAACGTATCCTGCATAATATACCTCCCGATTAATTTGCCTATATGCAAAAAAAATAATCAGAAAGAGCGGTAAACCGCTCTCCTCCTCAAAAACCAATAAATTCCTACCGGCGCAAACCAAGTTTTTCTAAAATCGTCCGGTAGCGGTTAGGGTCACTTTTCTTCAGGTAGTTTAAAAGTGCTCTTCTTTGACCCACCATTTTCAACAGACCTCTGCGCGAATGGTGATCCTTCTTATGGATTTTCAAGTGTTCTGTCAGGTAGTTAATGCGCTCTGTCAGTAAAGCAATTTGTACTTCAGGAGAGCCTGTGTCGCGATCGTGAATCTGGTATTTCTCAATGATTTCCTTTTTAACCGCCGGATCGAAAGCCAATTCTCAATAACCTCCTTATTTCTTATCGCTCTTTTCTTCTCAATATTATTGCCTGCCGACAACCGTGATCACGAGCCGCCCCGCCGGTATATCTTTGACCATCAGGTCAAAGATGCGTCGTGATTTGGCGAAAAAGCCTCGAAACCTGGATGCACTCATAAATTAGGCCGAGAGCTTCCGGGTAGCATTGAAAACATCCTCTATCTTTATTTTATCTTGGCTAAGGCTATTTAACCCCTTTTTTATTTACGTACTTAATCTTATCATACAATAAACCCAATGTAAATCTGTAGCAGCTATAAGTCCGCCATCATAATAAATAAAGGCGGTTTTCAAAAAGTAGTTCCCTAACATACCGAAAATGCTTCGATTTTCTCAAGAATTCTGACAGCACTCTCCACATCTTTTCGGATCTGGTTGATCAAGTCCTGCTTGCTAGCAAACTTTTTTTCGCTCCGTAGCCTTTGAAACAGCCTTATCTCCATCTTAGCCCCGTAGATGTTGCCTCTAAAATTCAACAGATGAACCTCTATCAGCGGGTTGCGGCTGCACCCGAAAGTGGGATGTTTTCCGATATTCAACACTGCGGGATAAAAATCTCCCTCTAGAAGAGCCTGACAGGCATATACTCCGCTTCGGGGTACCAGCATCTGTTCGGGTACCTGGATATTCGCCGTTGGATATCCGAGTTTCTTCCCCCTTCCGTCCCCTGGAACTACCCTGCCCCTGATAACCGGCCAGTAACCGAGCAAACTTTTTGCCTCAGAAATATCACCTTCAAGAAGAGCTGAGCGAACAGAAGTGCTGCTCACCGGCGTTCCATTGAGGATCACCGGTGGCATTACCCTCACATAAAAGTTCAATCTCTTCCCATAATCCAGCAGCAGCTCCGGTGTCCCCGTAGCACCGCAACCGAAGCGATAATTGAACCCGACAAAAACCCCCGTTACCTTTAACTTCGCCAGCAGTATCTCCTCAATAAACTGCTGCGGAGAAAGTGCGGCCATCTGCCGGTCAAAGGGCAGCATGATAACGGCCTCGATGCCCAAAGCCTCCATCAGTTCAAGCTTTTTTTCATTATCAATTATCAACCCGGGCGCTTTTTCGGGATTGAGCACCTGTTGGGGGTGAGGGTAAAAAAGAAGGGCTGCCGGAACCGCTTCCAACCGGGAGGCAAACCGGCACATTTCCTCCAACAGCAGTTTATGGCCGCGATGTACCCCATCAAAGTTCCCAAGAGCCAGGATCAATTTCTGATCGGAAAATGTTTGATCTAACTCCTGCAACACTTTCATATAGAGAACCTCTTTATTATATATTTTGATGGAGAAGACAAAAGACTTTTTGCGGTTTATAGTACCACTCACCGTTTTTTGAGCACCGGTAGTTGCCTAGGGCTAAAAGACTGCCGTCCGGTGCGTAAAGGCGGACCACGAGAGGCCTGTCACTCTTTCCCACCCCTCCCATGATTCCCGCCGGAGCCAGAGGCTGGCCGTTCAAGACATGAGGCACAGCCTTCTCTTTCACGATCAGAGCGGGGAATTCCTCCAGCGCATAATCGATAGGGAGCAAGAAGGAAAAATCCTGCCTTTCATATCTATCTTTTATTTCTTCCAGTGTGTAGGAAACGCTCAGCTGAAAGGGACCGCTGGCTGTTCGAACCAGAAAGGATAAAAAGGCACCGCATCCCAGCTTTTCGCCGATATCTGCACACAGGCTGCGCACATAGGTGCCCTTGGAGCAGGTGATATCACACAACAAGCGCGGGTAGGGTAGCTCGCCATCAAAGCGGATCAATTTGATTTCATAAATATGAACCTTCCTCGCCCTGCGATCTACCGTTTTCCCCTCACGCGCCAGCTTATAAAGCCTCTTCCCTCGGTAGTGAAGGGCCGACGTCATCGGGGGCACCTGTTTGATTTCCCCGATAAAATCCTGCAAAACCTCTTCTACTCGCGCACGTTCAAGCTTGACACCTGGAAGCCTCTTGAGCACCTTACCACCGGCATCATGGGTTTCGGTCGTGATGCCAAAGGTCATCTCAGCACGATAACTTTTCGGTTTGTTGACAAGGTATTCGGCAACCCTTGTACCCTGTCCAACGCAAATTGGGAGAACACCCGCCGCTCCCGGGTCCAGAGTACCCGTATGACCGATTTTCTGCACCCGGAAAAGGCGCCGCAAACTTAGCACTACCGCATGGGAAGTAATCCCCGGCGGTTTTAAAACGTTAATCAAACCATTCACTTCAGGAAACGCCTCCATTGTTCATGGCCAGACGCAGATGTTCCTCAGTCGTTCTCACGATCATGGCCACCGCGTCTGCAAGGTTGCCCTTAACGGTGCAACCGGCAGCCCGTTCGTGGCCGCCCCCTCCGAAAGAGGCAGCAAGTCGGTTAACGTCCAGGTATTGCTTCGAGCGAAAGCTGACCTTGATCTCTCCTGGCTTTACCTCCTTGAAGAGGATTCCGACTTCTACCCCGCGGAGAGATTTGGGATAATCGATGATGCCCTCACAGTCTTCCATATTACATCCGCTGGAAAGAATATCCTCATAGGATATGGCCATCCAGGCGATACGCCCGTCTTTGCTAAGGGACAAGGTCTCCAGTCCAGCCTTCAAGAGCATAAGGCTGCTCAGAGTCCTTTGTTCATACAGGCAATTGTGAACAAGCACATGGTCAGCGCCATATTCCAGTAACACCGCTGCCGTTCGATGACACCTGGCAGTTGTGTTTTGATGTCGAAAAGACCCGGTATCCGTAATCAGGGCGGTATAGAGGTTCGTAGCGATATCCGGTGTCACCGGAATCCCCATCAACAACAGGAGGTCGAGAACGATCTCCCCGGTAGCTGCAGCCTTCGGATCGACGGCATTGACATCCCCAAAGTGGGTGTTGCTGATATGATGGTCAATGTTTACGACGCTACCAGCACCATTCAACAGCTCAGGGAGGTCTCCTCCGATGCGAGAAAGGTCCGTGCAGTCCAGGACGACACCTGCTTCGAACTCTCTTGTGGAGAGCATAGAAGGCAATTGAAGCAGCTCGCTCCCCGGCAGATATTGATAGACAGCAGGGATCGGTGCCGCCGTCACCATCATCACGTCCTTGCCTGAATTAACCAAAGCCAGCCCTAACCCAAGCAGTGACCCAACAGCATCACCGTCGGGGTTGACATGGGTGGTCATCAGAATTTTATTGCTTTTTTCAATAATACGAGCTACAGCATCAAGAGACCCCATCTCAATCCTTCATTCCTGTTCTTTTGCCAGATCATGGAGGATCTGGTTGATCTTCAAACCGTGCTGGATCGAAGAGTCCAGGCAAAAAGTTATCTCCGGGTTATAACGCAGCCGTATTTGTTTTCCCAGCTCGGAACGGATGAATCCGGAGGCGTTTTGCAAACCCTCCAGAGTTCGCTGCTGTTCTTCTCGCTCCCCCAGAACGCTTACATAAATCTTGGCATAACGAAGGTCCTTTGACACATCGACTTCGGTGACAGTGGTAAAGGGAGAAATGCGTGGATCCTTAATTTCAGTTCTCAAGAGATCTGTGACGATCCTCTTGATCTCCTCCCCCAACCGGTTAGCACGGTATCCCACCTTAATCACCTCTTAATAAAGGCTTCAACTCTCTTTTCAGCTCTTCAATCTGATATCCCTCTAGGATATCTCCCGGTTTCAGATCCTGGAACCGGTCAAGTCCGATTCCGCACTCGTGCCCCTGAACCACTTCTCTGGCGTCATCTTTAAAGCGCTTGAGAGAAGCGATCGTACCGTCATAGATGACTACCCCATCCCGGACGACGCGCACTTTTCCATTCCTGATTACCTTACCCTCGGAAACGTAACAACCGGCAACGACACCGACTTTGGGAATATGGAAGATCTCACGCACCTCAGCTCTTCCTACCGGCACCTCTTTATAAATCGGTTCCAAAAGACCCTCGAGGGCAGCCTTAACATCATCAATAGCCTCATAAATGACCCGGTAAAGCCTGATTTCCACTTGCTGAGATTCGGCGGTCTTTTTGGCATTGGCATCAGGACGCACATTGAAACCGATTACCAGAGCGTTGGAGGCACTGGCAAGCATGACATCGGTTTCGGTTATCGCCCCTACACCGGAATGAATGATATTTATTCTCACCTCATCGGTGCTCAACTTGGACAAAGCCTGAATAAGGGCTTCCACAGATCCCTGCACATCGGCTTTAACGACGAGATTCAGCTCTTTTACCTTGCCTTCCTGGATTTGTTTGAAGAGGTCTTCCAGCGTGACCTTGTCCGGACCCGCACTTTCGCTCAGCCGTTTCTTTTCCTGGCGTTTTTCCACAATCTGGCGTGCCAATTTTTCATCCTTTACCACATAAAAGAGATCGCCAGCCTCCGGTACCTCCGAAAGTCCCAGTATCTCTACAGGGGTTCCCGGAGATGCCTTTTTAATCCGGCGTCCTTTATAATCCTGCATGGCTCTTACCTTGCCGCAAGCTGTACCTGCCAGAATGATATCCCCAACCTTCAGGGTGCCTTTCTGGATTAATACGGTAGCAACAGGCCCCCTTCCTTTATCCAGTTGCGCTTCTATAACCGTCCCTCGTGCCGGACAGTTAGGATTTGCTTTAAGCTCCTCCATCTCGGCAACGAGCAACAGCATCTCCAACAGCTGGTCAATACCGGCACCAGTCTTTGCCGAGACTGGGACACAAATGTTGTCTCCCCCCCACTCCTCGGGAACAATACCATGTTCTGCCAGCTGTTGTTTGACGCGTTCCGCATTTGCTCCCGGCTTATCGATCTTGTTTACGGCAACAACAATGGGAACACCTGCTGCTTTGGCATGATTGATAGCCTCTACAGTCTGCGGCATAACTCCGTCGTCTGCCGCAACCACCAGAACGGCAATATCGGTGACCTGTGCACCCCGGGCACGCATGGCCGTAAATGCCTCATGGCCTGGTGTATCCAGAAATGTTATCTTTTTGCCCCTAACCTCGATCTGATAGGCTCCGATGTGCTGAGTTATGCCTCCGGCTTCCGTTGCCGTGACATTGGTGTGGCGGATATAATCTAAAAGAGAGGTTTTACCATGGTCAACATGCCCCATCACGGTAATTACCGGTGGCCTTGGCTCCAGATCTTCCGGCTTATCCGGGACATCTTCAAGCAACGCCTCCAACTCCTGAGAATCGTCGCGTACCTCTACATCAACGCCAAATTCCGCAGCTACCAGTGTTGCCGTGTCACTGTCAATCAGCTGGTTGAGTGAAGCCATAACTCCGAGTGCGATTAGCTTGGTGATCACTTCACTGCCGCTGACATGCAGGATGTTGGCCAACTCCTGTACGGTTATCTGATCCCCAATGACTATCTTCTTCCGCTCCGCACCCATTTCATCCGTATTTCGGCTCGCATCCCTCCGCTTTTTTCTTCCACGGCTGTGGTGGGGATGTGCTGCCACTTTCGCCAGGATTTTACGCTGGTTCTGCTCCTTTCTCTGGCGCTGTTCCTCTTTTCGTGCCAGTGCCCGTTTGCGAAAGTCATTCTCTTTTATCTCCGCTTTGTCAGCGCTCTTCTTTTGGGGCTGTCTGGCATTCTTGGTTTCAATATGCGGAGCTGTCAGCGATTTCTTTATTTTGAGCACATCTCTCTCATCCAGCGTGCTCATGTGATTTTTAACCGCGTAACCCATTTGGCGCAAACGGGCGATCAGCTCTTTGCTATTGATTTTTAATTCCTTGGCCAGTTCATGAACACGAATTCTTGCCATTGAATCACCCCCGCTCGTTATTTTTATAACTCTGCTGGTACTTCTCGAGAAAACTCTTGGCCAGCTCCCTGGATAGAATTGCCCAGTAGCAGGAAGGGCTTCCCAAATGTTTCCAGAAGGTTTCCTTAGAACCGAACTCCAGCCACGGCACCTTTAAAGATGAACAGGCTCCAATCACCTTTCTCTTGCTGACACCGGCATCTACAGCTATCAGCACAAGATGTGCCTTTCCTTTCCTGAGGGCAAGGAGGCAATTTGTTATACCCGACAGGAGTTTCCCCGCTCGTTTGGCAAATCCCAGCAGAGAATAAAGAGACGTCAATTGCTCTCACCCATGAGCATCTGTTTTAGTCCCTCGATCACCTCTGAAGGCAGCTCCGTATTCAGCGCCCGTTGCAAATGCCTGCCGGCCAAAGCTGTCTCCAGGCAATTCAAGTCCCGGCAGATATAGGCGCCGCGGCCAGACTTTTTTCCCGTAGGGTCAACTTCAACCGCTCGATCGGGCGTTCTCACCACACGAATAAGCTCTTTCTTGTCCTTTATCTGTCTGCAAGCCACACAAATCCGCTTGGGCACCTTCTTTACTCTAGGCATGAGGGATCCTCCTCCTTGCCCTCCTCAGAGGAGGCAATCTGTTGAGATTCACTCCTGATATCGATCTTCCAGCCAGTAAGACGAGCCGCCAAACGGGCATTCTGTCCCTCTTTACCTATTGCCAGGGAAAGCTGATTGTCGGGGACAACCACTCGAGCGATCTTCTCCCCTTCCTCAATCTCTACGGAGACCACCTTGGCAGGACTAAGGGCGTTGGCGATAAACACCTTGATATCGCTATCCCATTTAATAATGTCGATTTTTTCGCCCCTCAACTCATTGACGATCGCCTGCACACGGATACCCTTTGGTCCCACACAAGCGCCGATAGAATCCACATTTTCATCTTTGGAATAAACCGCTATCTTGGACCTCAATCCTGGCTCTCTGGCAACCGCCTTTAACTCTACTATTCCCTCGAAAATCTCCGGAACCTCAAGTTCAAAGAGTCTCTTTAACAGGCCGGGATGAGTGCGGGATACCAATATTTGTGGCCCTTTGGTGGTCTTTTTGACCTCAGTTACATAAGTCTTGATCCTGTCCCCTCTGTTATACCTTTCCGTCGGAATCTGTTCCGCCGGCGCTAGCAAAGCCTCCGCCCGCCCTAGGTCGATATAGACATTTTTGGTCTCCTGACGACGCACCACGCCGGTAACTATATCTCCCTCCCGGCTTAAGAACTCCTCGTAGATCAAACCCCGCTCTGCTTCACGGATCTGTTGAACCACAACCTGCTTGGCCGCCTGCGCTGCGATGCGCCCAAATTCTTGCGGAGTCACTTCTTCATCTACGACATCCCCTTCTTTGGCGTCGGGATCGATTTCTCTGGCCTGTTCCACGGAGATTTCCAGCCTCGGATCGGTAACCTCAGAAACGACGGTTTTTCGGGAAAAAACCTTAATTTCTCCCGTCTCCCTGAGTATCTCGATGCGGGCATTCTGAGTTGAACCGAAGTTTTTCCTGTATGCGGTCAGCAAAGCATGCTCTATTGCCTGTAAAAGAACCTCGCTGCTGATTCCCTTTTCTTTTTCGATGTCTTTGAGAGCGTTGATAAATTCTAGATTCAAACATCTTCACCTCCTCGCTTGCAATTTAAAACACCTTTAATCTAGCTTTGGATATCAGGCTGTGGGGGATCTTTAACAGGCCGTCTGCCGTCTCTATAACCACCCGGTCGTCTTCATCATAATCGACTATCTTGCCTTGAAAGTTCTTGTTACCCTCGAATTTGGCGGTGGTGCGGACAACGATTTCAGAGCCGCGAAAACGAAGGAAATCCTCCGGTTTTTTAAGCGGCCTCTCGACGCCCGGTGAGGACACCTCCAGGTAATACCGGTGGGGTATAATGTCGTGTTTGTCCAGCTCGGAACCGATGAGGAGGCTCGCCTTTTCACAGTCTCCAAGCTGTACCCCACCCGGTTTATCAATAAAAACCCGCAGGTACCAAGCGGCTCCCTCTTTCTTATACTCCACATCCACCAGCTCCAGGGACTCTCTGGCCAGCAAAGGCATGATCACATCCGTCACCCTGTCACTCACCGAAGCCATCTTCACAAAAATCTCCCCTGTATAAATAGAATAATATTAAAGAGTGGGTTCAACCCACTCTCTACAACCTCCTGATCGCTTAATGGCTCTTCGATGTCATTATAGCAAAATATGTGCTGCTTATGCAATACTATTCTCCTTCCCGGCTCCGCATGGCAGAGAGCTTCTGACGGAGGTACTCGACCGCCTCGCTCCTCTTTTTCAATACCGTCTCTCCGGTCTCCCGCCATTTGATCTCCAGCAAACCTTCGGATACCATCTTCTTACCGATGACAACCCGCGCCGGGTACCCGATCAAATCGGCATCTTTGAACTTGACTCCGGGCCTCTCCAGGCGGTCGTCGTAAATAACATCAATTCCGGCCTGAAGGAACTCCCGGTACAGTTCTTCAGCATAGCGGGCGTGTAAGGCATCCCCCTGGTTGACCGCCATCAACACTACCTCATAAGGAGCAATAGCAACAGGCCAGATGATCCCGTCCTGGTCATGTTTTTGCTCCACGGCTGCAGCCATGGTTCTGGTTATTCCGATACCATAACATCCCATGACAACGGGAACCTCATTTCCCTTCTCATCGATAATGGTTGCCTTTAAGGCTTCACTGTACTTTGTTCCCAGCTTAAAAATATGGCCTACTTCAATCCCCCTGCATACCTGCAGCGGTGCTCCACAAAGAGGGCAGGGATCCCCCTCTTGCGCCGTGCGGAAATCACCGTAAACATCAACATCGAAATCGCGGCCGGGATTGACATTAAGATAATGGTAATCCACCCTGTTCGCTCCTGCTACCGCATTGGAAAGAGCCCTAACTTCTTCATCCCCGAGTATTTTCACCGGCATCTTCTCTCGTAGCCCAACCGGGCCGGCGAATCCCATCGGCACACCGTAGCGGTTGAGAATTTCTACTTCATCGGCAATTTCCAGGCTGTTGGCCAAGAGAAAATTCTTAACCTTAGTTTCATTGACGGAGCGGTCACCGCGCACCAAGACAACGACCGGCTCCCCATCGGCGTCGAAAAAGAGGGACTTCAAGATCTTTCGGGCATCCACCCCAAGATAACTGGCCAGATCATCAACGGTGCGCGCCGCAGGTGTGGCAACCAGCTGCAACGGCCTCGCTTCTTCCTCCTGCTCACCCTGCGGCCGGCAGGGCGCCTTTTCCGTATTGGCAGCGTAATCGCAGAGAGAGCAGAATACCAGTTCCTCCTCGCCGGTATCTGCCAGCACCATGAACTCGTGAGAATTGGTCCCTCCGATAGCCCCGGTGTCCGCTTCGACAACCCGGAAAACCAGGCCGCACCTGCTGAAAACCCGGGTGTAAGCCTCATACATTTTGCGGTAGCTGATATCTAGGCCTTCTTCGTCCCTGTCGAAAGAATAGAGATCCTTCATAATGAACTCACGGCCTCGCAACAGGCCGAAGCGCGGCCGCCTTTCATCACGGTATTTATTCTGGATCTGATAGAGAAGAAGGGGCAGCTGGCGGTATGATTTGATCTCTTGCCGAAAGAGGGTAGTAATTAGTTCCTCGTGGGTGGGGCCAAGGCAAAAATCCCTGCCGTGGCGATCTTGCAGCCGGAACAGTTCCGGGCCGTAGACATTCCAGCGGCCCGACTCATGCCAGACTTCCGCCGGTTGAATGATGGGCAACAGCAATTCGGTCCCACCGGCTCGCTCCATCTCTTCTCTCACAATCTTCTCGATCTTCTTGACAACCCGGTTCCCCAGCGGCAGGAGTGAGTAGACGCCAGCAGCCACCCTTCTGACCATCCCGGCACGCAGCAACAGCTGGTGGCTGATCGCGTCGGCCTCGGCAGGCACCTCCCGCAGCGTGGGAATCAGCATTCGTGTAACCCGCATTTCTTCTGCTTCCTTTCCTCCAGTATTTTTTTGATTTCCTCAAGCAACACCCCTACCAGCTTGTCCTCAGGAACCTTTCCGATCATTTTACCTTTCTTAAAAAGGACACCGCACCCTTTCCCACCCGCAATGCCCACATCGGCCTCCCTGGCCTCGCCAGGGCCATTGACAGCACACCCCATTATGGCAACACGCAACTCCTCATCTGTAGCTGGCAGCCGCTGCTCTACAGCCCGGGCGACACTCCCCAGATCAATCTGACAGCGGCCGCAGGTTGGGCAGGAAATCAGCTCAATTCCTCCCCCCCTCAACCCAAGTGCCTTAAGAATCTGCAAACCAACCCTTACCTCTTCGAGGGGTGAAGCGGTCAGGGACACCCTGATGGTATCCCCTATACCTTCGGCCAAAAGTGTTCCGATACCGATGGATGATTTAATGGTCCCCGCCCAGGGCCCCCCTGCCTCTGTAACCCCCAGGTGCAGGGGGTACGCGACCCGTTCCGCCAGCATCCGGTAGGCGGCTATGGTAACAGGAACAGACGTCGCTTTAACGGAGATTACAATGTTGTCATAACCCTCCCGTTCCAAAAGGGCAACATGGGAAAGAGCGCTTTCCACCAAGCCGGCAGTGGTTCTCCCATACCGGGAAAGGATCCCTTTTTCGAGGGAACCCATATTCACCCCGATGCGAATGGGAACATTTCTCTCTTTGGCCGCTCTGGTGAGACTGCGGACCTTTTCTTCGCCACCGATGTTGCCCGGGTTGATCCGCAGCCCGTCCACGCCGCTTTCCAGGGCGAGGATGGCCAGCCGGTAGTCGAAGTGAATGTCGGCGACCAACGGGATCGAAGTTTCCTCCTTAATTTTTTTTAAGGCAAGGGCGGCCTCCCTGTCGGGCACAGCAAGGCGCACGATATCACACCCGTTGCGCTCCAGTTCCCGGATCTGGGCAACGGTCGCGGCGACGTCTCTGGTATCTGTTTTAGCCATGGTTTGGACCGTGATGGGAGCTCCCCCGCCGATCGGCACCTTCCCCAGCATTACTTGCTTTGTCTTACGGCGCTCAAACATGGGATTAACCCCCAGTCAGGATACGCATGATGTCATTATAGGTGATGATCAAAAATAGCACCATCAGAATGGCAAAACCGATCAGATGTACGAAATTTTCCTTTTCAGGGTCAACCGGCTTCCCCCGCAGGCCCTCGATCAACAAGAACATGAGTTTGCTCCCGTCAAGGGCCGGAATGGGAAGCAGGTTGATAAGAGCCAGGTTAATTCCTAAGACAGCCGTAAATGTCAGCAAATAGCCGGGCCCCTCTCTGGCGGCGTCCCCGATGGCTTTGGTGATTCCCACAGGCCCGGCAATCTCATCAGCCGGCACCGCTTTTGTCACAAGGCCTATCAAGCTGTTAATGATCAACCTGGTAAAGCCAATAGCCTGTTCCAACCCCAGTTGTACAGCCCGCAGAAACCCCTGTTTTTCCCAGATAATATGCTGCTTGATACCTATCTGAACCATATTCAGCTGGGGATCGTAACGAGGGGTCACCAAAACGGCGAACGATTCACCATTGCGCTCCACAGTGAGACTGATTTCCCGCTGCCCACCTCTTCTAATGCCGCCCGCAACATCCTCCCAGTTCTGCGTCGGAAGGCCGTCTACCATAACAATCCTGTCCCCAGCCCTTAAACCTGCCTGAGCTGCGGGGCTCCCCGGAACAACATCCCCGATGGTGTTGGAATTCGAGGGCGCAGGAACTCCTATTAAACTAAACGTCAAAAAGAAAAGGAAGATAGCGGTCACAAAATTCATCACCGAACCGGCGGAGATGACCGCAAAACGATCCCTCAGCGGCTTTTTATTAAAGCCGTTGATACGGTCATCTTCTTTGGGGTCCATGCCCGCCATCCGGACGTATCCGCCCAGGGGCAAGAGGCGCAGGGAGTAGACTGTATCCCCCCGGCCGCGGTAGCCCAGTAGCTTCGGCCCAAAACCGATGCTGAACTCATCAACCTGGATACCTACCATTTTGGCAACCAAAAAATGACCGAGTTCATGAACAACTATCAAAAAGGCAAAGATCAAAACAGCAATAATGATGAACACTTGGAACCTCCTAAGAATCGAATTTAACCGCCATGTCTATCTTTGATTACTTTTTTCGCCTGCTCTCTGCTCCAGCGGTCAGCCGCCAGAATCCCATCAAGGTCCGGTTCACCGGTTTGAGGTATATGCAACTCCATGCACTCGGCGATCACGGCGGAAATCGACATAAACGGAATCTCCCCTTTCAGGAAAGAAAAAACAGCTATTTCATTGGCTGCATTCATAACCGCAGGCATCGTTCCTCCGATTTTACCAGCTTCGTAGGCCAATCGCAAGCAGGGAAAACGTTTGAGATCGGGCTTTTCAAAAGTCAAACTCCTAACGCTGGCGAGATCGAGCTGCTTCAGGTTATTGCTCCTGCGCTCCGGGTAAAAAAGGGCATACTGAATCGGTACCCTCATATCAGGCCATCCAAGCTGAGCCAGAACAGCACCATCCTTATAGGCAACGAGACTGTGAACAATGCTTTGAGGATGAATTATAACTTCGATCCTGTCGTAATCGACCTCAAAGAGCCATCTGGCCTCAATCACTTCCAGGCCTTTGTTCATCAAGGTAGCCGAATCAATGGTTATCTTAGTGCCCATCTGCCAGGTCGGATGGCGCAGTGCAGCTTCCGGTGTCACCTTCTGCAATTCCTCAAAGGATGCTTCTCTGAACGGCCCCCCAGAACCGGTAATAATCAATTTTGCCACATCATTTCTGTTCTCATTGTTCAGACACTGATGGATGGCCGAGTGCTCGCTGTCTACAGGAATAACCGGAACGCCATTGGCCAAAGCCGCCTTCATAACCAGACTCCCACCGGCAACCAGCGTTTCCTTGTTGGCCAGGGCAACCGGCTTTCTTTGAGAGATGGCTTCCAGGGTAGGGCGCAGACCTGCCGTCCCACTCACGGCTACGAGGACGAGATCGGCTTCGGGATGCCGTACCAGTTCCAGCAGGCCGGCTTCTCCCACCAAACAGGTGGTTCTCACATCCTTCAGGCGTTCCTGCAGCACTTTTGCAGCCGCCTCCTCTCCAACGGCGGCATAAGGAACATCAAACGCCCTCACCTGTTCCTCTAGCAGTTCGATATTCCTGTAAGCGGCAAGACCGAACACTCGCAGGGAACCCCGGTGCCACCCTATTACTTCCAGAGCCTGTTTTCCGATCGAGCCGGTAGAACCCAATATAACAACATTCTTTTTCATCTTGCCAACTCCCTTAATGGCTAGCAGCATGTAGAAGTCTTAAGCTCTAGAATTGGGCGAGCACTGGCCTTTTTGAAGGCCGGCAGTCGTTATTCATCTCTCCAGAACGAATTTCTATTCTAATCCTTATCCACGAAGGCTTTATAGGCTATAACCGCGGCTGGTCCCAGGATCAGCCCCCAGAAGCCGAGCAGGGAGATTCCAAAATAGAGAGCCATCAACGTCGTCAGCGGGTAGAGGCCGATGCTCTCACCGAGCACCTTCGGTTCGAGAATCTGCCTGACGATGACAATTATACCATAAAGGATCAACAGACCAATCCCAAACCGTACACTGCCTGTAAAGATCATCCAGAGTCCCCACGGAATAAAGATGGCACCAGGGCCTACGACCGGCAACAGATCCAGGATGGCTACCAGCAGGGCAACCAGGAGGGCATACCTCACTCCCAGCAGTGTAAGGCCGATTGCACTCTCCAGCCCGGTGATGCTAATAAGCAAAAGTTCCGCCTTTAAGTAACCAAACAATGCTTTATGTAAACCTTTCCCGACCCGCCTGATTCCTCCCTGCCAGTGATCAGGAACAAATTTAAAAAAATTCGTTTTGATCACCTCGTAGTCCCTGGTGAAAAAGAAACTGGCGATAACGGTCACTACCAGCAAAATAAAGTATTGAGGCAGGGCTGTGACCAGATAAAAAATCTGCCTGGAAAAAACGGTCACAAAGTTTTTTAAGATCTCCAGGAGATCTTCCCCCGTTTCCCGGATAAAATCGGCTGGAAGATTCAGCCTGGCAAGCAGCAACTGAAGCTGCTGCAAGAGGAGATTGAACCTCCAACTGCTCAGGTCTTGAGAGAGAGTGCCCAGGTTTTGGGAGAGGTCGAGGAGCTCTTGGATCAGATTGGAAAAAAGAAGATAAATGGCTCCTCCCAGAATAATAAGGAAAACTGCCAGCGTCAGCAGCGTTCCCGGTGTCCTCGGTAACCGCAGGCGTCTTTCCAGATAAACAACTACCGGATTGAGAACAGCGGCAACAATATAGGCGACTACAAAAGGCAGAATAATCTTGATACCCGTTGCGATCATGCCCGACACTAAAGGCCAGAAGTAGCGCACAAAAAAGTAGACCCCCGCAACGGTGAGCAGGATCGTAGCGGTCCTTAATAAAAGAAGCAACGCTCTTTCCATCAAAGGGGACAAAATCTCCACCTCTTATAAGGATAACAATTTAATGCAAATATATGCCACAGGAGCGCTGAAGAGAAGACCATCGAAGCGGTCCAGAACCCCCCCGTGTCCCGGAATGAGATCCCCGGAATCCTTAATCTTTCCCAGCCGTTTTAGGGATGATTCCACCAGGTCACCTATTTCCACAGCGCCCCCGATGATTACGCCGATCAGGATCATCAGCGGATAGGAGAAGAGATGTGGATAAAAATAGTGATACGAGACGGCCGCAAGAACACAGAAAAACAATCCCCCTACAGCACCCTCCAGGGTCTTCCCCGGGCTTACAAGAGGGCATAATGCCTTTCGCCCTCGCAGGCGACCGCTTATGTAAGCCCCAATGTCACAGCACCAGGTAAGAATGAAAACCATCAAGAGATAATGAAAACCGTATCCATCCATCTTCCTGATCAGAATCAAGTAGCTCAATAAGAGGCTGCAGTAGCATCCTCCCAAAAAAGACGCTGCGATTTCTCCTGCCTTGTATCTCGGGAAAAGAAACATCAGGGTCATAAGATGTAACAGCAAAAACACCGTCACGGCTGCCAGGATATAGTTGCTCTCTCGTCCATTTGGGGCGTAAAAGGCAAGAAAAGGGAAAAGGACACTGCCGCTTACCGGCAAAAATCGGGGGATACGATAACCCATTCCGGCAAAGATCCGGTTTAACTCATACTGGGCGAGAATTGCCAGAACTATAATAAACAAGAGGAAGAGGATTTTTCCTTCATAAACCAAATAGAAAATAACGGGTATGCCGATGATGGTGCTGATAACTCTTTCCCGGAGCAAGAGCAGCGACTCCTCCTCAAAGCCCTCCAAAACGGCGCTTCCGATTTTGATACGAAATCAAAGCCAGCAAGAATTCCTCTTCCCGAAAGTCCGGCCAGTTGACCCGGGTGAAGTAAAATTCAGTATAGGCTATCTGCCAAAGAAGGAAATTGCTCACCCGCAGCTCTCCGGCTGGTCTTATCAAGAGATCAGGATCGGGAAGATCTGCGGCATAGAGATGCTCTTGAAAGAGGTTTTCGGTAATTTCCTCAGGATGAAGTTTCCCTTTCCGAGCCAGCTCGGCGATCCGCCTCGTTGCGTCGACAATTTCCCCCCTGCCGCCGTAATTCAAAGCGATATTCAACGTCATTTTGCTGTTGGCGGCAGTTACCTTCATTGCTCTGACCACTTCCTGCCAGGCACGGGACGGCAGTTCGTTCAGCCGACCGACAGCCCTTACCTGCACCCCTTGATGGTGCAGCTCATCAAGCTCATTCTGAATATATTCATGTAATAAATCCATGAGGAGTTTGACCTCCTCCTGAGGCCTTTTCCAGTTTTCCGTCGAAAAAGCGTAAACTGTTAGCACTTGTATCCCTAGTTCCAGGCAAAGCTCCACGACTGTGCGCAGTGACTCCATCCCAGCGCGGTGTCCCAGGGCACGCGGTAATCCCCGCCTTTGTGCCCAACGGCCGTTGCCGTCCATAATGATAGCAACATGCTTTGGCAAACGCGACCTGTCCAGTTTCTTTCGAAGCTTTCGTGCTCTTTGCTTACCAAAGATCTTTTCGAGATAAAAAAAACCCATCAGAACCTGTCGCCCCTGTTTCTTCATATTAAGAAAAACCCCCTCTTAGAGGGGGAACCTGTCGATTTCTGTCATTCTTCAACAATTGCGTCATTCGGGCAAACATCAATGCAAGTTCCGCAATCTTCGCATTTTTCCGGATCTATTTTATATACGCCATCAACTTCCATAATTGCATCATTCGGGCATTCATCCATGCAGCTCCCGCAGGCCTCACACTTATCAGTGATTCTGTATCCCACTATATTCACCCCCTTATTTCAGTGCTGGATCATCATAAAACTCACACCCAACGATTAACTCGACGGTTCTCCCTTCTTTCAGCCTCTGCCGCAAAATCCTGGCCCGCTTGCCCGAATCCAAATGAACAAAAGCTGCTTCCACCAGGTATCCCGCCCCCTGCAAAATCTCCAGCCCTTCTTCATATAGAAAACCTACTACATCGGGTAACTCAGGCGCGCTGCCTGCAGCCATTTCCCGCAAAGGGATCATCCCACCTCATAACTCCATTATCTCTTTTTCCTTGGATTCGGCAATCTGGTCGATCTTATCGATATACTTGTCCGTCAGCTTTTGAACTTCATCCAGATATCTCCTGGCCTCATCTTCAGAGAGCTCTCCTTTTTTCTCGGCGGCCTTCACTCGTTCATTAGCCTCACGCCTCAAATTCCTGATGGCAATCCGCCCTTCTTCAGCTTTTTTGTTGATAATCTTGACAAGGTCTTTTCGTTTTTCCTGAGTTAAGGGGGGTATGTTGAGCCTGATAACATTGCCGTCACTGACGGGAGTGATTCCCAGGTCGGATTTTAAAATTGCCTTTTCGATCTGCGATAACATATTGCGGTCCCACGGCTGTATCACCAGGAGACGAGGTTCTGGAACGGAAATGGTTGCCATTTGATTGATCGGCGTCGGTGTTCCGTAGTAATCGGCATAAACCTTGTCGAGCAAAGCAGGTGTTGCCCTTCCGGCACGCAATGTGGCCAGATCCTTAACCAGAAGATCAACCGTCTTCTTCATTTTCATTTCCGCCTGCTTTAGCGTATCATCACTCACTATTATCCCTCCCAACTACAGTACCGATCTGATCGCCCATCACTGCCTTTAAGATATTCCCTCTCTCCCTAATCCCGAATACCACCAGGGGGATCTTATTGTCCATACAAAGGGAGGCAGCCGTCGAATCCATCACCCCCAAACCCTTATTTAAAACATCAAGATATTCCAGCTCTTTATATTTCTGCGCTGCAGGGTTGGTGCGGGGATCCGAATCGTAAACACCATCAACATTCTTTGCCATCAAAATAACCTCGGCCTCAATCTCGGCCGCCCGGAGAGCAGCAGTGGTGTCGGTAGAGAAAAAGGGGTTGCCCGTTCCCCCTGCCAGAATCACCACACGCCCCTTCTCCAGATGGCGTATCGCCCGCCGCCTGATATAGGGTTCGGCCACCTGCCTCATCTCAATCGCCGTTTGCACCCTCGTATCGACACCCTGCTTCTCAAGGGCATCCTGCATTGCCAGGGCATTGATTACCGTTGCCAGCATTCCCATATAATCGGCAGTCGCCCGGTCCATACCTCTGGCGCTTCCAGTTACCCCTCGCCAGATGTTGCCGCCACCTACAACAATGGCGACTTGAACTCCCCTGTCTCTAATTTCTTTGACCTCTAGGGAAATTGCTTTTAGTATATCGTGGTCGATACCGAACCCCTTCTCTCCGGCGAGGGCCTCTCCGCTCAGTTTCAATACAATTCTTCGGTATTTAGGGGTTTCCAAAAGAAAACCTCCTGTTCTCAAAAATTCATTCTACGTTGAAGCGTAAAATCCTTTCTCTGGATCAGATTTTACCCTTCTTCGCCCAAACGGAAGCGGCAAAAACGGCGAACAACGATATTTTCCCCTAACTTAGCGATGTACTCATTAATGAGTTCCCTAACGGTGCGGTCTGGATCCCTGATGTAAGGCTGATCGAGAAGGCAAACCTCCTGGTAGAACTTCTCCAGCCTTCCGGATACAATCTTCTCAATTACCTTTTCGGGTTTCCCCTCGTTTCTGGCCTGAGTTTCATAAATCTTTTTTTCATTCTCAATTCGCTCTGGCGGCACGTCTTGACGGTCTACAAAGAGAGGGTTGGCCGCAGCCACCTGCATTGCCAGTTCCCGGCAGAGGTGCTGGTAATCTTCTGTTTTAGCGACAAAATCGGTCTCACAGTTGACCTCAATGAGGACGCCCAGCTTCCCCCCAGCATGGATATAGGCTTCAATCTTTCCGTCTTTGGTCGCCCTTCCCGCCTTCTTAGCCGCCGCCGCAAGGCCGTGTTCGCGCAGGTAAATAATCGCCTTCTCCAGGTCTCCGTTTGTTTCCGTAAGGGCTTTCTTACAGTCCATCATTCCGGCACCTGTGCGCTCACGCAACTCTTTAACCTGTTCAGCCTTTATCAAAGAAATCCCTCCACTTCCCTCTTAAACTTGATCGGTTAACTCTTGTTCCTGTTCTTGCTCCTGTTCTTGGTCATGTTCTTGGTCCTGTTCTCCCTGCTTGGCTTCGAGAACAGCATCGGCAATTTTGGAAGTTAACAGGCGCACAGCTCTGATTGCATCATCATTGCCGGGAATAACATAATCGATTTCATCCGGGTCGCAGTTTGTATCGACTATCCCTACTGTAGGTATTCCCAGTTTTCTGGCTTCACAAACAGCAATATGCTCCTTCCGGGTATCGACAATAAAGAGCGCCCCCGGAAGTTCATCCATATCCTTAATTCCCCCCAAAAAGCGAAGCAGCTTTTCCTTTTCCGCCTGGAGTTTGGTAACCTCTTTTTTGGGAAGCAGTTCAAAATGCCCCGTCTCCTCCATCTTTTCGAGCTCACGCAGCCGCTCAATCCGTTTTCTTATGGTCTGGAAATTGGTGAGCATTCCCCCCAGCCATCTTACATTCACATAAAACATTCCACATCTTTCTGCTTCTTCTCTGACAGAATCCTGGGCCTGTTTTTTGGTCCCCACGAAAAGCACGCTTTTTCCCTCGCTTACCACTTCTTTGATGAAGTTGTAAGCCTCCTCCATTTTCTTGACCGTCTTCTGGAGATCGATGATGTAGATTCCGTTCCGCTCTGTAAAGATGTAGGGAGCCATTTTAGGATTCCAGCGCCTAGTCTGGTGTCCGAAGTGTACCCCTGCTTCCAGCAGCTGCTTCATGGATATTATTGCCATTGAGATCCTCCTTTGGTTTTTCCTCCACCGCCATTCATAGCAGGATGGACCCCATCAAGGGGACCACCATCCCACTGCTAGCGGCGTGTGTTTTTGCCAACCGATAGTATAACACATATGATCGATTGCAAGCAACAAAAAAGGCGGAAATCTGGCAGGTAGTACCCGACCCCACCACGCGTTCCCGGTCTCAACTTCGGATGCCGGCAGATCTCGTCTCTAAGGACAGGTCCCCCCTCTCGTACTACCCTGTCGTTCTGTCCGGCTCCTGGTTAGGCAGCGTGGGTTTTGTTCCCACTCGGCTCGACAGGCAATGTGGGGGAACTAAAAGGCGCCTCGCAATAAGGCGCCGTAGCATCCTAACTTATGTTCTTTCTTTTAAGCTCAAGAACCAGTTCTACTTCATCATAACCCAGGTTTAGTTGTTTCGCGATTTCCTGGGTGCTCAACCCCTGTTCGGCGAGTTCCACCAGCTTGGCGTATTTCTCCCCATCATCGATTTTGGGAACCTTATCGGCCTTTGCTGCAGCCCGCTCCTTTTGTTTCGGGTTGCCAGAACGCGATTTTCCTCTTCCCTGAGTCTTTGAGGCTTTTTCCTTACCCCTCTCCTTATTATTGCGATTGTTACGGAGGTGCTGTTCCAGGGAAGCAACCGATTCCCGCACCTGCTTTAACTGATTATCCATCCGTGAAACTGCCTGTTCTGTTTGTCTTTTAGCAGCGGACAGCATTTCCGCCATGTCCTTTTTATGTTGGGCAGCCTCGGCAACAATCTCTTCCAGCCTGGATATATCCCTGGTAAGCTGCCGATGCTTTAGGTCGCGGCGGTCTCGCCAAACAATAAGGAACACAAGGCAAATCACACAAAGAGTTAGCAGTGATAAAACGACAAGAATAGGCTCCATTTGTGTCCAACACCTCTAACCTATATTTTTAGATCGATAATGTGACCCGGTGAGGGCATCTGTTCCAGGCCTTGATCGAGATCGTGATCCGGCCTTTCTTTTTCCCGGGCAGCTCTTTGCCCGGATTCCTGGGCAGGGGAATCGCCGTTCCTTTTTCTGCCTCTGATCAACCCCTCCCTTGCTTGAGGGGTACGCTGTATTTTCCTTTGAGCGGCTTCAGCATATTGAAGAAAATGGGCAGCAAAACTCTGCTGTTGAGCCAGCTCGTTTCCCTGCAGAACCTGCTGGATCCGTCCGACCTCTTGAATTTTCGGAAACAGGACCTGAAGATCAAGCGCCTTTAAGGTCATCACAAACCCTCCTGCGCCTTCCGTTTCTCTTACCCGGTAGGACACAGTCTTTCGGACTCACATAATGCCGTGACAGGCCAAGCAAATGAGCATCTCCTGCGGCTCCCACTCAGCAGTAAGGCAAAATTGCTATTTCATCACCTTCCTGCAGAAAAACAACATGCTGCATTTTATCCCTCACATAGTAGCTTAACTCCCCGATTTTTATCGTTACTCCTGGATAGATGTAGTTTTGAACCTTTACCCTTCCTTCCGCCAGGCTCCTGACTTTTCTCGAAAGCTCTTCTCTTTCCGTTTCTATTTCCTGTATCTGCCTTTGTAGTCTTTGCTGCGCCTCTCTCAAATTGCGCGAAAATATTTTTTCTTGAACAGATAATTTCCTCTCCCTGGATGCCTGTGCATTCGGCAGCCGCTGTAATGTGTTTGTTATTCTCTCAAGCTGCGCTTTAACTTCGGCTTCCTTCTGGATAATCGCCTTCATCTCTGCCATTAAATCCGGTTTTATCCCAACCTGCAGTAGAGTAGCTACCTCCAGCTGAGAACCGACACTCTTAGCTTCAATCCCTCGCCCGGCGCAGCAGAAGCCGCCCACCAGCTGCCCACTCTTCCCTCTCACTATCACTTTTCCACCTGCAGAAATAGTGCTCTGCATGACCGATTCACCGATAATCACATCCTGACCGGCCTCAACATAAGCATTCTCCAGATACCTGGCATAAACACTCCCTCCTGCGGAGATACGCCCTTTTCCTATCCCGCGAATCCCCTCCTTTACAAAAACATTTCCTCCCGCCTTAACTATCCCTCCTTCGACTGCCTGCCGAACTTCCACATCTCCTGCGGCCTGCACATGGAACCCCATCTTCACACTTCCGTTGATGCGGACGCTGCCGATAAAATTGATATTCCCCGTGGAAAAATCCACGTCCCCGGCAACAACATAGACGGGCAGAACATGAATCCGGCCCCCCTCCAATACAGCGTGTCCCGGGGCTTGCGCCACGAGGGTGCAGCCTTCCTCAATAACTTCTGTATTCCTGCCGGGAAGAAGGGGAATATCTTTACCGGGGTGCGGTTTGATCGTTTTACCCGTCACCGTCATGCCTCTTTCACCCGGCAGCGAAGGGGTTTTTCTGGCCAGCACCTGTCCTTTATTGACATTATAAACGAGGTTCAAGTTGTAGAAGTCAACCCTGCCGTTTTCCAACTCCTTAGGTGTGAGAAACGGGCGGGAGATCGGAACACAGTACTCAATAGTGGCATCCCGTCCTTCCCTGGCGGCCTTGCCCCGCGCTATAACCCTTAACTGTGGATACCTCATCCCGATCAGTGACCTGATCGCTTCATCATCCAAACCGTAGTTAATTCCCGCCTTTTCGATCGCGGCATATATCTGACCAAGTGTCAGAGGTGTGCCGTCATCCAGCGGGGGGAATGCATAAGCATATGCCTCCATTTCATCAGAGCTCAACTCAATGAGGACTAATCCGTTTTTGGACAGAGGCTGCGGAGGGGCGATCTTCATCTTTGCACACTGCCTGCGAAACGCCCTTTCGACTTCCCCCCAGTTGATCTGTCTCAGACCTCGCCCCGTTAGCTCCTTTTTTAAAAGGGTAAAAATTTCCTTTCTCCCTTCTTCCCGAGCGGGAAAAACGGTCAAAAAAATCCCATCCGCAGTCAACTCAAGGCTCCGCACAGCGTTCCAGCCTTCAGCCTCGGGCAGGACCTCCGTCATTCCCAACCCCCCCATCAATAATTATTTCTCCCTCCGCCCTTCTTTTCCTGCCTCCTGAAAGGTTTTCTGCCCCGCCTAACCTATTAAATCCTTTTTCCTCCTCCCTAGCCGGCCCCGCAGCCTTAAAACCGCTTTTGTATGCAACTGGGACACCCTGGACTCCGAAACGTCCAGAACCTTGCCGATTTCCTTCAAAGTCAGGCCTTCATAATAGTAAAGCGTTATTACCAGCTTCTCCTTCTCCGGGAGCCTGGCAATGGCCTCGGCCAGGGTTTTTTTCACCTCTTGAAACTCCAAACTCCTGGCGGGGTCTGTTGCCTGGGGGTCGGGGATGCCTTCCTGCAACAGGCAGGGTTCATCACCCCCTTCACCTGGAACATGACAGTAGTCTTCTAAAGAAACCAGAGTTATCGGAGCAACCCGTTGTACCAGTTGCTGAAACTGCTCCAGCGTGATTCCCAAATAATCGGCAACTTCCTCATCCTCGGGATGCCTGCCCAGCTTCTGCTCCAGATACACCAGGGCATTCTCCAACTCCCGGGACTTCCTCTGCAGCGACTGCGGCATCCAGTTCAAAGAACGCAACCAGTCGATAATCGCACCCCGGATCCGGGCAATAGCAAATGTCTCGAATTTATACCCCAAATCGGGATTAAACCGGTCCACCGCGTTGATCAGCCCGCAAATACCGGCGCTGATGATGTCATCAAACTCAAAGTAACCCTGCAGGCCAACGGCGAGGCGCCCGGCAACATACCAGACAAGGGAAGTATAGTGGAGGATCAGCTTCTCCCGGGCTTGCATATCCTTTTTCTTTTTGTATTCCTGCCAGAGCAAATTTATTTCCTGCTGGTCTAAAGATTTTTCACCCATCATTCTCCCACCTGAGGTTCACCGGATATCTTTTTAAGCAATTCAGCGCTACAAGCGGGATCGTTTTCCAACTTTTCGATTAAATCATATTCGATCTGCAGGTCGGGTCTCGGGCGGTCGGTTAAAGCATCCCCTTTTCTTTCTTCTTTGGATGGGCAAGCCTTCCAGCCCAAATGGAACAGGATAAGGACGATAAAAAGAACCAGGCTTGAGAAAGCGCCTCTCCCCAGGGCTACAGGCAGTGACAGCCCCTTTACCATGGCCGTCAAACACACAAAACGCCGTATAAGAAGGTAGCAAAACCCATTTTTGGTTCATATCACCTTTTCACCGTGAGCAATTGTTTTTATGTAAACCTTTCCCGTGAGGGTGCTGAACCTGATGCTGCGACCATAATTGCTACCCGTGTCCCGGGCAATTAAAGGTATCCCGGCTTTGCGGAGAGCTTCGATTGCGGCCTCTACATTGCGCTCCCCGATACGCATATAATCCAAAGCCTGAGCAAAGGCAAACATCTGAGCCCCGCCGGCAATTTTGGCAACGATTCTGCTTTTTATGGCCCCCGCCGCAACCATATCGGCAAGCAGAGCAGGAATGGCCGTATCAGCAAATTTCGCCTTATTTTCCGGATTTCGCGACTGACGGGAATCGGGAAGCAGAATATGGGCCAGTCCGCCTAATCTGGCCACCGGATCGTAAAGACAGACGCCGACACATGATCCGATCCCAATGCTGATTAGGTTGATGGGGGCTCTGGCAATTTTCATTTCGGCAATTTCGACATTGATGCAATTGTTCAACTACTTAAACACCCCTAGCGAATTGAGGATCTCTACTAAAGCCTCAGCCTCAGGTAAAAAAAACAGGTAGCCCACTCCACAGTCTCCCTGATAACGAAAATCAGTTTTGATGAAAAAAACGGTATCGCTGTCCACCCCATGTGAATGCAGAACGCTCCCCAAGATCGCTCCGACCATATCCAGGCACAGGGAAGGTACAGTTGGAATGTACTTCAGAGAGGTGAACATCCCCAGCGCATTCAAAAAGGAACCGGTCATGATGTTTCCGAGTTCTACCAAGGCGGAGCATCCCAGTTCCCCAAAGCAAATTGAATCATCCCGCAGGTTCTCTTTCAACAGCGCCCGAACTAGACGCCGGGCATCGGCCAGCGGCAGCAGAAATAATATGCTGCCCGGAGCCGAACCGGTGATCTGAAGATAGATTCCGGCGACATAAGTGTCCGCTCCTCCAACTGTTGCCGCCACCCGGCTGATCGGAAGCATTTGCACTTCGGGAACGCTCATTTCCACACGCATATTGAGCATTTGGGAAAGTGCTGTAGCTGCGTTCCCCGCCCCAATATTACCGACTTCCCGCAGGGCATCCAACTGAACACCTGTCAGCGATAAAGGGTATCCCAATTCGATCACCGCTCCTTAAATTCCAATCAAATCCGGATCTTTGAGCAGGAATGCCGGAACGGGCTCAGGATAAGCCGCCCGTCCAGCTTCCCAACCCCCTGTCTGATATTTCTAACCCCCAGCATCGCCGAAGGCTCTCTCTCCTTTAGCGGATCGCCCCTTCGGTCAGGCCGCACAAGGTAAAAAGAGGCGATCACCATCCTTCAGATCAGGCTGTCTATATCAAGAATCACGGAGACCTGGCCGTTCCCCAGGATTGTAGCACCGGCAATACCAGGAATGCCCGCAAGCAAACTGCCTAGCGACTTTATGACAATTTCCTGCTGCCCTATGAGATGATCGACTATCAGCCCAACGCGCCGCTCCTCTTTGCGTACCACTACTACATACAGCTCATCCTCGGCAGTTTTCTTCACAACAGGAACATCTAGCCTCTGGTCAAGCCTGATCAGGGGGAGAACACTGCCGCGCAGAAGCATAACTTCCTGATTCTGAACCTTTTTTATCTGATCCGGGAAGATAAAGGTTGTTTCATCTATGTAATTCAAGGGTATGGCATAGTGTTCTTCTCCTACAGTTACCAGGAGCGCCTGGATGATGGCCAGAGTTAAAGGGAGTACAATCTTCACTTTGGTGCCTCTGCCCTTTCTGGTCTCAATATCCACATGACCGTTGAGGGATTCGATCTTAGATTTTACGACATCCATCCCCACGCCCCGGCCAGATATGTCGTTGACAGCATCACAGGTGCTGAATCCCGGCTGGAAGATAACGTTCAACACCTCTTTATCACCAAGCAATTCGGCTTCTTTAGGTGTTAAGAACCCTTTACTCACCGCCTTTTCCCGGATGGCACCAAGATCCATACCGGCCCCGTCGTCCTCCACCTCAATAATGACATTGTTGCCCTCCTGCCGGGCGGCCAAGCGCAGCAGAGCGGTTGCCGGCTTACCCTTAGCAGTCCTCTCCTCTATCGTCTCGATCCCGTGGTCGAGGGCATTTCTGATCAGGTGTACCAGGGGTTCCCCTATTTCATCGATTAAGGTCCGGTCCAGCTCGGTCTCTTCCCCTTCCATAATAAAACTGACATCCTTATTCAGCTCACGGCTGAGGTCGCGCACCATTCTGGGGAAGCGGTTAAAAACCTGCCCGACAGGAACCATCCGCACCTTCATCACAATTGTCTGCAGGTCCGCGATCAACCTTCCCATCTGCTCGATGGCATCCAGCAAGTCGGTCAGGTGATGGGTTGAACCGATCTGTTCCAGCCTTGTTTTATTGATCACCAGTTCCCCCACCAGGTTCATGAGATCGTCAAGGCGCTCGCTCTCCACGCGGACGGTTTTCAAATGCAGGGAGTGGGAGGTAAAGTTGTCTTGGGAACTGTTTTGACCACTTCTGACCGACACAGAGGGTGCTCCGCTCAAGCGCTTATTGCCGGCATCTTCCGTTTTGGAGGCGCCACAAGAATCATCCCCCGTAAGCCTCTCAATGGTCCCCACTCTAACCTCCGATATTCCTTCCAGGGCCTCAATTATTTCCCTTTCCTCGTGACGAGAAACGAGCACAACTTGAAAACTGTTATCAAACTTTTCCTCTTCCAAATCCTGAACCGGAGGCAGGCACTTGATGATCTGCCCGAAGTCCTCCAGACAGCGAAACACCATGTAGGCACGCACCGACTTCATAACCGTTTCCGGAGCCAGATCGATCTTAATTCGGTATGGAATGTAATCGCTTTGTCTGGCTGAGTTCAAAACGCTCTTTTCATACTCATTGAATTCCATTTCCCCTTCCGAAGCAGAACCCTCTTGCGAAAAGGACGGAGCAGCCTCACCGCTGGCAGCAATTTCCCGCAGCGCCGTCAGCAGTTCGGGAGAAAACCCCGTGTCTTCTCTCCTCTCCTCCACTCCCTTCAGCATCTCTGCCAGGTTGTCGAGGCACTTTAAAAGCAGATCAATTACCTCCGGAGTAACAGCCAGCTTGCCGTTTTTAAAAAGCGCCAGAGCATTTTCCATCTCATGGCTGAGGGAAGTGATCCTTTCAAACCCCATAGTTGCAGCCATACCCTTGAGGGTATGCGCAGTTCGAAAAATCTCGTTCAAGATGCCGGTATCGTCCGGATTTTTTTCCAGCTGCAGAAGGTTATTGTTGAGCGACTCCAGGTGTTCATTGGCCTCGGCGATAAAAAGATCTATGTAATGGGATAGATCCATCTGAAACCCCTCCTCTTCGCTCCATCTCATTTCTCATTGGTCATGCGGATTATCTCAGAGGCTATAAAAGGAAGCGGCAGAACCCGATCGGCCAGCTGAGCTTCCACAACAGCCCTGGGCATCCCATAGACGACAGCTGTGTCCCTGGCTTCCGCGATCGTCCGCGCTCCCGTTTCTTTCAATGCCCTCATCCCCTGACAACCGTCGTGCCCCATTCCGGTCAGAATGACACCTATTAAATCGAACCCTTTCAATTTTGCCGCTGACAGCATCAGAACATCGACCGAGGGCCGGTGACCGTTGACCGGTTCACCCTTCTTCAAATGCAGTCGCAGCTCACTTCCAGCCGCCAGCGGCTGCTCTACCCGGAGGTGATAACCACCGGGTGCAATATAGACCGTTCCGGCCACAACCCTCTCTTCGTCCTCCGCCTCTTTTACCCGCAGCTGCGAATTTTGATCGAGCCTTTCCGCCAGGGAACGGGTAAAACCGGCGGGCATGTGTTGCACAACAAGGAAAGCAGCGGGGAGACCGTCTGGCAGTCTCGACAAAAGCTCATTCAAGGCTTTTGGCCCACCCGTTGACGCCCCTACAAGCACCAGCTTTTTAGGCAGCTGATCGCTCCTCCTTTTCCCCGTCGGTTTAAACAGTCGCAGCCCACCCCAGCCCGTCAGCCGAGAAGAGACCTTCACCTGGGAGGCGATTTTTACCTTACTTATGAGGTTGCTCCGCAACTTTTCCAAATCAACCGGGGTTGTTCCCGAGGGTTTGGCAACAAAATCCACAGCTCCTTTTTGCAGGGCTTTAATCGTTGTTTCCGCGCCGGCCTCCGTAAAACTGCTTAACATCACGACGGGGAGGGGCTTCTCTTGCATGATCTTTTCCAGGGCCTGCAGCCCGTCCAATACCGGCATTTCCACATCCAGCGTAATCACATCGGGCTCTAAAGCGGCAATTTGCTTCAGAGCCACGGCACCATTGGCAGCCGTCCCGACCACCTCAATGGCCGGATCTGACGCCAGCATGTCAGAGATGATTTTTCTCATAAAAGCAGAGTCATCGACAACAAGCACCCTGATCGTGTTAATAATCCCGATACCCTCCTAATAGATGCGCCGTTTATGCATCCGGCGCTGCAGCTCATAAACATAAGAAACGATTTTCTGGCGTTCCGCTTCCTTAATAACCGTGAACTCGATCCCCAGCATATAACAGGGAGAACTCCCTCCCTTTTTCATCTCTACCCGGACAACCTTTCCTAAAGCCTCAACTACCCCTCTCTGCGGCAGTGAAACCTCCAGCTCCAGGCTCTCCCCTTCCGGAAAAGGGAGGGGCGATTTCAGCATCAATCCACCACCGCTGATATCGACAGTCTCCATCTGATAAATTGGAGGAGGAGAAAGATTGCCGCCGGTACTCACCGGAGTTAAAGTCACGGGAATTCTTGCCTTCATCCGCAGGAAACTGCGCCGCTGCCGGCGCCTGATCATCTGCGGGGACTCCACCGTGATCGTGGGAAGATGGCCCTTACCCGTGCCGACAATCCGGGTTGTAAAGCTGTATACTGCCGAACTTCCACAGTATTCAACGGTAATTACCTCCCCCTCCTCTAACGGAACCGTTTTTTGGCCTTTCAGCGGAGCAGCCAAAACGATCCGGTTCGGAGAGATGTCCTCAACCCTGCTGGGATAGCATCCACTATAGGCACCCTTTTGAGATACCTTGATCACGACCCTTTTGTTGATTCTCAATTCCGCTTCCGTCAATCCATTTCACCCTTCTCTGGGTTTTTTCTGCAAAAAGGAGACAACCTGTTCCACAAAATCTTTCAGTCCGGAGTTGCCGTCCTTTTTGATTTTTCCGAGAGAAGAAGCGATTTTTAAAGTGCTGAGGGACGCCGGAGCATGAGGAGAGGCCAGATAATAATGCTGGTTTTTTTTAACTGCATCCGGAACCGCCCGGTCGTACGGAACATACCCCACGACTTTTAGTTCCACACCGAGGAATTGCCTCGCCACACGAACAAGCTTCTCAGCTGCGGCCTCCCCCTCGCGCTCATTCTTCGCCATATTAACGATCAGTTTAATTCGGTGCGCCCCGCGGTGGTTCTTCAGCACTTTAATCATCCCGTAGGCATCGGTCAAAGCAGTAGGTTCTGGTGTTGTCACCAACATCACCTCTGTCGCCGCCAAAGCAACGGCCAGAACCTGCCTGGTAATACCGGCACCGGTGTCAATAAACAAATAATCCAGCTTGCTGTCCAGAGCGGCCATTTCCCGGAGGATTTTTGTCAGGACCAAGGGTTCAACATTGGCGATCTCCTCGATCCCCGAACCACCCGGTATTACCCGGAGGCCGGCAGGTCCTTCGATCAATACCTCCCTGATCGACCTTTCCCCTTTCAAGACATGGGTTAAATTGTATTTCGGCACGATCCCCAGTATAATGTCCACATTGGCCAGTCCGAGATCGGCGTCCCACAGCAGCACGCGGTATTTTGCTTTCGCCAGGGCGAGAGCCAGTCCCAGTGCCAGATTTGTTTTCCCCACTCCCCCTTTTCCACTGGTGACCGCGATCACCCGGCAGTTCTGAACGGCTTCAAAAACCTGGCTGCGGACTTGATCCTGTAGGGTTCTGGCCAGGAATCTTAACCTTTCGGCCTGGTCGTTCAAGATCACTCACCTTCATTATCAATCTTGCGAGTTGCAGAGGATCAGGCACGGCAATATCATCCGGCACCCTTTGTCCGGTAGTGACATAGGCCAACCCTTTGCGCATTCTGTTGACAACGTTGAGAATAACACCATGCCTTTGGGTTTCATCGAGTTTGGTAAATATCAACTGCTTGACAGGAAGATCCGAGAATCTTTTAATCGTCTCCAACAGATCGGCTTGCTTCGTGTTCGCTCCCACGACGAGAAAGATATCCAGCTTCGGGCAGGGGTCCAGAAAAGCCTTTAATTCCGTCATGGCCATTTCATCAAGAGGGCTTCTCCCTGCGGTATCGATGAGAACCAGATCCTTATCATCGTGTTTTGCGAGAGCCTGCTGCAGTTCTTTGGGGCTGTAGGTCACTTCCAGAGGTAGAGCAATGATATCGGCATAAGTTTGCAGCTGGTCGACGGCAGCCACGCGGTAAGTATCCACAGTCGCCAAAGCCACTTTTTTCTTTTCCAGAATGGAAAAGATGGCTGCCAGCTTGGCGATGGTGGTTGTCTTGCCAACACCGGTGGGGCCCACCAAAACGACCCTTTTCTTCTCATTCTCTTTGTTAAAAGCAATAGGGCGGGGACGGAGAAGGCGTTTCGCTATGCTTTCTTCGACCGCGGAGAGAGCCGCTTCCTCCCCCCAGCTGGAGGGGTGCAGGCGCTCCATTGCTTCATTGATGATCCTGCGGGCCAGCCTCTCCTCCACTTCGTTGGCCCTCAGTTGGCGGTAAATTTGCTGAAAAGGTCCCGGATAAGTGCCGCTTTCCTCTGCTCCGGTTGTTTCCAGTTCTGAAAGCATCTTTCCGAGGATCAACTTGATATCCCTTAACTCCTCTTTCACATCTAAATCATCATCAACCTCATCCTTTGCCGGATAATTTCTGTAAAGAGGTGCCCTCTCTACCGGCTCTACCGCCCTCCTGACCGGCTCTTTAGAAAACGGCGCCGTCCGCCCGTTCATCTCATCATCATCGGCAACGGCAGCGGTCACCTCCACCATCTCCCGGCCGAAAAAACCCAAGAAACCGCCCCGGCGGTACTTTCTTGTCTGCAAAATCAGGGCATCCTTGCCGAATGTATGCTTGACTTGGCTCAGCGCCTGCTGCATATCATCTGCTACAAAACGCCTAATTTTCAAGAATACTCACCATCCCCAGCGATTCTACTTGGATGTTCGGTGGAATTTCATTGAAAGACAGAACGGCAAGCCCAGGTATCAGTCTTTCGGCCAAACGCTTTAAGTGCAGTCTCACTATGGGGGCGCAGAGGACGATGGGCTGATGGCCCGCCTCCATAACCCTCTTAGCGGCCTCCCGCAATCTCTCCAGGATGCGCTGGGCCTTCTGGGGCTCCAAAACCAGATAGGAACCCTGCTCTGTTTTTTGAATTCCCTCCTTCAAACTCTTCTCCAGTTCCGGTTCCAAGGTCAAAACATAGAGCTTCTCCCCTTCCAGATGCTGGACGACAATCTGCCTTCCCAGAGCCTGGCGCACCTGTTCTGTCAGCACATCGGTATCCCTGGTCGACCGCGCATTATCGGCTAAAGTTTCCAGGATGGTCACCAGGTCCCTGATGGAAACCCGCTCCTGCAGGAGATTGGCGAGCACCCTCTGGATCTCCCCCAAACTCAGCAAATCGGGATAAAGCTCGTTAACAACGGCAGGATGGGTTTTTTTAACATAGTCCAGGAGATTTTGAACATCCTGTCGGCTGATTATTTGGTGAGCATGCTTCTTAATAACTTCGGTCAGGTGGGTGGCCAGCACCGATGTCGGATCGACTACCGTAAAACCGGCCAGTTCCGCCTCTTCACGGCGGTGTCCGCGGACCCACAAAGCAGGCAGACCGAAGGTGGGCTCCTTCGTCTTGAGCCCCTCCAGCTTTTCCTGAACACCTGGACCCAAAACCAGGTAGTGATCCAACATCAAATCCCCGCTCCCCACTTCTACCCCTTTGACTTTAATAACATAATGGTTGGGGCTCAGCTGCATATTGTCCCGCAGTCGCACCGGCGGCACCACGAAGCCGAGTTCCAGAGCTATCTGGCGCCTGATTGATACGATCCGGTCCAGCAGATCCCCTCCCTGCTCCGCGTCCACGAGGGGAACCAGATTATAACCGAGCTCTATTTCCAGCGGGTCAACCTGGACGAGAGAAAAGGTGTGCTCCGGTTTCTTGCTCTCTTCCAGCTCCCGGCTGCGCTCCTTCTCTTCCTCCTGAATCCTGGCCTCCCGGAAGGAGCGGTCGAGGGTCATCCCCAACCCCACCAGCAATCCGGTCACAATGAGAATTGGTAAGAAAGGAAGTCCAAAAACAGCCAGCAGAACCAGGATCCCTCCTGCGATAAGAAGCGCCTTCGGATATTGAAGAAGCTGCCTCAGAAGGTCGAGGCCGAAACTGGACTCTGCCGCAGCCCTGGTCACGATAATCCCCGCCGAGGTCGAAACCAGGAGGGCGGGAATCTGCGTCACCAGTCCGTCACCTACGGTAAGCACAGTATAGGTTTCCAGAGCCTGCTGGAAAGACATTCCCTTTTGAAGCATCCCTACCAAAAAGCCGCCGAGAATATTGATCACAACGATCACCAGGGCGGCGATGGCATCCCCCCGCACGAACTTGCTGGCGCCGTCCATCGCCCCGTAAAAATCCGCCTCCATCTGGATCTGGCGTCTTCTTTGCCGGGCCTCGTTCTCGGTGATCAAACCGGCATTGAGATCGGCATCGATGCTCATCTGTTTCCCGGGCATAGCATCCAGAGTAAAGCGGGCGGCGACTTCGGAAACACGTTCCGCTCCCCGGGTGATAACGATGAACTGAATGACGATGAGAATAATGAAGATGATAAATCCCACTACAGGATTCCCGCCGATCACAAAACCCCCGAACTTCTGAACAACCTCACCGGCATAAGCGTGAAGAAGAATCAACCGGGTGGTGGAGACATTGAGACAGAGGCGAAAAAGAGTCATAATCAAGAGCAAGGTAGGAAAAACCGAGAACTCCAGGGACTCCTGGATAAAAAGCGAAACCAGCAGGATCAATAGGGATACGGTTATGTTGACGATCAGCAAAAAGCTCAGGAATTCGGCCGAGACGGGAACGATCATCATCACCACCGACAGGATGATGATCACCGCCACGGCAACATCGCCGTACCGGAAAAGACGGCTGTTGAGAAGATATCCCCCTGCCAATCCAACTCACCTCTATCTATTGAAATCGCCGCCGCTGTCGCAGGCGATAAACAAAGGCCAGCACGCCGGCTACCGCCTCATAAAGTTCGGGCGGTATGACCTGATCGACTTCCACAGTCTGATATAACACCCGGGCCAGAGGAGGGTCCTCGTAAATGGTGATCCCGTGCTGGCTGGCAATTTCCCTGATCCGCAAGGCCAGAGCGTCTACCCCTTTGGCCAGCACCACCGGAGCATTCATCTCCTCCGGCTCGTAGCGCAGCGCAACCGCATAGTGGGTCGGGTTGGTGATCACCACATCGGCCTTAGGAACCTGTTGCATCATCCGGTGATAAGAAACCTGCCTCTGTCTCTGGCGAATTCTCCCCTTGATCAGGGGATCCCCTTCATACTGGCGATACTCATCCTTCAGCTCCTTTTTAGTCATGCGGAGAGACTTACTGTGTTCCCAGTACTGATAGATGTAATCGACTACAGCCAGAAGGAGAAGGAAAACACCTATCTTTAAGATAATCTTGCTGCTCAAATCACCAATTTGACCTACAGCATCGACCACGCTCATATCGACAAGCCTGGGGAAGATATAGATATTTGCCTTGATGGTGCTGTAGACAATGTAGCCGATAATCACCACCTTGGCAACGGCCTTTCCCAACTCCAATAAGGCACGACGGGAAAATATGCGCTTCCAGCCGCTGATGGGATTGATCCGCTCGAGCCTGGGGGTGAGCGGGGCCCCCGTGAAGAGAAAACCGACCTGCAAATAATTAGCCACCAGCCCCGCTCCCAGAGCAACCGCCATCACCGGCAGGCAAACCTGAAAAAAGGACAATGCCGTTAACACAAGAAGGTGAAGCAGGGTTTTCTGATCAAAATCCTGCAGCAGAAAATCTCTAAATATACTGCCCCCGAAACCGGCCACCTGCATCCCCAACCAGGGGCTTAAAACTTTAATTGCCAGAAAGGTCGAGAGCAGGATAACCGCAGAGTTGATTTCTATGCTTCGGGCCACCTGCCCCCTTTTCCGGGCCTCTTCCCGGCGCTTGGGGGTCGCCTTCTCGGTGCGCTCCTCGGCAAAAAGCTGGAGATCGAATCGTTCAGACAGGAACAACAACAGTTCACCGTCCTAGAATAAGCAATATCCTGTTAAGGTCTTCAAAAAGTCCGGCAAATGTGCGCCCGAACATCCAGATCAACAGCGGCAGCAACAGAAGCATCAAAGCTACCCCGAGCCCTATTTTCAAGGGCATCCCGATCAAGAAAACGTTTATCTGGGGCACGGTCCGGGCAACAACCCCCAAGGCCAGATCGGCAATGAACAGCGCTCCTAAAATGGGGAGAGCGATTTGAAAAGCAGCGGTAAACATCTCTCCCATCAGATCGACGAGAAAGGAGTAACTGGAGCCCGTCAAGTGCACCTCTCCGACCGGCAGCACGCGATAGCTTTTGTCGACGGCGGCCAGGAGATAGTGATGCCCGTCTATTGATAAAAACAGGACAATTGCCAGCAGATACTTGAAAGTACCGATAACGGGAACCTGGACGCCGGACTGGGGATCGATGACATTGACGATCCCATAGCCGATCTGCATATCGATGATCTGTCCGGCATACTGAAAAATGGCGAATGTTATTTGGGTGAGAAACCCCAACATCAGGCCGATCAGCACCTCCCCGAGGAACTGCAACAGGTAACCCCCCAAAGTCCCGGCTATCGGCGGCGATTGTTGGGAATAAACGCTGGCAAGAAAAAAGGCAACAAGGGCGGCCAACCAGACCCTCACCTGGATGGGCAGATTGCGGCTGTTAAAAGGAATCGCCGCCAGAAATAGGCCGACAACCCTTCCCCAGATCAGCAGAAAGAAATCCGCTTTTTGTAAGATCAAATTCATAAAGTCCATCGCCGCTTCCCCGTCTTAGCAGAAGCTCACCTGACACCCATCGTATAAATGCTCAGCAGAATATCTTGGGTAAAGGAAACTAAAATCTTCAGCATCCAGGGAGCAAAGGCAACCGCCGTTATCAGGACGGCAATTATTTTGGGAACGAAGCTTAAAGTCTGCTCCTGGATCTGGGTTGTTGCCTGAAAAATGCTAATGACCAGCCCCACCAACAAACTCACCCCCAGGAGAGGTGCCGAAACCAACAGCACTGCGTACAGAGCCTCACGCCCCAAAGTGATGATCGCGTTCTCCGTCATTTGGACACTCCTTTAGGAAAAGCTCAGGATCAGGGATCTTACCAGTAAATGCCAGCCGTCGACCATAATAAACAGCAGAATTTTGAAAGGAAGGGAGATCATCATCGGCGGCAGCATCAACATTCCCATGGACATCAGGGTACTGGCGACGATCATATCGATCACCAAAAAGGGAATATATATCATAAAACCGATCTGAAAGGCGGTTTTCAATTCGCTGATGGCAAACGCAGGTATAAGCACATAGTTCGGAATATCCTCATAAGTGCGGGGTCGGGGTATTTTGGCCAAGGAGACAAAGAGGGCCAGATCCTTTTCCCTTGTCTGCTTGAACATAAAAGTGCGGATGGGTTCCATCCCCCGTTCAAAGGCCACCTCTTGATCGATCTCCCCCCTCAGGAAAGGCTGCAGGGCATCGCGGTTGACCGCCTGCCAGGTCGGTGCCATGATAAAAAACGTTAAGAACAAAGCAATCCCGATCAGCACCTGATTGGGGGGCATCTGTTGTGTGGCCAGAGCGCTTCTTAAAAAGGAGAAGACGACGATGATCCTGGTAAAGGAAGTCATCATAATGAGAATCGCCGGCGCCAGTGACAGCAAAGTAATGATCAAAAGAATCTGAAGGCTCTGGGATACCTCCTGAGGATTCTGGGCGGTACCGACCTCTATGTTGACCCTGGGGACAGGCACCGACTGAGCGCTCGCCTCTCGTGCGAGAGAGAGCCAGCAGACAAGCCCACAGATCGCCATCGCCGCCACCAGTCCGGCGGTCAGAAACCGCTTCCTCACCCCCATGAGATCAGTCCCCTTCCCCCGAGTGACAACTTTCCTCAATGTTTTTCCTGTTCAAGAAAACATCCCGGAAAGACTTTTTCCAAAAGGGCAGCCGCCCTCTGCCGGCAGCAACCGCAGACCTGATTTCGGCATCCAGTTCCTCAGCTGCCAGAAAATCTGCCTGAGAGGCATTTTTGATCTCCATCAATTTCGTGATGTTGTGATCGGTCACACCTAAGACATAGATCTTCCCCGCTATCTCCGCCAGGATCAGGGCGCGGTTGGGACCGATAGCAACCTGATCGAGAATTCTGATCCAGCGGCCGGTTCCGGAAAAGGATGCCTGCCTTTGTAAAAACTTAATAACCAGCACGGCCAAACCGATCACAATGATCAGGCTAATAGTTAGACGCAGGAGCAGAGAACCCATATCCGGTGCCGCTACCTGCATAGGTTCCTGGTACTCAAACTGTGATGAAACGGAAGAAAAAAACAAGGGCCAAAAGGAATTCAGGAAAAGGGGTTTTGGCATCACGAATGTTCCTCCAGACTCACCGGATGGCCTTGGCAACTGCCTCCAGAACCCTTTCCGGCTGAAAAGGTTTAACGATGAAATCCTTGGCGCCGGCCTGGATAGAGTCGATCACCATTGCCTGCTGCCCCATGGCGCTGCACATAATAACTTTGGCATCGGCATCGAATTTGCGGATTTCCCTTAAGGCGGTGATTCCGTCCATCTCCGGCATGGTTATGTCCATGGTGACCAGATCGGGGCGCAACTCCTTGTATTTATTAACCGCAGCTATTCCGTTTTCGGCCTCTCCGACCACCACGTAACCGTTCTTGGTCAGAATGTCTTTGAGCATCATCCGCATGAAAGCGGCGTCATCTACGATGAGAATGCGTTTTCCCAAGATTACTCCCTCCTGCATCCCGGCCGCTGTCAGCGCAGCTTATTGATTCTTTCCGCCGAGCTTAAGATTTCCGTGATGCGGACCCCGTAATTTTCGTCGATCACGACGACCTCCCCCTTGGCGATCGACTTGCCGTTGACGAAGATATCCACCGCTTCCCCTGCGAGCTTGTCCAGCTCAACAATAGCACCGGGTCCCAGCTCCAAAATCTCCTTGATCGTCCTCTGAGTACGGCCAAGTTCCACCGTAAATTCCAGCGGAACATCCAGAATCAGCGACAAATTGCCGGTCTCCTGGGGCGCCTGCGCCGCCTCCAGAGGAGCAAACTGGACTGGCTGTACGGTAATCTCCCTCTCCCCCGCACCATTCCCCCCATTCTCTGAAGGTCGCGCAACCTTCTCTCTATCGCCGGCAATACTATCGGATTTTGTCCCGCTCTCCGCCACCGGCGTCGGCCCGGCTTCGCCGGAGACTTCTGCCAGCAGCTGACTGCTTATTTGCTTGGCAAAACTTACAGGGGTGATCTGCATCACTTCACTGTCGACGACATTCTCAATGTACATGCGAAAGAGAACCTTCACCAACTCCTCATCATCGGCCTCGTTGCCGCCGTTAAAATCGAGCCGTTCTTCGGCGAAATTCAAGACGCTGACAGTTGGAGGTGAAATGTTCACCCTTTTTCGAAAAACCTCAGACATCGATGTTGCTCCCGAACCCATCATCTGATTCATGGCTTCACTGATGGCACTTAAATGAATCTCCTCTAGTTCCTCCGGAGGATTGCTACCATCCCCCCCCATCATTAAGTCCACTATTACTCCCGCATCGTGGATTTTGATAATGAGGACGTTGGTGCCTTTTAAGCCCTCTGTATATCTGACCTTGACAGCCACATAAGGCAGAGGATGCTCGATCTGGAGCCGGGAGGATGTTGTGACCTGGATCCTGGGGGTGGTAATCTCCACTTTCTTGCCCACCAAACTGGACAGGGTCGTGGCCGCCGTCCCCATAAAAATGTTGGATATCTCCCCCAAAGTATCCAGTTCCAGGTCCGTTAATTGTGCCTTCTGATTGCCGCCTTCCCCCTTGAGAAGGGCGTCAATTTCCTCCTGAGATAAAGTTTCATAGTTCAATGGAACACCCCTCCTTTCCCACAAATCCGGTTATCTGAACCGCGAGCCGGTTGCTTCGCCGCCCCGGCCTGGCAACGAACTTCCTTCGGTTGCCGATGTAGACGTCGATATCATGATCGATCCTGCGGTCCACCGGGACGACATCCCCCACCTGGATGGCCAGCAAATCCTGGACGGTAATGGACGTCCTCCCCAGAACGACCCGGATGGGAATTGAAGTGGATTCAATCTGCTGCTGGAGAAAACGGCGCTGTTCGGGGTCCTCTCCTTTGATGTCCTTGGCAAACCAGTAATGCGCGCTCAAGCGATCGAGAACCGGCTCCAGCACAATATACGGCAGGCAGAAGTGGGTAATCCCCTCCGTCCGTCCGATCTTCGTCGCCAGGGAGATCAGGATGACCATTTCTGAAGGGGAAACGATCTGGGCAAATTGAGGATTGGACTCGATCAGTTCTACCTGGGGGTTGATTTCGGTAATATTCGTCGCCCAAACCTCCCGGAAAATGTCCAGCATCTGTTGGGATACCCGCCCGACGATCGTTCGTTCGATCTCCGTCAGGGCACGGTTGCCGACAATAAAGCCACCATAGCCTCCGAACAGGCGTTCTATGATACTGAAAACGACAGAAGGCTGCATTTCCAAAATGCCGTTCCCCTGGAGGGGATTCATGCTGAAAACGACCAGCACCGAGGGGTCGGGAAGAGAACGCACGAACTCCTCATAGGTCAGTTGCTCGACGGAGATGACAGACACCTGCACCGATATCCTCAACTGTGCCGAGAGAAATGTCGCCACGGTTCTGGCGAAATTGTCGTAAATAATCTCGAAGGAATTGATCTGTTCCTTGGAAAACTTATTAGGGCGCCTAAAATCATAAGTCCTGACCCTTTTCGCCTTTTCCTCCTCTTTCAGCTCATCGGGGTTCACTTCGCCCGATGTCAGTGCCGCCAGCAGTTTATCGATCTCGTCCTGAGACAGTATCTCTGCCAAGGAAACCACCCCTCAAGAGCTTATTGCATTACCAGATCGGAAAAGTAGATGCTGCGAATTTTCCCCGTCTGCAAGGAATCATTCAAAGCCTCCATGATTTCTGCTTTGAGCTGAGATCGATTCTCCGCTCGCAGCTCCTCATCGGTCTTGCTGTTGAGAAAAAGTATGATCTTGTCGTTTAAAACGGGGAGCTTCTCCTTGACTTCTTTTTCCACGTCCTTGTTGCTCAACTCGAAAACGACCTTCACCTTGATGAGCTTCTTCTCCCCACCCGGAGCCAGGTTGGTGGTGAACTCCCCCGCCTCGAACAGAGGCCCGATCGGGGAAACGGCGCTATTTCCCCGAGCAGAGGTTCGGTTTTCCGTCTGGCTCATATTCCTTATCGCAAAAAACACCGTCAACAGGGTAAGCACGGCGCATACGGCTACGGCGACAAAACCGAGCAGCAGGATCCTCTGATCGATCACGATCCCTTTACCCGTCTGCTTCCGAGGGCTTCCTTCACCTGTTGTCTCCTGAGGCATCCTCTCCACACCTCCCCTTCACCGGTGGCAACGATCGGCAGCTCTCCCTGCGAAACCTGATAATGCGTTCGATGATCTCCAGGGGATCCTCTTTGACAATGAACTTCTTCCCTGTCGTCAGGGTCACCACGGTATCAGGTGTTCGCTCCAGGACTTCGATAAGATCGCTGTTTACGTAAAACTCTTTGCCGTTCAGCCCTGTTAACGGTATCAAGCCCCATCACCCCTCACCCCCCGCCGGGTAGGGGGCCCCTTGGCCTCAAAGGAGCCGGGCCCCTTGTCCTTCCCGCCGGGGTTTTCTGTTAACGCTTAAGATTGACCAGCTCCTGCAGCATTTCATCAGATGCGGTGATCACCCGGGAATTGGCCTGAAATCCCCGCTGGGTGATGATCATTTCGGTAAACTCCGAAGAAAGATCGACATTGGACATTTCCAGGGAACCGGGTCTTATCGATCCGAAACCGCTCGCTCCTCCGGTTCCGAGAAGCGGCTTCCCCGAATTGCTGGTCTCCGAATAGAGGGAACCCCCGTTCTTGTATAATCCGGCAGGGTTGGAGAAGCGGGCCAGGGCGATCTGGGCGAGGCTGCGCGTCACCCCGTTGGTGAAGACCCCGGTTATCGTCCCGCTCTGGTCTATGGTGTAGCTCTCCAGGGTACCGGCAGTATAGCCATCCTGTCTCTGGATGGTAGCGGTGGAGTTTGAACCGTATTGCGTCAATCCTTTAAAATCAAGAGCAATATTCAGCGTATCTGATCCTGGGGGTGTGAAACTAATATGTGGTGTTTCTGTCGATGATTGAATCTTTCCTTGTGTATCAAATTTGAGAACACCGCTCTGTTCCCCTACCTCAATAGTTTCGCCTGTCGAATTGACTATCGAATTTGCATTGAGTATCCAGCTCCACTCATTATTGCCTACTTTTTTCAGCTCAATAGCCACTATATATTCCTGCCCTTTGGAATCATAGACCGTCTGGCGCACTATAATTTTGGAGGACGGAGTCTTGTTATCATCTTCATATATGGGAACCCTAGAATCCAGATTGCCGGCAAAATAGATGTTTTCCGTCGCCTTGGCCGGTTCTGTTTCACTCATATTGATGCAAATATTAACAGGTTCGACATCCGTCTTTATACTGCCGTCGGGCTGAGCCATCCACCCCATTACATGCATTCCGTTCAAAAGGCTGACCAGGTTCCCCTCGCTGTCGAAGTCAAAATTGCCGACCCTTGTGTAATAGTTCCTACTGCCGTCACTTAAAACGAAGAAACCCTCACCGTCGATTCCCAGGTCGGTGGCTTTGCCCGTATCCTGAAAGCTGGTGATCCCGAAAATGGTGTCGATACTGGCGATGGAGACGCCGGGACCCATCTGGATCGGATTGGTGCCGCCAAGCCCTCCTTCCACAGGGCGGCTGGCCCCCCTGATGGTCTGGTAGAGCATGTCCTGAAAGGTCACCCGGCTCTTTTTGAAGCCCGGCGTATTGACATTGGCGATGTTGTTGCCGATAACATCCATCCGCTGCTGGTGGGTTTTTAACCCGGAAACAGCGGCAAAAAGCGAACGCATCATTTCGATAACGACCTCCTTTTAATCGGGTGGTTTACGTCAGTCGTTCGGTAAACCCAGGCCCCCTCCAAAAGAGGTCCGGCCATTTACCCGCTTAAATAATCACGGCGCTGTCGATATTCGTAAAAACATTACCCTTCATACTCTTTTCATCCATTGCCGTTACAACCGTACGGTTCCGGATGCTGACGATGAAGGCAAGGTTGTCCACCAGAATGAGGGAATCCCGCGCCCCTTTGGCGGCCGCCTTTTCCACCGCCGCCTCTATTCTCTCAAGGTGCGCTGCCTCCAGGGAGATCTCCCTCCGGGCAATCCGCTCCTGAGCGTGCCGGGAAAACTTCAACGACTGCCGGGCCAGAATATCGGCAAAAGAGAGGTCTTTAACCGCATCCCTACCCCCTTGCGGTCGGCCCTGCTCAGGTGGCAGGATCGGTTGGGGGAAGTAGATCCTCTCAGTCACCGGGAATCACCCTCCGGCGCCACCGCAACCTTCTCGACCCAACCTAATGGGAATGCCATCTGCTCCAACTGCAACCAGATAACCCCATCCTTTCGATAAAAGCCCAACACCATTCCTTTGATGACATCACCCGTTTCTGGGTTTCTCGCCTCCACCAGGCGTCCCAGCAGGCCGGCCGAAAAACCCAGCTCATTTCTGTAACCTTCAGTTTGCTGCATCGCTAGGAGCTGCTCAAAATAGCCGTTCAGGTTCTTGAGCTGCTCCAGGGCATTCAACTGTGCCAAATGGGCGATGAATTCCGTGTTCTTAACCGGCTCCAGGGGGTCCTGCTGCCGCAACTGGGCCAGCAACAGTTGGAAAAAATCCTCACTTTTGAAAGAACGCCTTTCCAATGTTGCCGGCTGTTGCGCTGCCCCGGAAACCGCTTCAACTCCGGCCATCGCTTTCACCTCCTTGAGATTAAACCAGATAATCCACCAAACCCCTGTCATGCCGGACGACCGCCTCCGCCTCTTCGGCCTCGTCGGGCCCGGCCGCAGGCGTCATCCACTCCCCGTAACCGGGAGAACCGTAATTCAAAGTGCCATCGCTGAAACCGGGATACGAAAAACCCTGGGACCCCGACCGGCTCTCTACAGAGACGCTCAACTGCTGCCAGGAAATACCCTGCTGCTCCAGAGAATGGCGCAGCTCCTGGAGGCGCCCTTCGATCAGGCCGGCTACCGCGGCATTCTCGGCACGGAAATGAGCATGAACCAGCCCCTTTTCCACACTGATGGTCAGGTCCAGGTGGCCGAGGAATTCCGGCTTGAGCTGCAGCCTGAGGGCTGCCCGATCCTTCCCCAGAAACAGGTGCGCCTTCTCTACAACCTGGTTGACGATCTCCCTGCCGATATGCCTCCCAAAGTTCGCTTCTTCGATTCCCGGCTCCCCAAAACGCTCCCCGGGAGTCCTAATCATCTCACCAGGATCGGGCTTGAGGACGTTCGGCGCCTCGGGAAAAACCCGCCCGGTAACGGCTCCCGTCTCCTTTGGCAGCTCGGTTAAGGAAAGGCCTTCCTGCACTTTCGGCAATCCCCTTTGATCTGCTGCCTCCCCCTTCTGCCGCATCAACTGTTCCGACTCCACTTCGAGAGCGGTACTCCCGCCCGAAGGAGGGCCTGTCTGCCCCAGCCCGACAGCAGTTTTTCCAATTGCGGCAACAGTTTCAACGGTTTTCCGCCCGTCGGTTTGCACCGACATCTCTCCCCGTGTCTTGTTCGCCCCATCCTTAAACAGATCATCCGGAAATAACAGACTGCCTTTTTTCGGAGAGGCATCCTCGCTGATGCTGCCGGGGATTCCCTCAGTAAGGGGCTGAACGCCGGTGGGCCGGCCGGATACCTTCCCATCCGGAGAAGCAACTTCCCAGAAAAGCCCTTCTCCTTCCGATAATGCTGCAGCCGGTTCGACCTCCCGGAAGGGTGTAACAATGCCGTTCAGGAAGATACTCCCGCCGGCCGACACCTCCGCTTGCAGCTGCCGCCCGACCGTCTCCTCATCCTCTACGGTGAGCCGTTCCTCAATCTCACCTTTGCCTTCCTTTCCCTCCAACGAAGCGTTTAGTCCGGAAGTTGTTCCGAGGGCAGCTTTGCTCTGCGGCGACTCGGGTAAGAGCCCCTGTCCCAGCAGGCGGTCAAGCACCTCTCCAAAAGCATCATCCGGCGGCGTCCTCTCTCCGCACCCCCGGAGTGCCGCAGGAGATGAAAGCTTGCAGCAAACCGGGAAAAGTTGATCCATCTTTTCACCCCCTTTCGTCGCTACTGTATTTCACCTTCAAGAGCGGCGCCTTCCGCCATCACCTCCGTCAATTGGGCCGCCCTTTCCGGTTCCATCGCGGCTAAAATCTTGCCCGCCTCCTCCTCATCCATGCCCTGCAGGATCTCCGCAACCACTGCCAGATCCAGCCGTTCCAGAATGGCCGCAGCAGCTGTGGGCTTCATCCCGGAATAATACTCTCCCAGAGCGCGATAACCGGTTGTTTTCGCCTCCTGCTCACTCCCGGTCTCGGCGCTGTTAATTCTTTCTTCGAGGCTCATCCTCAGCTCTCTTTCCTTTTGAAGCTGCTGCTCCAGTTGTTTCAGGCGCTCCTTTAGGCGCTCGTTCTCCTCTGCCAGTGATTTCGCTTTTTCTTCCCCCTGTTCGCCCTTTTCCTGCTGCTCAGGGAGGACCTTGGCTATGAGGCCCTTGAGATCGATCCAGCCGGTCGTAGAGGCAGCGGCTATTCCTCCCAGGAGAATAACCAGCAAACAGATGGCGATTACTTTTCCTGACGCCGGGAAGAACCTTTCCATGCCTTCATCCTACCTTCTGGTAAACAGAATACTGCCGATTTCATCGAGAGTTTTTTGCTCAGAGCGCAGAAACTCCGCGTAATAAGCCTCCCAGCGGCGCTGGCGCAGGCGTTCCAGGAGCCTGCGGTCCTGCCGCACCCGAAGGAGGGCGCGCTGCTCCTCTCTGAGCTGATCCTTCGCCCGCTCCACCGCCGCCTGCTGCTCACAGGCAAGCCTCTCCTGCACCTGGAGACAACTCGAGCAGAGAACGAGAAGCTCCGGGAGAATGGAGCCGCGGAGTGCTTCCCTGCCCTGAGCCAGCAATTCTCCGGTCTTCTCCTCAATTTCCTGAAGCCTGTTTACCTCAAGCATATATGCTGCCCGCGCCCGGGCCACTTTCAGGCGCGCCAGCCTTTCTTGCTGTACTTTCAGGTTTAAATACTTCTGCAGCCGAAAACGAAAGCGCTTCAAAGAGAGGCTCTCCCTTCTTCCCTTCTTTCGGGAAACAGCTCTGTCAGCTGCGCCACCACATCCTGGTAGTCATATCTCTCCTGCACCCCCTGCCTGAGGAAAGAAAGGCAGCGGTCCCACATCCTGATGGCCTCATCAATTTTCGGATTGGTGCCGCTTTTATAGGCACCGATCTCGATTATATCCCTGGCCTCCCTGTACGTCGCCAGAATATTCCGCATGGCCGCGGCGCTGGATAGGTGCTGAGGGGAGACGATATCGATCATCACTCTGCTTACCGAATTCAAAACATCGATCGCCGGATAATGGTTCTGCGCCGCCAGCTCCCGCGATAAAACAATATGCCCGTCCAGAGTTCCCCGAACAGCGTCGGCAATGGGCTCATTGAGGTCGTCACCGTCAACCAGAACCGAATAAAGCCCGGTAATGGTACCCTTGCGCGATGTCCCCGCCCTTTCCAGCAACTTCGGCAGTAGGGCAAACACCGACGGGGTATAACCTCTGGTGGCCGGCGGCTCGCCAACAGCGAGGCCGACCTCTCTCTGGGCCATTGCAAACCTGGTTACCGAGTCCATCATCAGCAGCACGTCCTGCCCCTCATCGCGAAAATACTCCGCGATGGCCGTCGCCACCAGAGCGCCTTTAATCCTCACCAGGGCGGGCTGATCTGATGTTGCCGCAACAACGACCGAGCGCTGCAGCCCTTCACTTCCCAGATCCCTTTCAATAAAATCCCTAACCTCACGCCCCCGCTCCCCAATCAGGGCGATGACGTTGACATCCGCCTCCGTATTGCGGGCAATCATCCCCAGGAGAACGCTTTTTCCTACCCCACTTCCGGCGAAAATACCCAGCCGCTGACCCTTGCCGCAGGTCAGGAGTCCGTCGATGGCCTTGATCCCTAAAGGCAGGGCCTCCCGGATCCTCTCCCTTTCCAGGGGATTGCGGGCTACAGCCGTGACCGGAATCCACCTCTCGGCAACAACGGGGGGAAGGCCGTCCAGCGGGCGCCCCAGACCGTCGAGCACCCGGCCTTTGAGGCCCGGCCCCACTCCGATTTTAAACAAATCCCCCGAGGCGACGATCTCACAGCCGGGCCCCACCCTTCCCATTTCACCAAGGGGCATGAGAATGGTGTGTTCACCCCGGAACCCGACGATCTCGGCCTTAATTCGACCCTCGGGAGCAGCAATAAAACAGAGCTCCCCGATATTACCTCGCGGCCCCCGCCCCTCAATGGTCAAGCCGACAATCTGCTCGATTCTTCCCCGACATTTGATGGGTTCGAACTCTTCCATCCGCCGGATGTACTTCTTCAGGCTAATCAGTCCGGCTCACCTCCTGGAGGTCGCCGATCACCTCCTGCAACTGCCCCTCAACAGTGCCGTCAACGGTACCGAAGGGGGTTTCCGCCAGGCAGCCCATCGGCAGGGAGTTATCAACCTCCACCCTGACCGCACCCCCCTTCTGTGCTTCTCCGGCAAGCAAGCCGCTGATGGCATCATAATCACCGGAGTTGACCTTCAGCACAGTTTCACCGGCACCCTGCGCCCTCTCGAGAACAGCTCTGGCAATGGCAGCGATCTGATCCGGAGCAATGGTAAGCTCGGCATGAAGAACCCTCCTGGCTATCACCGTCGCCAACTCCAGCAGTTCGGGCTCCAGTTCCCGGATGATCCTCTTTTTTTCTGTTTCCAGACTTTCCTTGATGCTGGCTATTTCTTCCTCCAGTTTTTTCCGTTCCTCCCGCAGCGACTCCCGGGCGGCCTGCAACCCCTCTTGATAGCCTTTTTCTCTCGCCTCCTCCTGCAGGGCACAGCTCTTCTCCCGGGCCTCCTGCAGGATCCGCTCCGCTTCCAGACGGGCTTCGGACAGCACCTTCTCCGCCCGCTCCCTGGCCTCATTCAGGAGATGCTGCACCATCTCTTCTGTTTCGGCAACGATCCTCCGGGCTTCCGCGGGGTCCAAAAAAGCCTCCTCTCCATCCCCCATGCGAGGCAATGGCTTTTCTGCCCGCGCCCGGACCACCCGGGGGGAGGATAAGGAGAAGCAGCTGGCCTTGATCACCTTAGACAATGATCTCATCCTTCCCACCCCTGGTGATGATGATCTGACCCTGTTCTTCCAAGGAGCGTATCACGGCGACAATCCTCTGCTGCGCCTCTTCCACATCGCGCAGCCGCACCGGTCCCATATACTGAATGTCCTCTTTCAGCATCTGGGCAGCCCGCTTAGAAATGTTGCGTTCGATCTTGCTCATTACCTCCTCCCCCGCGCCTTTCAGGGCAAGGGCGAGGTCATGGGAATCAACCTCCCTGAGAATCAGCTGTACGGAGCGGTCATCAAGCTGGACGATGTCTTCAAAGACGAAGAGCAACTTTTTGACATTATCCGCCAGCTCAGGGTCCTGAATTTCCAGTGTTTCAATAATGGTTTTTTCGGTCGCCCGGTCAACCCTGTTGAGAACCTCGACGAGCGCCTGAACCCCTCCTGCGGTCGTATAATCCTGGGACATCACTGATGAGAGCTTACGCTCCAGGACCTTTTCCACCTCTCTCAGCACCTCCGGTGTCGTCCGATCCATCAAGGCTATTCTTCTCGCCACATCGACCTGCAGCTCCGGCGGCAGCGCCGAGAGCACAGACGCCGCCTGATCGGGTTCCAGATAAGCCAGGATCAGTGCAATGGTCTGTGGATGCTCGTTTTGAATAAAGTTGATCAACTGACTGGGATCCGCCTTCCTGATAAAATCAAAGGGCCGCACCTGGAGGGTTGCCGTCAGGCGACCGATGATCTCCGACGCCTTCTTCTCCCCAAAGGCTTTTTCCAGGAGTTCTCTGGCGTACTCAATCCCCCCCTGGCTGATGTAGTCGCTGGCCAGCCACATTTGATAAAACTCCTGGAAGATTTCATCCCTTTCCTCTTGAGGAACCCTTCTGATGTTGGCTATTTCCAGGGTCAACTTTTCCACTTCTTCTTCCGAAAGATGTTTAAAGAGCAGCGATGAGAGCTCGGGCCCCAGGGATATTAACAGGATCGCCGCTTTCTTGCTTCCCGTCAAATTCTTCATCCCGTCGTCACCTCTGCTCTTCGGCCAACCAGGCTCTTAACACCTGAGCAACCTGTTCTGGGTTCTGTCGCACCTGGCGCTGCAGTTGCTCTAAAATCCGGGCTCTCTCCTTTTCCTCTTGGGTAAGCTCGGGTTCCTGGGCCGCCAGGGCCTCCTCCACGGTAAGCTGCGTTCCTGCGAGCCGGTCAAGGGCAACTCTGCGCTCCCGTCTTCTATTCGCCAAAACGGCGAGCAAGACAAGGAGGCTTATCAAAATCAACCCGGCAATCCCGTAAATCAGCCATTGCCGACGCTTCTCCCTTTCCGCCATCTCTCTTTCCATATTCTGCGACCAGGTGCGATCGAAGGGGATACTGGCCACAGTCAGCTGATCCCCCCGCTCCGGTTGCAGGCCGGCGGCTGCGCTTACCAAATCGGTAATCTCCTGCTGGCGCAGGGGGTCCAGTTCCCCGTCCAGCACAACGGACAGGGAAAGCTGTTTCACCGCTCCTGGGGCAACCACCCTGTACTCATCCTCTTTGTCGATCTCATAGTTGGTTGTCGTCCTGTTGATCTGCGTTTGGGATGGAGCCGCCCCACCCCCAATTTCTTCGTAGGTGGGAATATTGGCCGGTGTTCCTGCAGTACCGGCAGGCGGCAGACCACCGGAGGTTGTGTTCTCCTCCTCCACCTGTTGGCTTCTTATCGTCTTATCCCCAAAGGTTTCCCTGCGAATCTCCACCCGATCGAAATCAAGGGTGGCGTTGGCGCGCACAACCGCTTTACCCTGCCCGACAATCTGCTCAAGCATCCCCTTAAGGGATCTTTCCAGGTTTTTTTCGTACTCCCGTTCGATTTCCATCTGATCGGTCGTCATCCTGGCAGACTGCACCGCCTCGCTTGGCGCTCCTCCGGAAAGGATATTCCCTTTAGTGTCTACCACCGTTACGTTTTCACTCTTCAGACCTTCAACCCCGCTCGCCACCAGGTGCATGATCCCGTAAACCTGCTCCTCCTTGAGGCTCGAGCCCGGTTTTAACTTAACGAGAACTGCCGCCGTGGCTTCAGCCTCGTTTTCCAGGAAAAGGGATGGTTCCGGGATGACTATATGGACACGGACATCTTCAACAGGATCCAGTTTGCTGATCGTCCGCTCCAGTTCCCCTTGCAGAGCCACGAGGTACCTCACCCTGCGCTCACTTTCTGTTTCTCCAAAGCGCGTCTGGTTAAAGGACTCAAAGCCCACACTCCCCCCCTTGGGAATGCCCTCGTTGGCAAGGGAAAGCCTCAGCTCATCCTTCTGCGCTTCCGGCACGAGAATAGTTGCTCCCCCATTCTCTAGTTTATAGAGAATCTTCTTCTCCTTCAGGTACTCCGTAATGGAGGCGGCATCCTGGGGATCAAGGTTAGTGTAGAGAGGTACAAATTTCGGCCTTCCGGCAAATATGGTCAGCAACAGGGCAACGACGGCAATTACAGCCACCCCGGTACAGAAGAAGATCCTCTGCTTTCCGGAGAGCCTGTTCCAAAATTGGATAATCTTGTCCTTTTGCCTGAGAACTGCCTCCTTCACGACCGACCAACCCAATTCTTATAACTGCAGGCGCATGATTTCCTGATAGGCCTCGACGGCTTTATTCTGGAATCTCGCCAACAACTGCAGACCGAGTGCCGCTTTCTCCATTGCGATTACAACCTCGTGAAAACTTTGGGCATTACCTGCTACCACCTCTTCAGCCTTCCTTTCCGCCTCTCTTTGCAGATCATTGACATCCTGCAGAGCGCGCCAGTAATATTCCAGAAACGGGATTTCCGCTTCCGCTCCAGAACGTTCTCTCGTCTTCAAGAGCAAACCCGGCGTTCCCAGTTTTTCCGTTATCAGGAGATCCATTAAACCACCTCCCTGTTAACTTACCGGCGGCCGATATCCAGGGCACGCAGGCACATTTCTTTTGTGGCATTGAGTGCTGCGACATTCGCTTCATAAGCTCTGGTTGCATCGATCAGGTCAACCATTTCCTCGAGGACATTCACATTGGGCATGCGCACATAACCCTGGGGATCGGCATCGGGATGATCCGGATTGTACACCAGGCGGGGCGGCGCAGCATCCTCGACAATCCCCCTGACGCGAACACCACACGGGTCTTTCTTGCCCAGGTAATAATCAAAAGGTCTGCCCGCCTCCAATACCACCATTTTCCTCCGGTAGGGAAGCGGACGTCCGTCGGCATCCACCTCGCCAGAGCGCGTCGTTTCCGCATTGGCGATATTGCCGGCGATGACATCCAGGCGCAGGCGCTGGGCGGTCAGGCCGCTGCCGCTGATCTGAAAGCCTGTAAACAAACCCATTGCCATCATCTCCCTTCTGTAATGGCCGTGCGCAACATGTTGAGGTGGTCGCTGACCAGGCGCGTCAGGAGATTATACTGCAAGACTGTGGCCGCCTGTAAAGCCATTTCCGCATCGGGATCGACATTATTCCCGTCATTTCTCAGCCGCGACTGCAGATCCCGGTAGATCAGCCCGGAAATCCCACTCTCCTTTTCTGCGAAATGGGCGTGATGCGTCCGGGCCAGAGGAAGGCTGCAGGCCGCCTTTTCTTTGAAAATCTTTCCGAAATCCACATCCCATCTCTTGTAATTGGGCGTACTGGCATTGGCGATGTTATAGCTGATCACCTGCTGCCGCAACCAACCGGCATCGAGGGCTTTTTGTAAGAGGGGAACCAATGGCTGCCCCAAATCGGCAATCATCTGCTCTACCCGCCTTTCATCCGTCTGGGATTAGTGGTAAAAATCGATAACAATTCAATAGGACTGACAAGTCGAGAACCCTGCATTATATTGATATATATTAGTAATACTTTCTATTTGATCTTTAATTACCCATCTTCCGTACTAAGCAATTTTTAATCAGGCGAAAAATTTTTTAAAAATTTTTCTCAAGAAAGGAGGAAATCTTTAACAAGGCGCGAATTTCCTATAAAACCGGCATTTTTTAAAGGAAGGTGCGCCTTATGTCCTACAAGAGAAGAAATTACTCCGGCCTGTTTCAGGGAAAGCCCGTCAACCGTTTTCAGAGCATACCAGGGATTAACATCAATATCGATACCATGAAGACGATCGGCTCCCTCTACCTGCTGGGTCCGTTCCTCCGGGCCCTGGGCATCCGGGATATCGTGGACAGGATCGTGCCCATGAAACGTAATGTCGAGGGAGGGCTAACCCATGGCCAGGTGATCGAGCAACTGGTTCTAAACCGTCTCAACGATCCCTGCCCGCTTCTGTACATTGAAGAATGGGCTGAGGCAAGAGGCGTCCTGGAACTCTACGGGATACCGCCTGATAAGCTGAACGACGACAGGGTGGGAAGGGCGCTGGATGCAATTGCTCCCTACGAAAACGATATCGAAGAAGCCATCGTGCTCAGTGTTCTTTCCCGCTTCGGCAAAATCGATACAGACCAGATACTCTGGGACCTCACCTCTTTCTACTTTGAAGGGGACTACGACGAAAGCGAACTGATCAGGCTCGGCTACAGTCGTGACCAGAAGAAGGACAAGAAGCAGGCGGTGGTGGAACTGAACGTGACGGCCAAGGGGGGCATTCCCCTATGCCACCGCCTCCTCCCCGGCAACGCCTCCGACCAGAAAGAGGCCTTAAAGAACCTGGAGACGCTGAAGAAGCGGCTCAAAAAGAAAGACTTTTTAATCATCGGCGACCGGGCGATGATGACCAAGCCCAATCTGGCTGCACTGCTCAGAAAAAAGATGAAGTTCCTGGGGCCGCTTGCCTGCAAGGACAGGGAATTCATCCTCAGCTTCCCCGAGGAACAGTTCCAGCCCCTGGCCTACACCTCGGCCAAGGGCAAGGGCGGCTACTCCGGGATCGACACCACCTACAGCTTCACCCACGATGGCAGGCATTACACCTGCAGGGCGGTGGTCGTAAAGAGCGAGGAACTCTATGAACAGCAGCGCAAGACCCTTGATAAACAGCTCGATAAAATAGCTAAGAGACTCGACAAGATAAAGGGCTCCTTAAACATCCGCAAGTTCAAGAATAGGGAGTACGTGATCGGCCAGATCAACAAGGCCTTCGAAGGCCACGGCAACCTGCGACCGCTGTTTGACATCAGTCTTGAGGGCGAAAACGGCAGTCTCGACCTTAGCTGGAGCTACAACCCGGAGATGCTGGAGCAGCAGCACCGCCTCCTGGGGAAGTACATCCTGGCCACCAGCCTGGCGAGAGCGACCCACGATGCAAACCAAGTGCTGGAGGGGTACAAGTCCCGCCACCGGGTGGAAGCCCGATTCCGGACGACGAAGAGCACCCTCAAGATCAGGCCGGTGTTCCTGCAGTCAGACGATCGGATCAGATCCCTGGTTCTGGTCAATATCATCGCCCTTATAGTCTATGCCCTGATCGAGTATGTCTGCCAGCAAGAAGGGCTCGCTAAATCGGCCAAGCAGGCGCTTTTTATGTTCCGCATGCCGGCCATTGTCACCCTGACCGTCAATGGTCAGGTAGTTCAGCAGATCGGTAATATCAAGCCGTTTATGCATGATATATTAGATGCCTTGAAAGTCAAACCAATGGAGTTGGCTAACATGGATACTGGTTGAAGCTAAATCCGATCCTCTTGAACCTAAACTTTTTTAAAAAATCCTCTTCATCGAGGTTTAAATAAGATTTGTCTTGATGCGGAAAATCGGTAATTATCCTTCTTATCTCGACAAAAAGTAAGGCGGTGTCAAAAAAATTTTTGACACCGCATTTTTACTAATGCGTTGGTCCTAAACTAAATTTCCATTCCTTTTCTACTGAGCCAGTTCTTTAGTTCGACCGGCAAGTTTTCATTGATTATGCTTATGTAAGTACCTTTCATTCCCAGCGACCTGGTTTTAATGACACCGGCGCTTTCGAGTTTGCGTAAGGAGTTAACGATCACCGAACGGGTAATCCCTGTCCTGTCGGCAACGCGGCTGGCCACAATCAAGCCCTCACGACCTCCCAGCTCTCGAAAGACATGCTCGGCGGCTTTCAGTTCGGAAAAGGAAAGGGTGCTCAAAGCTATCTGTACGGAAGCCCTTTTCCTCGTGTCCATCTCCGCCCGCTCGGCTTTGATGCGCATGACCTCCATTCCCACTGTCAGGGCGCCGTACTCGGCAAGGAACAGTTCCTCAATGGTGAAACTGCTCTTCATTCTCATTATCAGCATGTTTCCCAGGCGCTCCCCACCACCGTAAATGGGAATGACGGTTACAAACCTATCCGAGAAAGGACAATCTTCAGGTGCAAACAGACACTGCTTTTTCCCCGAGTAAACCAGATTTGGCTGCGTTTCCATAATCGAAAGCAGTGTGCGGTTGTAGCTTTCCGGAAAGCGTTCACTATAATTAAGGATTTCCTCGATCTTTTCGCATTGGGAATCTTCGAGGAAGTGGTAACCCAGGATCTTACCCCGCCGCCCAACAAGATAAACATTGGCGCCTATTTGTTTGCTTAAAACCCGGACGATCACTTCAAAGGCATCCGGCCCCCCGCCGCCTAACAATAAGTCCTTGATGGCGCGGGTCTTATCCAGCAAGTTTTCCATCTCTCCCATCCCCCGCTTTTAAACCTAGAGAATATAACTGCTTAGATCCTTATCGGCGACAATATCGGCTAAGCGTTCGGACACATATTCCTTGTCGATAACGATCCTCTGCTGCGGCAGATCCGGTGCCTGGAAAGATATGTCCTCGATAACCTTTTCCATAATGGTATGGAGACGCCTGGCGCCGATATTTTCCGTTCTGGTGTTCACCAAATTGGCCATTTCAGCGATTTTGGCCAGGGCATCAGGCGTAAACTCGACATCAATTTCCTCTGTTCGCAGCAGCTCCGTGTACTGTCGGATAAGAGAGTTATCGGGCTCGGTAAGGATCCTCAAAAAATCCTCCTTCCCTAGAGGTTCCAGTTCCACCCGAATGGGAAAACGCCCCTGAAGTTCCGGAATCAAATCAGAGGGTTTGGATACATGAAAGGCCCCCGCGGCGATGAACAAAATATAATCTGTTTTGACCGGGCCGTACTTTGTCATCACCGTCGAACCCTCAATAACCGGCAGAATGTCACGCTGTACTCCGCCGCGAGAAACATCGGGGCCGTAGGAATTCTCCCTTCCGGCGATCTTATCTATTTCGTCCAGAAAGATAATCCCCGTCTGTTCCGCCCGCTCAATGGCCTGAGATACAACCTCATCCATGTCGATTAGCTTCTGGGCTTCCTCCTGGGCAAGGATGCGGCGCGCCTCCCTGACGGTCACCCGGCGCTTCTTCTTTTTCCTGGGAAGAAAGCTGCCGAGCATGTCCTGGAGATTAATCCCCATCTCTTCCATTCCGCCCAAAGTAAAGACTTCTAGAGTCTTCTGAGGCGTTTCTTCGATCTCAATCTCGATCTGGCGGTCCTCCAGGGCGCCGGAGCGCAGTTCCGCTGCGATCCTTTCACGCAGTTGCCTGCTGCTCTGGCTCTCCACGGTGTCATCAACTTCGCTCGCACTCTCCCCCATCTCCCCGAAAAGGGCTTCCAGGGGGTTCTTCGCCGGCCTCCTGCGTTTGGGGGAAGGAGCCAGAATCTCCAAAATGCGCTCCTCCGCCAGCCTGGCCGCCTTTTCTGACACTTCGGACATTTTCTCCTTCTTCACCATTCTGATGGCGACCTCCACAAGGTCGCGCACCATAGATTCGGCGTCCCGTCCAACATAGCCGACTTCTGTGAATTTAGTCGCTTCTACCTTGACAAAAGGGGCATTAACCAGCCTGGCCAGCCGCCTGGCTATCTCCGTCTTCCCGACTCCGGTAGGCCCGATCATGAGGATGTTTTTCGGCATTATCTCATCCCGCAATTCCGGCGGCAGGAGGCGCCTCCGGTATCTGTTGCGCAAGGCAATGGCAACCGCCTTTTTGGCCTCCCGCTGGCCGACGATATACCGGTCGAGCTCGGCAACGATCTGTCGCGGGGTCAATTCCTCCACTTAAACCTTCACCCCTTATAATGTTTCTACGGTAATGTGGTCATTCGTATAGATACATATCGAAGAGGCAATCTCCAGGGCAGCGCGGACAATCCCCGCCGCATCCAGGTCGCTGTGGCGCAGCAGTGCTCGCGCCGCCGCCAGAGCGTAAGGCCCCCCTGAACCGACCGCCGCAATCCCATCATCGGGCTCGATGACCTCACCGCTTCCCGAGATGACCAGGAGGTGCTCAAGGTCCGCTACCACCAGAAGGGCCTCCAAACGGCGCAGGATGCGGTCGAGACGCCAGTCCCGCGCCAGTTCCACCGCAGCCCGCAGCAGATTGCCCCGGTATTCTTCCAGCTTCCGCTCAAATTTATCAAAGAGCGTCAAGGAATCGGCAACCGATCCCGCGAATCCCGCCAGGACGCGGTCATGGTACATCTTTCTCACCTTGCAGGCATGTGCTTTCAAGATCACATTGCTGGCAAAGGTGACCTGTCCGTCCCCGCCGATAGCAACCTTCCCATCTTTTCGCACACAGATCACCGTTGTCGCCGCAAACAAGGATCTTAACCCCCTTTTCCATGTTCTTTAGCCCTGGGATGCGCCCTTTCGTAAACCGCCTTAATTCGCTCTCCCGTAATATGAGTGTATATCTGTGTGCTGGACATCCGGGCATGGCCCAGTAACTCCTGTACAGAGCGCAGATCTGCTCCCCCCTCCAGTAGGTGGGTGGCAAAGGTATGGCGCAGTGAATGGGGAGTCAGGTTCCGATCCGGTGCCACCTTGTGCAAGTAGCCTACAATAATTCCGTATAGCCCTCTCGTGGTCAGGCGTTTGCCCCTCCAGTTGACAAAGAAAGGAGCACCGGGACTGGGGTTTGGCGACCCCGCAAGCTGCGGCCGCGCCGTCCGCAGATACTTGTTCAGAGCAATCGCAGCCGGGTTTCCGAAAGGAACGATCCGCTCCCTCCCCCCCTTTCCTTTGACACGCAGAGACCGCAGGGAAAAGTCAACATCCCCGATATTGAGCTGCACCACTTCGCTGACGCGAAGGCCGGAACTGTAAAGAAGCTCCAAGAGCGCCCGGTCGCGAAGGGCAATGGCACTGCCGTCACCAACAGCATCCAACAGCCTCACAACCTCATCGAGATATAAAAACCGTGGGAGGTATCTGGCCTTCCTGGGACTGTGCACAAGGGTGAGCGGGTTTGCAGAAACGGCATTGATCCGGGTCAGATATTTATAAAATGTGCGCAAACAGGACAGATGGCGGGCAACAGTGCTCCGCGCATAACCCCCCTCGTATAAACTGACGAGATAACCCCTGATATGCCTTGTCGTTACCTCCAGCGGGTCCCGGAGATCGTAATTTGAAGCGAGCCAGCATCGGAAGTGGTGGAGATCGGACATGTAGTTGATTACGGTCTTGTCGCTCAGGTTTTTCTGGATCTTCAAATATTTTTTAAATTCATCACAAAAATACTTCCATTTTTTCATAATAAGAAATTACCTCATTATTCAGAATGCTAGCACAAGAAGGGTATTCCGGCAAGTATTTTAGAAAATCCTGGCGAGAAAGCAGGACCAGGAATCCAGGGCTCTTTTGGCTAAAGCCGCCTTTTTATCCAGGCGGCGCACTCTTTGCGGCAGAGGAGGAAAGATCCCGAAGTTGACATTCATCGGCTGAAAATCGGGGCTTTGAGAGGTGCCGACATAATGGCAGAGGGCACCGTGCGCAGTTTCGGCAGGAGGCGCCAGCGGTTCTTTACCCAGGGCTATGCGGGCGGCGTTGACTCCGGCAATGAAGCCGCTGGCCGCAGATTCCACATAACCCTCCACACCCGTCAGCTGACCGGCGCAGAGAACGGCCGGGTCCTTTCTCATCTGAAGGGTAGGCAGCAGAACCCGCGGCCCCTTAAGGAAGGTATTCCGGTGTATCACCCCATAACGCACGAACTCAGCCCTTTCCAGCCCCGGAATGAGGCGAAAAACCCGCTTCTGCTCCTTCCACTTAAGCTGTGTCTGAAAACCGACCAGATTGTAAATGGTGCCCTCTGCATTATCCTGCCTCAACTGCACGACGGCATACGGCTCCTTCCCCGTCCGGGGATCGATCAGCCCTACCGGCTTGAGGGGCCCATAACGAAGAGTGTCAAAGCCCCGCCGGGCCATCACTTCTACAGGCAAACACCCCTCAAAAAAACACCCCTGTTCAAAAGCCTTCGGCTCTTTGACCTCGGCAGAGACGAGGGCTTCCCAAAAGCGCCGGTACTCCTCCTGATTCATAGGCGCATTCAGGTAAGCCGCCTCCCCCTTTCCATACCGGGATTGCCGGAAGAGAACAGCCATGTTCAGCGACTCCGCGGTGACGATCGGAGCAACAGCATCGTAAAAAGAGAGGTATTCTTCCCCCGTAAACGCCGCCAGACTCCGGCTGAAGGCTTCCGAAGTCAGCGGGCCAGTAGCAATTACCAGGGGGCGAAAGGTCGGAATTTCCTCGATCTCCTTTCGTATCAGAGTGATCCGGGGATTGCCGGCAATGGCGTCGGTCACTGCCTGAGAGAAGCGCCTTCTGTCTACGGCTAAAGCCCCACCGGCGGGAACAGAATTGCTATCGGCACACCGGATAACCAGGGAGCCGGCCATCCTCATTTCCTCTTTGAGCAGCCCGACGGCATTGGTCAGGGCTGCCGCCCGGAGAGAGTTGCTGCAAACCAGCTCGGCAAGCAGGTGGGTTTGATGGGCAGGTGTCTGTTTGAGCGGGCGCATTTCGTAAAGGGTGACCTGGATACCGAGTCGGCTTGCCTGCCAGGCCGCCTCCGTTCCGGCCAAACCGCCACCGACGACTACCAGCACCGACATTATTTTACCCCCTCCGCTTCCGTCAATTGTTCTTCCTGATAGGTCTGCCCGCAATCCGGGCAAACCAGCTTCTTTTTCCCACTGCCACGATAAACCAGAAAACAGCCGCACTCCGGGCAGTTTTTGGCTGCGGGCTCATCCCAGCAGGTAAAATCACATTCGGGGTAATTGATGCAGCCGTAAAATTTCCTCCCTCGCCGCGACCTTCGTATAACAATTCTTCCGCCGCAGCGCGGGCAGGACACTCCGGCATCCTCATAAAACTGTTTGGTGTACCGGCACTCGGGGAAGCCCGGGCAAGCCAGGAACTTTCCGTACCTTCCCTGTTTTATCTTGAGGTTCCGGCCGCACTTCGGACACTTTTCCTCGCTGCACTCCTCTTCTATCGGGATCACCGCTATTTCTCTTTCCGCCTGGAGGAGGTCTTCCTGGAAAGGAAGGTAAAAATCATCCACTACTTCCTGCCAGGAGTATACACCTTCCTCCACCTGGTCCAGTTTTTCTTCCATCTGAGCAGTAAATTCCACATCTATTATTTTGGGAAAATATTCCTTCAGAAGGTCGACCACGATCTGTCCCAGTTCCGTCGGGCGGAGCTGTTTATCCTCCTTGACCACATACCCGCGGCTTTGAATGGTGGCGATAATGGGAGCATATGTGCTCGGCCTGCCGATACCATTCTCCTCGAGGGCTTTCACCAAAGTAGCCTCAGTATAGCGCGATGGTGGCTGTGTAAAGTGCTGCTTTGGTTCCAGTTTAACAAGTTCCAAACGCTCCCCCTCCTCCAGTTCAGGAAGGAGAGAGTCCACCTCGTCTGCATCAGCTGAGACCCGCAAATATCCCGGAAAGCGCACCACCGAGCCGCTGGTCCGAAAAATGTACTCCTTCCCCTCAATCTCCACGGTTGTTACTTCAATGACGGCCGGTTTCATCTGGCTCGCCAGGAAGCGCTCCCAGATCAGTTTGTATAATCTGTACTGGTCGCGCGTCAAATAATTCTTAATCTGATCCGGCTCTCGGTAGATGTCTGTGGGGCGGATGGCCTCATGGGCATCTTGAGAGCGCCCCTTCCCCTTATAGACCGGAGCTTTCTCCGGAAGGTATTCCTGCCCGATTTTCATAGCAATGTAGGCCCGGGCAGCGTCACTGGCCGTCTCCGCAATCCTTGTAGAATCCGTTCGCATATAGGTGATCAAACCTACTATCCCTTCGCTGCCCAGATCCAATCCCTCATACAGCTGCTGAGCGACGAGCATCGTCTTCTTGACCGGAAAATTCAGCTTCCTGCTCGCCTCCTGCTGCAGGGTGCTTGTGGTGAAGGGGGGAGAAGGGTTGCGCTTGCGTTCCTTCTTCTCGATCTTACTCACGACAAAGCTGGCGCCTTCCAGTTCGGCAAGCACCCTGTTAACATCCTCAACGGTAGGCAGGGAGACCTTTTCCTTCCCCCTGCGGATCAGATTAGCCTCGATGGTGCTCTCTTCGGTACGGAAGTGGCCGGTAATTGTCCAATATTCCTCCGGCTGAAAATCGGCAATCTCCTTTTCCCGGTCGCAGATCAGGCGCACAGCCACCGACTGCACCCGCCCCGCGCTCAATCCCCGCTTGATCTTCCTCCAGAGTAAAGGGCTCAGCTTGTAGCCCACCAGCCGATCAAGCACCCGCCTGCACTGTTGGGCATCAACCCGCGCCTTGTCGATGAGGCGCGGCTCCTTGACTGCCTTTTCCAGAGCACTTTTGGTTATTTCGTGAAACTCGATTCGGCAGGGGGTTTCCGGAGGCAACCCAAGTATTTCCATCAGATGCCAGGCGATGGCCTCCCCCTCGCGGTCCGGGTCCGGACCCAGCAAGACGGTTTCCGCTTTCTTTGCCGCCCCGCGCAGTTCCTTGATAACATCTCCTTTTCCACGGATCGTAATGTATTTTGGCTGATATCCGTTCTCCACGTCTACGCCGAGCTGGCTTTTGGGGAGATCGCGCACATGCCCCAGCGACGCCTTGACAGCATACTTTCGCCCTAAGAATTTGGTGATGGCGCGCGCCTTTGCCGGTGATTCTACAATAACGAGTACTTTTGCCATGTTATTTCCCCTTTATGATTATAATTACACGTCGGACTTTATATAAAACGGCCCCGGCAGCCTCTGCACCAGGCCCTTAATTTCCAGCATCGTTAGGACAGCCCCGACAACGGAAACAGGCAGACCCGCCCTCTCTGCTAAATGCTCAAGGGACACAGGCTCGAGGCTTAAGTGCTGGAAAACGGCAGCCTCTTCGAGCGTCAGGTTGGTCTCTTTCTTCTCCGGAGGTTGAGATACCGCCTGCATCCGCTTGATATACGGGAATTCCTCCAGAATGTCGGAAACGGTTTCCACAAGCTTGGCCCCCTGCTTGATCAATCTGTGCGCCCCCCGGCTGTTAGCACTCGTCACAGGCCCCGGTACAGCAAAAACCTCCCGTCCCTGCTCCAGAGCAAAACCTGCTGTTATCAGCGATCCGCTTTTCTCCCCTGCCTCCACCACGACGGTTCCCAGAGCACACCCGCTGATAATCCTGTTTCTGATGGGGAAATTCCTTGCCAGAGGAGGGGTATCGGGGGGAAACTCGCTGAGCAGACAGCCCTTATCCCTGATGCTCTCCATGAGCCTCCGGTTCTCCCGGGGGTAGCAAATGTTAATCCCACAACCGAAAACCGCCAGGGTATAACCGTTTCCTTCTAGAGCTCCCTCGTGGGCGGCAGTATCAATACCCCTGGCCATTCCGCTAACGACACCCCACCCTGCCTCCACCAGTTCCCGGGCGAGTTTGCGGGCTACCACTTTCCCATACGGCGTGGCCCTGCGCGCCCCCACTACGGCTATCAGCGGCAGTTGGGGATCCGGTAGTTCACCCTTCGTATAGAGGATCACCGGCGGCTCCATGATATTAGAAAGCATCGCCGGGTAATCCGCCTCCCCCAAAAGGGTTACCCTGATCCCCTTCTTCAGCAACTCCTCTGCCACCCTCTCCGGTTCCACATTCCGGCGATAACGGATGATCCTTTCGGCAACCTGTGGGGACAGGTTGGGCACCCTTTTGATATCCTTTTCGTCAGACCGGAAAACGGCCTCCCCCGCCGGAAAATACCGGTAGAGACTAAAGAGGCTGTGGCTCCCTAACTCCAGGCTGATCTGTAATGCGGCCCAGTAGTAGCGGTCTTCCACCCAATCTCCTCCCCGACTATGGCTTAGAGAGATGCCGGTAAACGGCACACCGGATCAATGGGATAATATGCCACCCGTTAACCAAGTATACTTCTTCTGGCAGAAGAGGTAAAGGGGGTAGATGCCTCTTATCTATTACCGGCAGCCGCCTCTTTTTTCTTCCTTCTTTTTCTTACTTTCTCATCCCTTTTTTCCTTCGTCATTTCCAGACTGGCCTTCAGTGCTTCCACCAAATCGACAACTTTTGCCGCCGGGGCAGCCGGAGCAATCTTTACCTCCTCCCCGGCAATCTTGGCAGCTATGGCCTCCTCCAGCCTCTTCCGGTATTGATCCTGATATTTTTCCGGCTGAAAACTCCCGGACAGATTGCCGATCAGTTCAGATGCCATCTTCAGTTCCGTGGCCGTTAATTCCACATTTTTTCCGGGAAGCAAGACGGCGTCCACAGGGCGGATTTCATCATGATAGTACATCTGGGACATCAACAGCACCTGCCGGAATACTCTCAGGGCAACGAGTGATTCTTTGCTGCGCAGCCTCGTCCTGGCGACGGCTACCTGTCCCTGCTCCTGCATCGTCCTGTGCAGCAAAGCGTACGCCTTCTCCCCGCCCAGACCGGGAGCCAGGTAGTAGGGCCTGGCAAAATAAATGGGATCGATCTCCGCCAGGCGGACAAAATCCAGGATTTCGACGGTATGCAGCGGCTCTCCGGGAACATTTAAGAGCTCCTCCTCGATAACCACAAACCTCCCCTTTTCATACTCATAGGCCCTCACTATTTCTTCCATGGCAACCGCGCGGTTGCAGTGCGGACACTTACGCTCGTAAATCAAGGGAGTATGGCACTCGTTGTGTAAAAAGCGAAATTTAATGCTGCGGTCTTCAAGCGCCGGAAACACTTTCACGGGGATGCTCACCAGCCCGAAGCTGATCGAACCCTGCCAGAGAGGGCGCACCAGAGTCCACCTTCTTCCCTTTTTTATCTTTTATTTTTACCGGGGAAGGGGGATAATACCCCTGGCAGCGATTCGTAAACCCGGCTACAGCAAGGATGAGTTGAGGCCTCTCGGCGGTCGGTCCTTTGGGATTGGAGAAACGGTAGGGCGAAGGAGCCCCCCTTTTTTGTCTGCCGAAGGGCAGCAATAGTCGCAAAAAAACCGGGAGTTCATACTCCCGGCCTGATATCGGTCTTGTAGGCGTTTTGAAGATGTGATCGGCACTAATCCAGTTTTGAAATATATTTTTGCAGGGCTTCCGAAACCGGCCAATCCCGGTGTATTGTACGATGGTACTGGAAAGGGCCTGCGGCTGTTTCACCGAAAAATGTCGCCATGATTGTATCTCGCGGGCCGATGGAGTCAGCGGGGCCCTGCAACGAGATCAATTCCTCGATTAACCGGCGGTCCCTCACTTCAACCCACTTTAATCCGCCGTTATCCGCTGCCGGTACAGCTCTTTCCAGTTTGACATATTGGATTTCCTCCGGCCGAAGCACCACTTTTTCATAATACCCCTTCTCCTTGAGCCAGGAGATAACCGAACTGTAACCGGGAAGAATGGTGTAATGATGTACCACTCCCTTTTCCATACCGATATCAATCATGATGTCGGCATATATATATTCCTCTCGGTCGGCGGTCATTTCCTCGAATGTTGCAGCAAGCACATCCTTCATCAACCGGGCAACGAATTCTCTGATCTCGGCCCTGTCCGTCAGAACGGCCGCTCCTTTGTTGGCCCTGTGATCTCCGATTTCGATCCACTTGATTGCGGCCGGGTCCTGGGTTGTAATCGGAAATCTGGCCTGCTTATACTCCAGGGACTCGTAGATGGGTCTGAGCAGTGAAGCGTGCCGCTTTTCATCGATCGAATACTGGCGAGCCAGGTAAGACCCGTTATCCAGTAAATAAATAATATAGTGTTTTTGCCATTCCTTACTGGTGTCGTGGCGCTCCTGCACCAGCCGCCGGTGCAGGAGAATGATGTTCTCGATGTTGCTCCTCTCTTCAAAGAAGCTCCCGCCCATATACTCCCCGCCTCGCTCTATTGGCGCAACACTTCGCTTTGTTGCGGTTGCATCATTCTTTTCCACTTCAATCCAGGGGCCGAGACTGCTGCCGAAGTAGACCTTCTTGACGCTATCCGGTTCGGGGACACGATGTTCATAGCCGGTGACATCGGTGGCAACCCCGACCAGCAAAACCGCCACCACGGCAGCATATCCCAGATACCCCCTGTAAGAAGACCAGACTCTCAAAGACTTCTGCAGCAGAGCTTCGGCCGTCAGGTAACCCAACAAAGAGCCCAGCAGGTATCCCCAAACGATAACGGGTAAAGCACCGTTGTACGCACCGGCAAAATAGGCTCCTGCCAGCAGCATGGTGCAAGCGGTTACACCGTATTTAAAAACCGGGCGCAGGATCGGAAAAGCGATGACCTCACCGGCCGCTTCGGCGTGCCTTAATTTATAGACATAGGCAGCAGCAGCCAGAAACAGGGCGATCCCCAGGAGATAAACCGCAACGGTTCCGGCAGTAAAATAATCACTACTGATCCCGCCGGTAAACAGCAGCAGCGGAAAGTTATACTTCAGCTTGGTCGGAGTACTGATGTCGGCGTAGCCGTGCACCAGATGCCGGAGATTCTCGGCCAACAGAATATTTAACCCGGTGGGCAGAACCTGCAGAATATAGGTGAAGGCGATGTGGGCTGCGGCACTGCCCGTGAACATCCCTACAAAAACGGCGATCGCAAATACCAATACGTCGATGAGAGCTGTGATCCCCACCCATTCCAGGATGTTCAGGAGTGAGTAATAGTCCTTTAAAGTGGTCGTCATATTCAGGGCGACCAGCGCCAATCCGGTGACCAGGACGGGCAGAAGCAACAGCACCAGCCCCGACGAGCAGTGGCTTAAGAACAGGGATTTGCGGTCAAGAGGCAGGCTGTGCATCACCCCGGTCGCCCGGACGCTGTGCAAATACTGAAAAATCAGCACCGCCAGGATAACGGGCACGGTGCAAATGAGGAGTGCCTGCAGCCCGCCCTGCCCGGAGAAAATGTCCAGTGATCTTTTCAGCGCTTCCGACATCCATTCGCTATCGACTGATACAATCTGCATCATGTGGTGAAAAGGCAGGAGCAAAAGCAGGACCAGGCCATACAAAACGCTGATCCACCAGAACCGCTTGAGATCGCTGACAATCACTCCTTTATTAAATAAGAATACTTTGAATGTCATATCCCCTTCCCCCCAACTCGTAGATAAAAATCTCCTCCAGTGTCAGCGGCAGGATATCCAGGATAACCGGTTCAGCCCGCCGCACCTCCGACAGAATGCGGTCCTTATCCCCCTTGACAATTATCTGCAGGATGCTGCCGCTTTGCTGACGGTGTAGAAGCGTCCCCGTCTCCAGGAGATCCGCGGGTACCTCCCCGGTAAAGGCCAGCTGGAGCTTATGAACATCCGTCTTTAAATCATCGAGATCCCTTTCTACCAGTACGCTGCCGTTATGCAAAATGCCCACATGGTCACAGACATCCTCCAGCTCCCGCAGGTTATGGGAGGAAACCAGCACCGTTGTTTGGCGCTCGGCGACATCCTGCAGAACTAAGTTCCAGACCTTTTTCCGCATCACCGGGTCCAGACCGTCGACCGGCTCATCGAGAAGCATCACCCGGGGCATGGTGGAGATGCCCAGCCAGAAGGCCACCTGTTTTTGCATTCCTCTGGATAAACGGGTGATTCTCCTCTGAGGGTCGATGGAAAATACCTGTTTTAAGAGGTGGTATCTTTCCCAATTCCAGTTCGGGTAAAGGGTGGCGTAAAACCTAGCCGTCTCTTCAATACTGTATTGGGAGAAGAAATAAAGCTCATCGGGTATATAAACCAGAAACGACTTAACGGCCGGGTTTTCGTAAACCGGCTGCCCGTCAACGGCAACCGTCCCGGCATCCTGCCGGTAGACACCTGCCAGGTGTTTGATGAGGGTGGTTTTACCGGCACCGTTAGGGCCGAGTAATCCGTAAATGGCACCTTTTTCAATACTGATATCGACGTTCACCAAGGCCTTCAATTTACCAAAGCTCTTGGTAAGCCCTCTCACCTCAATCATCAAGCAGACCCCCTTTTCTCTTAACGGCATAGATGGTCTCTATCAACTGTTCTATTGGTTCGTTAAGATAGAGCATCTCTGCCACAATTTTTTCCAATTGCCGCCTCAGTTCCTCCCGCCGGTGGTAATTGCTCGACCGGTCGAGGTGAGCGACAAAGCTGCCTTTGGCCCGAACAGAGTAGATGAATCCCTCCGCTTCCAGGTCCTTGTAGGCCTTTTGAATGGTGTTGGGATTGACTGTCAATAACTGCGCCAGTTCCCGCACCGACGGTATTCGCTCATTAGGTTTTAAAACCCCGCTGATAATCAGAGTTTTTATTTTTTCCTTGATTTGTTCGTAGAGAGGCCGCCGATCTCCGTAATCCAGCTGTAACATAGACACCTCCTCCTCGTATTATTTATACTATTACAGTTAATACAGTTATATTATAGACCGGCTGTTTTCTCTTTGTCAACAAAGAAGATTTCATCCAGGAGTGTCGATCGCTCCCTTCTCCCCGAAGCAGCGTTCAATATCGGGTAGGAGGGGGCGGCTAACCCCGTCCCAAGCACGCCTACGAGCAGGGCTCAGGCGTCCCTGACCGTCGCCCAGGCCAATTACGATAAGCTGGTGGTCACCGATCGCCCTGGACAACACCAAGGCCCCTGGATCAAAACCAGGCCCTGTACGAGGCCGGGGTGATCTCCAAGGCCGAACTAAAGAGCAGCAGGGAGAGCTACCAGTCGGCCCCGGCCAAATATCAGAGCGACCATAGCAATCTGGTAGCCACCAGCCACGAAGCCGACCTCAGAATCGTCCTGGCCAACCTGCAAACCGCCCGGTCCTATCTGGAACAGGCCCGGGAGAACCTGGACAACGCCCGGATCATCGCCCGTTTCGACGGCTACGTGGCCGAGATCAACGGCAATGTCGGGCAGTGGACGGGAGGCGGGGCGGTATCCTCCGGCAGCAGCAGTGACAGCAGCCAGTTCTACATCTACCTTTCCTCCACGGAGCTGCAGCTCTCCGCCAAGATCAACGAGGCCCGATACCAGCAAGGTGAAAACCGGCCAGAAGGTCACCTTCACGGTGGATACCTACCCGGACGAAAACTTTACGGGGGAGATCGCCTACCTCGCCCCGATGGCCACCACCGTCAGCAACGTGCAGATGTTCGACGCCAAGATCTCCATCGACGATTACAGTCTGCTCAAGAGCGGTCTCCCGGCCAGCATCAAGATCATCGTCGATTCCGCAAGCCATGTGCTCACAGTGCCCCAGGAGGCCTGGACTTTGCCAGGACCTATATGGTGACCACGGCGATGAGCAACGGCGGCAACCGGCGCTCCGGCACCCAGACCGGGGACGGTGACGGCAGCCGGCTTTACGCCACCGGTACGGTTAGCAGCAGCAACTGAAGTTCGAACTCCCGGACCGGCGGAGAGAGCACATCCTCAAGCGACCCGGTCTCCGCCACCGGCTCCGGCTTCGTGGTGGTAATGCAGCACGGGAAGCCCCAGCTGCAGCAGGTAGAGACCGGCATCTCCTACGACCTGAACGTGGAGATCAAGAGCGGCCTGCAGGAGAGGGACACCATCATCGTCTCTTCATATCCGTGGCCTTCGCGCTGATGGTAGGGATCTTTTTCGGTTATTACCCGGCCGGCCTGAAACCGGCGGAGGCCCTGAGCTACGAATAGCAGGAAGAACGGCCGGAGGCAACTCCGGCCGAAAGTTTTTAATGCGCCCAAATTTCTACCCGGACGGTGAACACATCGCCAACGTTCCTCATATATTGGGAATAGAAATAAACAGCACCTTGCCAGTCTATTACGCAAGAGGAGGAATGGTATAATATGGCAATCCAAAAAAGCACCGACGCCAACAGCCTGGTAGAAGTCATAGACCGCATCCTCGATAAAGGTCTGGTTATCGATGCCTGGGTAAGGGTTACGCTACTGGGTATTGAGCTGCTGTCAGTGGAAGCCAGAGTGGTTGTGGCGGGAGTCGAAACCTACTTAAAGTATGCGGAAGCCATCGGCCTGACCAAACTCGCCTCGCCTCCGCCCGTTATAGCCGCCTAATTCCACGATCAGGTGGTGCAATACGCCGGAGAAGAACCGTCAAGGCTGCCCTCAAACCATTCCCCCGGGCAGCCTTTTCTTTTAACGGCTACCTTTTCCGCGTCGTCCCGAAGACCCAACCCTCTATTGCGGAACCGCGTAGATTATCCCAGCAACAGTATCCGGTAGATATCCAGGGCGTTGTGAACCATCCCCCGCCGCTCGTATTCCCGCGCCTGCGACAAGAGCGACTTCCTGGCCTCGAAGGCCTCCTCGCTCTCCGGATACTCATTCATCAATTTCAGATACAGATCCCGGGCTTCGCAGGCGTGGCCCGTGGCCTCCAGGTGCCTGGCCAGGCGTATAATCGCCCCCTTTGCCTCCTTCTTTACATCGGTACACTCCTTCACCTCTCTCACCCCTTTCTAATTAATCTCCGCCCCGACCTCCTCCGCCGCAAAACTGTAAGGAGGCCAGGGCCCCGTAAAGATCACCTCAAATCCCTCCCGCTCCTGGATTTCCCCCAAGAGGTTGCCGATATCTTCGATCCTCGCCTCCTCCGCGAGAACGGAGAGGTTTAACAGCATTTCCTTCCCCTCCAGGCGCCTGGGTTTCTCCTCCCGACATGCTGCCACCAAAGGCCGGAGCCTGTTCAGACAATCCCGGTAGATGCCGTCGGCAAGCCCGTCGACCACCTCTCTAATCCGTTTCTCGATCTTGCGTTTATAAAAAAAGGCCATACCCTGGGGCTTGCCTTCCATTTCCACCTGCAGCCGTTTCACTTCCGGATCCTCACAGGCCGCTATCCTCAATAACGGTCCCCGCTCCCAGATAACCCGGATTCTCAGTTCCGCCTTACGGCGAAAGAACTCCAGCCTGTTCTTAAAGGCCTCGTAATTGTCCTCGAGCCAGCGCACCACCCGGTCGCCGGCAGTACACCCCGCATCCCCCTTGATGATCATGTCAAAGGTCATGGGAAGCACCGTCCCCGCCGCATCCCAGACCGCCTCGATCACCCGGTGATGTGCCAGAAGCCATGCCCTTACCTGCTCATCCCCCCCCTGATAAGGGACATCGGGGCAATCGTGCACCAGGGCACCGATATCCCGAAAGGCTATCTGATAGACGCGATTCCCGTCAATCCCCTGCAACCCTTTGCCCTCCAAATCAACGACCGGAGCCACGCAATAGACATAACGTCCGCCCGGGACCGTGGCAACTCCTTGATTATTGCCGCCGGCCACGGCCAGATCCTCACTCATCCGATTTTCCCCCCTTGTCCTAAAAATGTCCGGTTTATCCCAGCCGGCCCGTCACCCCGCGAAGTTGTTACCCTTCCTTGACTGAGGAGCGGCTAACGGCATCCGGTGCGAAACAGGAGGTTTACATACCACCGGCGCAAGGTTGTTCCCTGCGAGCGACTTATGGAGAACCGGGTAACATCACCGGGCACAAGCGAAGCCACCGGTTCAGGCGGCGAGGACTGGTACCGCTTGCATACCTTGAGAAGCTGTCAAGGACATCATACGAGATCGGCCTTTTAGCGGCGAATTACAACATGGTTCCGCAGCCGCCTTAGAATCGGTCCGGGCGAGCCCTGGGTGATGTCCGGGGCGCAACAGGAGCGAGCGGAAACAACCGTTGAAGCCCAACCGGAATCCGGTAGCCGGCGCAAGGATAAACCGCCTTTGCGTTACCCTGCCGGTGACGGCGCCGGCATTTATCTGGGAAGCGGCATCGCCTGCAGTTTGTTCTGTCGGGCCCGGGCGCTCTCCCAGCCGCACCACGGGCACTGGTCGTTCAGCAGCTCATAGACATTCACCCGTTTACCGCACTGGGGACACATTTCCTTGACCGTTTCGGCCTCGCGCCAGGCCGCAGTCTCCCGGTTCACCCCCGAAGGAAACTCCAGGCCGAATCGGGCGGCAGTCTCAAAGGAGGCCAGAGCCGCCTTTATTTTTATACCCAGGAGCTCCACGCCGGCCACCGATACCGTGATATCGGCATTGATCACAAGCCCCTTATCCAGAATCAGCTCCACCACATCGGCCAGGGTTGATCCCCGCTCCCTGGTCGGTTCCAGCCGCGCAGCCATCTTTTCCTCCCCCTTCCCGGTGGTTGACCCTACTAATTATATGCCTGCAACGGCCGGGCCGATGACTGGTACGGAAAAACGTCACGCCTGCGGGGTATAATTCAGCACCTTTTACACGATCATGGAATATAATGGTAGTAAAACCACCAAAGGGGGTATGAATATGGAAGCCGTCATCGATTACGAAAACATCGAATCGGAGGAACTCGCCGATCTGGCGGAAGTTTTGAAAGCCCTGGAAAGGACCAAGAGGCCGCCGAAGGCGTTTGCCTTCGACTTCGAGCCCGGGAAAGAGGGAGCCTCCGGCAGCGGGTATGTGACCGACAGCTTCTTCGTCGCCACCAGGCACAAGATCTTCTGGATCGTCAGATTACAAGACGGAGGATTCGCCTTCATGAAGGTGACTCCCGAGTGGATCAAGTTCTACGGAAACATCCTCCTGCTCTCTCCGGAGATATTCGTAGAATTCAACAGGTTCCGCCGCATCGTGCTCTGGATTGCAGAACAGGATAAAGAGATCGATTAGTCGACGCCTCATGAAAAGGCCCTCCCGCCCCTTTACCGGCGGGAGGGCCTTTTTGGCGCCGCCCCCCTTATACCCGGCCTCCGGCCTTTAAAAGGGCGAGGGCATGCTGGAAGTCCTCCTTCTCGACCTGGAGGGGAACCCGCTTTGCCCCTCCCTCCCGGTAATTCGCTGCGAGAAACCTCCTGATCGCCAGCCAGGAGGCCCGCCAGCAGACGTACCGGAGGTCGGCCCCTGAAAACCCTTCGGTTTCCCCGGCCAGTTCGGCCAGGTCGACATCCCCGGCCAGAGGCTTGCCTGCGGTATGAATCCTCAGGATCTGCTCCCGGGACCGCAGGTCCGGCAGAGGCAGGGTCAGAACCAGATCGAACCTGCCGGGCCTCAGCAGCGCCGGATCGATGCGGTCCGGCCGGTTGGTTGCCGCCAGGACGATTATCCCCCGCAGCCCTTCGATGCCGTCGATCTCCGTCAGCAGCTGGCCCAGCACCTTGTCCGAGGTCGGATCGCCGTCGGAGCCGCGGGAGCTCACCAGGGCGTCGATCTCATCGAAGAAAACGATACAGGGGGTGGCCTGGCGCGCCTTCCGGAAGATCTGACGCACCGCCCTTTCCGATTCCCCCACCCATTTGGAAAAGAGTTCGGGGCCCTTGACCGAGATGAAATTGGCCTTGCTGGCCGAGGCCACGGCCCGCGCCAGCAGGGTTTTCCCCGTCCCCGGCGGGCCGACCAGGAGTATGCCTTTGGCCGGCACCACCCCGGCCTCTCTCAAGAGCTCGGGGTAAAAGAGCGGCCATTCCACCGCCTCCCTCAGTTCCCGTTTGATCTCCTCCAGCCCCCCGACCTCCTCCCACTCGACATGGGGGATCTCCACATAAACCTCGCGGAGGGCGGAGGGCTCCACCTCGTTCAGGGCCTGGAGGAAATGCCTCCGGCACACCTGCAACCGGTCCACGATCTCCAGCGAGGTCCCTCCGGGGCTGCCCCCCTCCAGCTGCGGCAGGGCCTGGCGGAGGGCCAGCATGGCCGCCTCCTTGCACAGGGCCTGCAGATCCGCCCCCACAAAGCCGTGGGTGAGCCCGGCAATCTCCTCCAGCAGGACGTCCTTCGCCAGCGGCATCCCCCGGGTATGGATCTGCAGTATCTCCAGCCGGCCGTTCTGATCCGGAACTCCGATGGCGATCTCCCGGTCGAAGCGGCCGGGCCTGCGTAGGGCCGGATCCAGGGCGTTGGGGATGTTGGTGGCCCCGATCACCACCACCTGTCCCCGGGACTCCAGGCCGTCCATCAACGCCAGGAGCTGGGCCACGACCCTCTTTTCCACCTCCCCGTGCACCTCTTCCCGCCTGGGGGCCACCGCATCGATCTCGTCGAGAAAAATGATACTGGGAGCGTTGGCGCGCGCCTTCTCGAATATCTCCCGGAGCCTGGCCTCGCTTTCCCCATAGTACTTGTGAATGATCTCGGGCCCGTTCACGTGGAGAAAACAGGCGTTGGTTTCATGGGCCACCGCCCGGGCGATCAGGGTCTTGCCGGTACCGGGAGGCCCATAAAGCAGGACACCCCTGGGGGGGTCGATCCCCAGGTGGGCGAAGACCTCCGGATATTTTAAAGGTAGCTCCAGCATCTCCCGGATCTTGCGGATCTCTTTGCCCAAACCGCCGATATCCTCGTAGCTGACGGAAGCCTGTCCTTCGCCGTCCCTTTTTTCCAGCTTCACCTTAACCCCCGTGGCGGCCTCGATGAGCACGGGTCCCGCCGGCACCGTCTCGAGCACCGTAAAATCCAGGGCCGAGCCGAAGTACTCGATCCTGACGCCGTCCCCCTTGACAACGGGAACCCCCAGCAAGAGCCGGCTCAACTGCCGTCCCTCCTTTTCAAAGGGGCCGGGGCCCTGCCTGGCCAGCAAAACCAGCTGCAACGCGGGCCGCACCTCAACCCGGCGAATCCGCCCCTTTTCTCCCAGGCCGATTCCCGCATTCTGCCGGGTTATGCCGTCGATCTGCATCAGCCCCCGGCCGCGGAATTCTGGGTAGGCCGGCAGCACCCGGGCCACGGTGCTTCGCTTGCAGGTGATCTCCACCACATCCCCGGCCACCAGGCCGGCCGCGGCCATATCAGCCGGGTCGATGCGGACGTTCCCCCGGCCGACATCCTTCGCCATCGCCTCCGCCGCCGTCAAGATCAGCTCGGCCAAGGGTCGTCCCCCTTCGCGGAGCCCTGCTCCGCCCCGTTTTCCGTCGGAATGCGCAACTCCAGCACCCCGTTCGTGAAAGATACCTGGCACCTTTCAAGGACGGGAGGAAAGGGCAGGGGAACCCGACAGGTATACCTTCGCTCTCCTTCCCCTCCCCCGATGACCAGCGCACTCCCCTCCACGACCAGCTTCAGCTCCTGCTCCGCCGTCCCCGGCAACTGGGCGACGACGATCAACCAACCCGGATCCTCGAAAAGATCCACCACCGGTTCCACCGCCCGGGGGCCGCAGGCATCCCCCTCGTACGACACCCGGCCGCCGGCCCGGCCCTTCTCCCCTGCCCCCGGAGGGGCCAGGGAACCCATTTTCAGATGAAAGTCGTAGACTGCGGGAGCCTTGCCGGAGGAGGGTCCGAGTGTACCCCTCCGGCTGATTTCCACCCCTTCTTCTCCCGCCTGTTGGATAAAACGCAACAAATCCCCGACTTCCTTAAAGAGCTTATCCCACACCCCGCTCTACACCTCCGTTCGGTTCTGTTTCGCCAAACAGGGGTGCGATTGCAGCCTCTGCATGGCAAGGGCTATCTCCGCCAGCCTGTCGTCGATGGACCTCATCCGCCTTTCCAGATTCAGGCGCAGCTTCCCCAGCCGCTTTTGTTCCGAGGCCAGTTTGTACAGTTCGAAATAGACGCCGTCGCTACCCCACCTACTTGATAAAGCCGCCGAATCGAAAGCCTCTGTAAGAGGGCTCATCCTCCTGCCTCCCTTCCGGTGATAATACCCCGGCAATCACCGCCGCCATCTTCTTTTCCAGCACCTCTCGCGGCACGGGGTTGCCGTTCTTGCGGGTCACTTCGGAACCCAGGACGTCCAGGCAAACCTCCTGAAAGAGCGGGCTGTCAAAGGAAAGGGCCTGCTCCCTGACGAGCTTGGCGATCATGATGCTCCGGCGCTGAGTGCTGGTGAAGCCCGGAAAGGCACCGGCAAAGTTCCTGACCACATTCACAACCACCGTAGCCTGATCCTCGGCGAGACCTGACCTCCGGGCGGTGATCCTGATCTCGGTCTCCAGATCCATTTGCCCCAGCTCAATGGTGATCATCCGGTCGCGCAGGGCATCCTGGCTCTTGTAAACACCGGCGTATTCCTCGGGATTGCTGGTAAAAATGGCCCTAAAACCCGGGTGCACCCGCACGTACTTTTCACCGGCTTTAACCCCGGGTAGCTGCAGCACCCCCTCCTCCAGCACCGATAATAGGACGTTGTTGACCTCAGGATGCGAACGGGTGAATTCGTCGTAAACCAGGGTCATGCCTTCCCTGCACGCCATGGTCAGGCGCCCTACTATCCACTGCCGTTCCCACTCTTCCTTCCTTTTGAGCACCGAATGAACGAAATTATCGATATACAGGGTATGGCTGTAGCCGGACGGGCCTCCCACGATATCGCCGGAATCCAGTTCGGAATCGCCGTGGATCGGCATAACCGGGCGATCCAGGCGGCGGGCCAGATAAAACGCCAAAGCGGTCTTACCCGTTCCGGAAGGCCCCTGAAAATGCACCGGGAAACCCGCCTTTAAATACGACAGCGCCCTGTCGATCAACTTCTGAAGGTGCTCCGTTATAACAAAGTCTCCGGAGATATCCGGAAACTGCGATGTCAATAGTATCCGCTGGTTCATCTTCTCACCTCACCAGTTTTTGCCCGGGAAGGAAGGTTCCCGGGCATTTCAGGAGATCCCATTTGAAACACCAGCCGGCCGGTTTCACCCGGCATCGGATAAGCAAACCGACGGCCACCGCAACACCGCCCGGTATCGGGAAACCGCCGGGAACGTCATTTCACCCTTCTCAAATGCTCCATCTTATTCTCCATTTCCATCCATATCTGCTCGGCTCTGTACCTCTCCTCCTCGAACTCCGCCAGGAGCTTATTCACCCTGACTTCCAGATCGTTTATGAAATCGTGGAGCTCTTTTTGGAGCCCGGCCCTCATCTCCAGCCTCTCCGTTTCGAACAGTCTCAAAAGGTTCTTGACTTCCTCCTGCAGCTCATGGAGATTCTTTCTCCGGTTTCTGAACGAGGAGATTATTTCGGAGGCCAGCTCTTCCATGTTTTCGACCAGACTGCTCATCAATCCTCACCCCTCAAAGTTATTTACCGTACCATGCGGTTCCGAGCCATTCCGTCGCCTACGGCCTTCATCCTCTACCTCCGAACCGCCTGTGCCGTTTTCAGAAGGAACCGTACAATACAATATATGCAGGACCCCCGGCGATGTTCAAAACCCGAGCCCCGTCAAGAGCAAATTATTTTATCTCCCGCCCAGGGTCATGTCATGGATAAGCGATAAGGAAGCATATTATGATACTGAGCCTTTGTCGATCGCCTGGCCGGTTCAGACCGCTTTCAACCCCCATGAGAGGCTCTTGACCGACCTCAACCGCTGTTCAACGCAATCATCTGGTGGTGGTCTTACAGTGGACCCAACGAGGGAAGGACCGGGTGCACTCGCCGATGTTCTGGACAGACTGCTCAACAAGGGACTGGTTCTCCATCTCGATCTGGTCATCGGGGTCGCCAACATCCCGTTGATAGGAATAAATCTCCGGGCAGTTGTTGCTGCCGTAGAGACGATGATAGAATACGGCTTTATGGAGAAGGACTGGGTGAGGGGGAGTAAAGTTGCCAATCCAGATCAACGAGGATAATCTCAAGGAAGGTTTGCTGGGACTGGTGGTGGCCCTGGTGGAGATCATAAAAGATCTGCTGGAGCTGCAGGCGCTCAGGCGGATGGAATCCGGCAACCTGGGGGAGGAGGAGATCATAAGCCTCGGCGAGGCGCTGATGGACCTGGGGGAAGCCCTGGAAAGGATAAAAGAAGAGAACGGCATCACCACCACCGTGCGAAACATCCGCCTGAGCCTGGACGATCTGGTGGACGACGTGCTGGATCGCATGCTGAATCCGGAGCGCTGGGCCGAAGACGCCACCTGACCCCCTCCAGGCCATAAACTTGAATATTCAGGCAACCGGTCAAGACATCTGCTTCTGAGGTAAGGTGATCGGCGGATATAAGGTTTTGAGGTATCAAATTCTCAGGTGAGGAGGATTTCAATGGCCGTTACCAAAAGCACGGACGCCAACAGTCTGGTCGAGGTAATCGACCGCATCCTGGACAAAGGGCTGGTGATCGACGCCTGGATCAAGGTGGCGCTGGTCGGGATCGAGCTGCTCTCCGTGGAGGCCCGTGTGGTCGTGGCCGGAGTGGAGACCTACCTGAAGTACGCAGAGGCGATCGGACTCACCAGGCTGGCCGCTCCGCCCCAGGCGATCGCCGCCGCCTAGCCCCGCATCACTTCCGGTCCCAAGCGGGTTGTCGAGACAAGGCGTCTCGACAATTTTTTCGGTAAGGAGGAGCCTGTCATGCCGTCCCCGAAACTCTACTATGCCTACGGCATCGTGGAGACACCGCCGTCCACACCGCCGGACTCCCTCACCGGGGACTCCGGACGGGAACTGATTCCCATCACCTACAAGGATATCACCCTGATCGCCGGCATCATATCCGATTTCACCTATACCCCCACCCCCGAAAACGCCCGCAGCCACAGCCAAACGGTAACCCGCCTCGGCGAGCAATTCAACGTCATCCCCCTCAGATTCGGCACCGTTTTCAAGGAGGAAGAGGAGGCGGTACAAATGCTGGCCTCCCGCTACCAGGAAATCAAGAGAATTTTCTCGCAGATCCGGAACAGGATTGAACTGGGATTGAAGGTTATCTGGAAAAAGGAGTGCCTGGCGGCGGAACTGGAAAGCAGGTACCCGGAACTAGCCCGGATAAAGGAGGAGATCCAGGCGCTTCCTCCGGAATCTGCCTACCATTCCGCCATTCTCCTGGGCCAGAGGGTGGAAGAAGCCGTACTGGAGCTGCGCTCTATTTATACTCCCCAAATCCTGGAACCCCTCGAAAAAACGGCCGTGAACACCCGCCTCAACAAACCCCTGAACGAACGCATGGTCCTGAATGCCGCCTTTCTGGTGGAAAAAGAAAAGGAACTGCTCTTCGACGAACAGGTCAATGCCCTCTACGAACGGTTCCGGGAGCGATTCGACTTTAAATACTCCGGCCCCTGGCCCCCCTATAACTTCGTCGACCTGGAGTCGGATTGATACCACCGCCGGGAGGGATGGACGATGATCATCGACGATCTTCTACTGCTGCCCCTGCGCGGTCTTCTGGCCATCGCCGAGAAAATCGACGACGCCGTCCGGCAGGAGCTGGAGGATGCCGATTACCTCCGCTCCAAACTGCTGGAACTGCAACTCTCCTATGAACTAGGCGATATCGAGCAGGAGGAATACGAGGAAAGCTACCGCCGTCTGGTGGAGCGCCTTCAGGCCCTGGAACGGGAGACAGAGGACAACCCGTAGCACCCGAACGAAACAGGCCCTTCGGAGTCGTAACCCGAGGGCCTGTTTTGCGCCAGGGCACCGGTTCCGGGTGTAGCGGATACCGGCCGGAACGAAGGAATTAACGCGCCCTCAGAATTCCCAGGGCCTTTTCCAGGTTGACCCTTCGGTTTTTTCCATTTGCTTCTATATGGAAGTTTGCGCAATATTTACGAATTTCTCTCTACACGGGGAGAATTTATTAAATATTTACGTTCCATTTTATATTCTCTTCTTTATAATCACCTCCATATTTTATCATTTTGGCATTGGTTGCTACCATTACTATACGAATTATACTGGCCTCCCAAGCAAATAACCAACTCTTTCTTTAATCTATAATTTTTTGTTCAACCTGGTGATACAAGTTAAACAGAAACAGCCCGTTTTTGAACCAGGACGGGCAACTTAAAGAAAATATCGGTTATCCCTTTTCCGGCAGTTTTGGCTGATACCAGTGGAACCAGCAAGTAGCGCTTACTCCCGTTGCCGCAACGACCAGGAGCAGCACCGAAGCAAACCGCAGGAGATTTGTCTTGACCGTCCTGAACATGCCTCTCACAATCCTGTAAACTTGGCAAATTACATAAGACACGGAAAACCGTTCTGCTGCCGGTTGTCCACTCCTGTTTAGGACAGCAACAATAACAAAATAAATTATAAAGGTTAGACTGCAGTGCAAAAGGATAACACAATAAACCAGAAGGTTGGCAAAATATCAAAAAAGCTCTTTCGCACAAAATATAAACATCTAAGTGAACGAGAAAAGAGAGTTGCTCATTATCTCGCCGAGAGAATCCCTATCTCAAGAAATGTAGTTAAAGACTTTTCTGAACAACTGACTTTTGGCCAGCGGATTGCTGATAAGATTGCAACTTTCGGGAGCTCTTGGGCTTTCATCTCAATCTTTGTGGTTGTACTGATTATTTGGGTTCTCCTGAATTCGTTCGTTCTGGTCGAGTTTGATAAATTGTTTGACCCATACCTATACATTCTTTTAAATCTTTTTTACCTATGCTTGCCGCCATTCAAGCTCCAATAATCTTGACGTCTCAAAACCGTTTAGTTCCGGTTTGCCCCCTAATTTTGGACATCAAGCACAAAATGGTAGAGCTTCCATAAGATATTCTGCTTTTTCGTAAAACTCCGCTGGGTATAAACAGTAGATCCCGAATGGATCCCAAGTGATCAAAATATTATTACCACTGTTACTGCGGAGCAGTTTGCTGGAGCTTTGAAGTTAGAATAAGAGGCCGGTTGAACATCAAAACGATATCGTGCTTCCGAACGCCCAGCCGCTCTTCAAAAAGGCTGCATTTGCAAAGAAAAATAAAGCAAATATCCTTTTCGCACTCGCCGTACAGCGACTCAAAGTTTCCCTGACCCTTGGCAATCACAAAATCTGCCTCGTGAAAAACTTTTAGAAACTGAGAAGAACATGCTTCCAAGATTGTCCCAGGGATATCTGTACCATTGTTGACAATCTTGGCACACCTGTCCATTCCTACAGCATAGGCATCTTCTTCTGTTACATCGTTTAAAGTCGGGTAACCGCGCGTCGCAAAAAAAATGTCAAGATTTCTGTAAACATCTTTAATCTTTTTAATAAACAATTTATCAAAAACAATCTCTCCAGCATTATCCCCCAGATAAAGAAGTTTCTGGGCCTTGCTTAATTTTTCCTTTAATTTTATAAGCATCTCTTTTTTTATAATCCTTTTTCACGGTTTCCTGTACAACCTTCAGAACCTTTTCCGGTGACAGGTCGTGGTAGGGACCAAAGTCAATAATATTGCCGGCTACTGCCAGTCTAAGTCCTTGTTCCAGCGGGTCAGCCGAAACCGCCGCTACCGCTTTTTGAAAAGCTTCCTCCAGCTTGAGCATCTCCTTATTGTAGAAGGTTTTCTGTGCCTTATAGGGATCAGGGTTCTGAAGAGATTCCCTCAATACCCGCTGGATCTTTTGGGCGACACAAGGAGCACATCTTCTTTCAGCAGAAAGCAGTTCTTTCATCACTTTTTCAACCAAAGCAAACTGCTGCTCTTCATCATCAAGATGAAATTTAGCCTGAGTAACAGCCTGATTAATCAAACAGGGTATACAATTGACACTTAACTTCATGATAAGTTATCCTCCGGCAAAAGGATTTCGTGCTACTTCTTAATTATTTTATATCAGACTCATTAACCATAGTAAAAATTTTTACTTCCGTTATGAAACCTGGTCGATAAACCCCTCCCACCCGTCTGATGACGGAGCGGCATCAACCAGGATGTCTTTCGCCTCAACGCCCCTCTCTCTTAGCGACACGTACTTCTGACAGGGGACATGCAGTAAGCCAGGGGATGCTCCTTGTACGAAACCTTCTTGAACCGCAAGGGGTTGCGGCCTATCGCAAAGGCAATGCCATCCTTAAAGGGGAGCCTCCTGACCTCCGAAGCGTTCATCAGGGATGCCCACCGGAAACAGCGTCACTCCGATCAGCGCCAGGCCCGGCAACAGCAGGTACAATGTCTGTATCAACGGCCTCACTCCTAGGCCCGCTCTATTTTGTACTGCCGGACGTTTTCCATGATTTCGCTCTCCTGCCTTGAGAATAGATCGCATACCCTGCCGGTCTACCGCTCGACTCCCGATTCCAGGCCGGACAGGACGACGGCTCGCTTCGGGACAGCTCTGGGATGCTGCGTAACATGTTACGAATTGCTTCTGCCAATCGCAGCGTTTGGCCTCGCAGCAAATCCATTCCATCGAAACTCTTAAGGTGTCTGTACTCGCATCCCGACCTGTCATCCTCGCTTCGCCTGTCCTGTTACCCGGCCTTCCATAGGTCGCTCGCCGGCAGACCCGACGGGTATTTTCATCCTCTGTTGTGCCGCCGCCGGCGGCGTGAGGGTCTGCCTTGAGAATTCGGACAGCTTCTCCGAGCCGACCTCCGTGTCCGCTGGAGTATTTTGACAAGCACATCTGCCTCCGGCAGGCCAATCTCTTTGCCCGTCTTCTCCAAGACCCTTTGGTGCCCCTGGCTCCACCCTCTCAGACACATCCTGAGCAGCTCACCGATTAAGTCCACAAGCTGTGCACTTGCGGAAAGGGCCTCAAAAACTTCTAACGCCTTATTTGCGGGAGTCTCCGATACCAATAGTCTCCTTCACAGAACTTGAGAAAATAGTTCTGGAGAAAGACGCAAGCGCGCTGCACGACCTTTGAGCGGTCTTCTGCTAACTTGTTAACCCATTACCTGCCTACTCCTCAAAAAAATTTATTAGCGGTATAGGAACTCTATTGAGTAGGAGGGGGCGGCTAGCCCCCGTCCTCTCACACCACCGGACATGCGGGCCCGCATCCGGCGGTTCACCAAGCTTGACGAAGTCTATGGTAGCGTTCGGTTAAGCTCATCAGGCCATGGGACTGCCAATAGGCGTTGCCCAGGGCTCTATTCATTGGCCCGTGTGCCATCCGCCACGGCCCTTTGCGGGCATTGGCAAAATGATGCACCACCCACTCCGGCAGCCCTAATGCCCGTAGTTCGCGGTAGCGCGTCCGAACCCGCTTCCACTGCTTCCAGAGGCACATGCGCAGCCTCCTCCGCATCCAGCCTTCTATGTCTTTGAATACGCTGGGTGTGTCGGCCAGGGCAAAGTATCCTATCCAGCCGCCCAGATAGGTGTTCAGGCGTTCTATGCGCTCGTCCATGCTTATGGGCTTGTTCCGGGCTGTTATCCCCCGGATTTTCGCTTTCACCCGGTCGATGGTCTGTGACGCCAGGCGGATAAGGATTACTCCCCCCTTGGGCTTATACATGCTGAACCCCAGGAATTTCAGTTTCCACGGCCGATCCACCGCACTTTTCTGCTCGTTGATTTTGAGCTTTAGCCGCTCCTGCAGGAAGTTACGAACGCTGGCCATGACCCTCTCGCCCGCCCGCTTGCTTTTGACGTAGATGTTGCAGTCGTCGGCGTATCGGACGAATTTGTGACCTCTCTTCTCCAGCTCTTTGTCCAGGTCGTCGAGGAGGATGTTGGCCAGGAGTGGGCTTAATGGCCCGCCCTGCGGCGTCCCTTCTGCCGTTTCCATGACCACTCCGTTTACCATGACGCCTGCCTGGAGATAGCGGCGAATGAGTGTGAGTACCCTCTTATCCGTCACTCTCCGGGCCACCCGGGCCATGAGGATGTCGTGGTTGACCCGGTCAAAGAATTTCTCGATGTCCAGGTCTACTGCCCACTCGTATCCTTCTTCTACGTATTGACGCGCTCTCTTCACCGCATCGTGGGCTCTCCTCCCAGGACGAAACCCGTAACTGCTATCCGAAAATTGCGGATCGAAGATGGGCGTCAATACCTGCAGAAGCGCCTGCTGGATCAGGCGGTCCATTACGGTGGGTATCCCTAGTAGCCGTTCGCCTCCCCCGGGTTTCGGGATTTCGACCCGGCGCACGGGCTCGGGCCTATAGGTTCCCGCGAGCAGTTCTTCCCGAATGCGCCGCCATTCGGCACGGATTTGGTCCCTTAACCGTTCGGTCGGAACTCCGTCTATGCCGGGCGCACCTCCGTTCCGCTCTACCCGCTTCAATGCAGCCAGCATGTTGCTTCTTTCCACCACCTGCTCCATCAGGCCGCTACCCTGTCCTCCGCGAGGTGCCGCCCCGCCTCGTGCCGGAGAAGAACTCGGCCCTCCCGCAGTCCCCCGTGGCTTCACCACTTCCTCCCGCAGGCAGGCCCCTCCCGGGGTTTTCTGCTGTCTTCGCCCTTCTCGCGAACTCATCGGTCTCACCTCTGACTTGATGTTCAGGCCTTCCCCCCAGAGTCCATGACACCTAGGGTACTATGCCTTCTGCTGACTCCTGCCGGCTCAGCCGTGCCTTTCGACACGGGTTACCAGCTCTCCCTGGCTTCCCCGGCAGGCCTCCCCGGGTAAGAACGTTAACCTTCGCCCCGCGCCTGCCCCATATACTCCGCCGCCCCTTGGCAGCCTGGGATTTCGCTGTGTTTCGCCAGCTCATCCGAGCGACTTAGCCTCTTATGGGGTTCTTGTTCATCAGGCCGTGGCTTTGCCTCCGGCTTCCTTCAGATCCCACCTCGCGATGGACACCCTTGCCTTCGGCTAGCAGACTCGTGCTGCCTCGCCTGCAGTGGACTTTCACCACCAAGTTAACGCCCATGCCGGGCGCACAAAAAAATCCCGGCAAAATACTTTGCCGGGATATATTTCTAAAGTCTCCATTTCCCTTTTCATCGAGTTTTTTTAATCGGTTCATCATGGTCAATTATCTTTCAGTCCCCTTTTCATCGGGGTTATGAGTGCAACTTCGTGGAAATACTCAAAGAGCACGGCGTAGATAACATTTCAGTCCCCTTTTCATCGGGGTTATGAGTGCAACTTGATATGTCGTCTTTTCGGTGCGGTGGATGACGAGATTTCAGTCCCCTTTTCATCGGGGTTATGAGTGCAACTTCCAACGTCAGCTTCCCTTTCGCTTTTTTGTCGGCAAATTTCAGTCCCCTTTTCATCGGGGTTATGAGTGCAACAGGAGTTGAACGTAAATCTTCAACGGTTCGTTGCCCAGATTTCAGTCCCCTTTTCATCGGGGTTATGAGTGCAACGAGCAAAAGCTGTTTGATGAGTTGCAGACACAGATCGAAATTCAGTCCCCTTTTCATCGGGGTTATGAGTGCAACGTTGGATTTGACTCATTTTACTGGAACGGAACGACAAATTCAGTCCCCTTTTCATCGGGGTTATGAGTGCAACCTTTTCACCCTCAGCTCCCATGCTTGTTCACCACAATTAATTCAGTCCCCTTTTCATCGGGGTTATGAGTGCAACACCCGCATCGGACTGGATGGTTCCAAGTCTTACCGCACAACGGTTTCCGCGGAAAGCTATAATGCTTTCCGAGGCAAAAATTTCGAAGCACATAATTCTGCACAGAAATAATCTTCTCATTCGAAAGTTCCGGAAATCTCTTTCTCTTGCAGCTACTATGTTTTCATGAACTATCATGACAACTCTTGACCTGAAAGATGGCAGATAATTCCTCCCAGGGCTCCTTTTTCGAAAAACGTTTTGCAGATAATGAAACCTAACTGCTGTTAGGTATAAAAACGGTCTACAGGTGCTAAACCAACCCGGGGGTAATAAACCTGTTCCATTGCCAATTTTACCAAATATTTGTCTCTATTAGAAGCTATTTTAAAAAATTTCTAAGAATAACATGATGCAACTGATCATTATGGTAAACGACAACAACATCATTGAAAGAAAGTTCTCCGCGCTGAGGGCCACAAAAAAGCCGGGCGTTACGCCCAGCCCAATTATTTGATTGTCTTCCCGGAGAGAGATGACTTCTACCGGAAGCACTTCGGCAGGCACTTCGTATGTTTCTGACGACAGAAGTGTCGCTGCTGCTGAACGCAGCGTACAGTGTTACGTCCTAAGTGGAGCCGTTGGAATAGGTCTCCAGACCCCGGAACCTCTGGAAGTTGGATTTATATATCTTCAACGGGTTGGGTTGAATCTCGACGCTTCCACAACAGGAGCGCTCACCGTGACGGGAACGGGTGCACTCTTGCCGCCGAAGGTTACGGTGATTTCTGCATTCCCCTTAGAGACCCCCTTTGACCTGGCCGGTTTCGGAGACCAATGCGACGGATCTGCTGCTGGTCCGGTAGCCGGATGAGCTTGTTACCTCCCTTACCGCCCTGTCGGAGTACGCAGCATTTACCGTCAGCTGCTGGGTCTTTCCCAACAAGGCTCATCGGGGCGGCTCCTCCGAGAAGGACTCCAGGACGGCTTCGTTCACCAGCACCCGGGATACTGCGGTCATGCCACCGAAAGAGACGATTACTTTGGCACTCCCCTGCTTCTTGCCGGTCAACAGACCCACTTCGGATACTTCGACAATTGATGTCCGGCTGGTAGGACACCTGACCGGTCACGTCTTTCGCGGTTCCGTCCGAGTAGAAGGCCGCAGAAGCTGTCCCGTCTTCCCGGCAGCAATGTTCATCTGCTCCGGCGACACGGAAATTCTCTCCAATACAGGAGCAGTAACCGTCACGGGTATAGATGCGGTCTTGCCTTCGTAAATGCCTTCACGCTTTTGATCGGCTGGTGCCTGGCGGTTGAATACCCCTTCTGCGTCCCTGACTATGTGCATGCGGTCTCCTTTAAGTGGACTACTACGTGGTTGTTTTTGCTGCGCAAATAGTTGTTGATGAATGGGGCTTTGGTAAAGCCGCCATCACCGGGGGCGGCCGCTGCCCTCCGGGTAGGAGCTTTTTAAAGCTTTTTCTCGCCCTTCGCTCTAGTTCTTCCAGGCTCTGAACCTGCAGAGCAAAGCCAATTAAAAGCGTTGCCCAGATGGTGCCCGGTTCTATCTCGGGATCTCTTCTTTTATCTTTTGCCCATTTAGTCCTGCCTTCAGGCAGGAAAACTTTGTGTATGTATCGAAGAAAATCTTTAAGCCACCGTTTCGACATCGGTGGTGCACCTCCTGGGGATGATGATTTGAGTGTTGTTGTTTCCAGGAGGTTTTTGCTATTTGTGGAGTATTTTCCTGCCTGCCAGCACCCAAAAATGCGAATTTATAAAGTTTTGCCGTAATACCGCCTTTCTTGCGCTGTAAGGGCTTGAGGGCTCAGGTGCGGAGTTTCTGTGTGAACCCCGACTTATTAATTGATTGACACCCTTTCGGATCTCATTTCGCCGGCTTCTTCGGTGACTTCACATCGGGCGATATGGACGCTGTAGTCATCCTAGAGAATCTTGCTACAATAGAACTGAAACGTCTGGAGGTGATCAAAATTTGCTCAAAATAAATATTCCCGGTAAAGGTGACCTCTCCTTGCAGCACCTGATCGTTGATTACAACGGTACCATCGCCTTTGACGGCAATCTAATTAGCGGTGTAGCAGAACAATTAAACCAATTGGCTGAGTATTTAGAAATTCATATTCTTACTGCGGATACCTTCGGCACGGCCTCTCAGAAGTGCAGAGAATTACAGGCAAATATTAAGCTAATCACAAGCAAAAATGGTACTCTTGAAAAAGGTAGAATTGTAGATTCACTGGGGCCAAAAAAAGTAGTCGCTATCGGAAACGGAGTAAACGACACCTTAATGCTGAAAAAAGCCGCCCTCGGCATAGCCGTCATCGGAAAAGAAGGAGCCGCGCAAATAGCGATCAGCAAAGCGGATGTAATTGTTAATGATATACAAGATGCCCTCGGATTACTGCTGAATACAACGAGGCTGAAAGCCACACTGCGCGCGTAAGAGAGCAATTCGCCTTCACCACCAGAACAACTGCATTCTACGGGGATTCTCTGCCTGGAGAAAGGCCGGCAAAAAACCTCAAGAGTCACTCGTTCCCGGGCAGGAAACAGACGGGGTTGAAAAGAATAGATATACAGGAAGTAGTTGTTGATCGAGGGATCAAACAATGCTCAGCATCATCAACAGTTGCTGCTGCTTGGGTATGGAAACCCACAATGTTCGGGTGGAGGTGGATGTTTCGCCAGGGCTGCCTTGTATAACAATCGTAGGACTCCCGGATCCCGCGGTCAGGGAGGCCACCGAACGGGTGCGGAGCGCCATCAGAAATACAGGATTTGAATTTCCCTTGAAAAGAGTCACGGTCAATTTAGCCCCGGCCGATCTGAGAAAAGAGGGGTCGCTGTTCGACCTCCCCATAGCGATCGGCATCCTTGCCGCTACCGAACAGTTGCCCTTTGACAAAATACCACAGCACATCCTGGTTGGGGAGCTTTCTCTCGACGGCACCATTAGGCGCGTTCCCGGCGTGCTCTTAATGGCCGGCAGTATTCACCAAAACAGCCCAGAGAAAACCCTGATCATCCCCCTCGACAACCTGTCGGAGGCTGCTCTTGTCAAAGGGGTGCCGGCTCTCGGAGCAGGCAACCTTAATGAAGTAGCCGCCTTCTTAAAAGGAGAAAGGGAGCTTCCTGCCGCTCCGGAGGAAACCGGTTCCCAATTGCTGGAGGACGACGATTCCACGGGTTACCCGGACTTTGCCGACGTTAAGGGACAGGAAAAGGCCAAACGCGCTCTGGAAATTGCTGCGGCAGGCGGGCACAACATCCTGATGGTAGGGCCTCCCGGTACGGGTAAAACCCTTTTGGCCAGGAGCCTGCCGTCCATTCTCCCCCCTTTGAGCTGGGAAGAATGCCTGGAGGTGACCAAGGTTTACAGCATTGCCGGACTGCTTCCGAAGGAGCGGCCTGTTATTTCCAAGAGGCCTTTCCGGGCGCCGCATCATACAGCATCTGCCGTCAGTATCATCGGCGGAGGAAGGGTGCCCCACCCCGGCGAGGTCAGCTTCGCCACCCACGGCATCCTCTTTCTCGACGAACTGCCTGAGTTCAGCCGGGATGTGCTGGAAGCCCTGCGGCAGCCCCTTGAAGAGGGGGTAGTTACAATCAGCCGCGCCCACGGTGCTTACACCTTCCCCGCTCGCTTTATCTTCGTCGGCGCCATGAATCCGTGCCCCTGTGGTCATCTGGGCGATCCTCACAAAGAATGCACTTGCACTCCCTATCAGGCACAGCGTTACCGCAGCCGCGTCTCCGGCCCAATTCTCGACCGCATCGACCTGCAAATCGAGGTGCCCCGCCTGGAATTAAGCGAACTGTCCTCGGAAAAGAGTGCAGAAAGCTCTCAAGAGATCAGAAAGAGAGTGGTCAGGGCGCACAAAATCCAGCAAGAGCGTTTCCGCAACACAGGGGTCCACTGCAACGCCCAGATGAAAAGCCAACACTTGAAAACCTTTTGCCAACTGAAAAAGGAAAGTCGGGATTTGCTCCATCAGGTCTTCCACAACCTAAAAATGAGCATGAGGGCACACGATCGCGTGCTCAAGATTGCCCGAACTATTGCCGATCTCGAAGAGTCGGTCCAGATTGAACCGGTGCATCTCGCCGAAGCGGTGCAGTACCGGTGCCTCGACAGGCCTTTCTGGTAGTTGATATTTGTTTTATACTAAAATGGGAGGAGGTAATGCGTTATGATTCCGGTTCAGGTGAAGGAGATCGCCTTTGATCTCTCATTGAGCCCAGTGGTGCTGCTGGTTGACGAATCGCAAAAACGTGCCCTTCCAATCTCAATCGGGCCTTTCGAAGCCCAATCTATCGCCATGGCTCTGCAGGGTGTGATCACCCCCAGACCGATGACCCATGACCTCATGAAAAGCTTCTGCGACAATTTAGGCGCTTCCATACGCCGTGTTGTTATCAACGATATCAGAGACGGCACCTACTACGCGGAGATGTACATTCAAACCGTCTCAGGAGAGCTCGTCCTGGACTCCCGTCCGAGTGATGCCATTGCACTGGCACTCCGAGCCGGGGCTCCCGTCTACATATCGGAAAAGCTCATCGATTATACGCTATCTGTTGATGAACTCATGGACGAAAGCCAGCAGCAGGAGCTGCGCAAGATCCTTGGCATCAACAATCTCGACGATTTCAAGAAATCATTACATTAAAAAGAGGGGTACCAGCCCCTCTTTCTTTTAACCTCATGAAAAGCAGCATCCGAGTAGGAAAAACTACCTTCTGATGGTGTAACTCCAGTTGAGGCCGTTGTTGTTGTCCCAATTGTTGGCGCTGTCTTTGAAACAGAAGTTAAATTGCCCTTCCCTGGTGATTTCTACAGTTTGCTCCCACTCGTTGGGACCAACCTTATTCATACGGTAATCATAAATATTCTGCCACGGTCCCGTCCCGTATCCGGTACGCAACCACACCTGGTCAGCACCCGAGGTGGCTAGGAGCCCGTGATACCTGATCTTACATTTTTCGCCAACTTTGCTGGGAACCGGCGATATTGTAAACCCTGGGTGCAAATTATACATAAAAACCCCTCCTTGTACTTAACGTTACGCTTAGTATGATAAAGGAAGGGCCGTTTTATACCTATTAAAGGTCAACCACATTCTTTATGCGCTTTGTAACCACCGATCCCAGAACATAGAGGGCTGCCGTTGAAAGATACTTGGGAGCGGCGGCATCGAACACCATGTTGGCACTGGCAGGAAATTCGTCATCGGCAACCCATATAACAACGGCAACATAGAGCCTTTTAAAAACAGGTATTACCACCGCGGCATCGCCGATCTCAATTTCCCAACCTCCCAGGTAGTGTGCCGCTTCCACCAGCTTTTCGGGCCGGCTGCCGAAGGTATCGGCCAGTGGTTCTACTGCTTCCACCCGAAAGGGCTGATTGTGCAGCATACCGTTAGGCAGCTCCGCATAGGCGATCCAGCGTCCGCTTAAAGGTTCCCCCGTGGCCTGGGAAAGGTACTGAAGAATAAGAGCCTTTTCTTCAAGCGGCAACTCTACCGGGTCGTAGGGACTGCTGATCGTCCCCTCGGGGTGGGAAACCTGATATGTCCTGCCGAAATAGGCGACATGAATGGTTTTTTCAGAGGAGTCATAAATGGCTCCACTCAAGTCTGCCATTTCGCCAGGTGAGCGGGCGGCAAAGGCACACCTTGCTTCTTCATATACAGCGGAAAACATAACACCCCCCCTTACATTACATATCGTACATATCGGCTCATTCCGAGACTCTCACTCTTTTGACGGCCGTACACTCTTGCCCAGAGCTCTAATTAAGTTAACTAGCAATCTCTGTCGTGTTGATGCTAAGAAGGTTGAACTATTTTTTCAAGTAAGTTCTGCTGATCAGTTCCGCAATATGCATAACTTTTACAGGCGCATTTTCCCGGGCAAGGAGATGACTGATCTGCATGATGCAGGAAGGGCACCCCGTTACCACCGCCTGCGCCCCCGTCTGGAGGATGTTTTGCACCTTCCGGCGCCCGATCCTGTTTGCCAAATCGTAATGAGCTAAATTAAAGGAACCGGCGGCTCCACAACAACGATCGGCCTCCTTCATTTCCCTGAATATGACCCCCGGCAAAGACTTAATCAGGTCGCGAGGAGCTTTAGCAACCCCCTGCCCCCTTCTCAAGTGACAGGGGTCATGATAGGTAACTACGAGAGGCACCTCCCTCTCTCCCGGTTGAAAGCTCACTGCATCGGCCAGGAATTGGCTGATATCCAGCACCTTCTCCGAAAATCTTTGGGCTTCCTCTGTTCCCAACAGCTCAACATAATAGCGCAGCATGCTGCCGCAGGAAGCGCAGTCCACGATAACTGCGTCCACTCCCGACTTTAAGAAGGATTCGACATTCTTTTGAGCCAGTTTAGCTGCTGCTTCCTCGTCCCCGCTGGCCAGAGCAGGAATACCGCAGCACCACTGTTCGGGCACCACGACTTCCACCTGGTGGCGGCGGAGCACGTCGATCACCGCGTGCCCGGTAGCCGGGAAGACATAATTGGTGAGGCAGCCCGTATAATAGCCCACCCGAAGCCGCGGCCTGTTACAGGGAAAATGCTGCGGCACCTGGCTGCGAAAGGGTCTGGAGGCCATCTGCGGCAGCAGTTCTTCCTTGCGCGCCAGATTTCCCCCCAAGAACTCCAGGATCCGGCTCCTGCGCGCAAGCCACTGCAAACCGCTCTTTTGGTAAAGATATGCCATCTTAGCCGCCATGGTGAGCCTGCCGTTGTTCTGGAGCAGGTGCTGGAAGACGTTCTTTTTGACGAAAGAAATCCCCTTTTCTCTGGCAATCTCCTGCCGGATCCCCAAAACCAGTCGATCCACAGGAATGCCGTTGGGACACTGAGCGGTGCAGGCTTTACACAAAAGACAGAGGCTCATCAGCTCCTTCATCCTGCGGGTGATACCCAGTTCCCCTTCCAGGTAATTCCGAATGAGAAAAAGCTTCCCTCTGGCAACAAGCGGTTCCATCCTGGTCTCGGCGTAAAGGGGGCACACCGCCTGGCAGCTGCCACACTTGCTACATCGATCGAGGTGCTTGAGGGCTACAATTTTGTCCATTAAATGTCACTCCTGAAGATTTTACCGGGATTGAGAATGTTATTGGGATCCAGGGCACTTTTAATGCTTTGCATTACTTGATAGCCTGCTTCTCCCGTTTCCAGTTTGAGATACGGCGCTTTCATGGTACCGATTCCGTGCTCTCCTGATAGGGTTCCTCCCAGCTCTACCGCAGCCCGAAAAAGCTCTCCGATGGCCTTTTCAACACGCTCCATCTCGTCGGGATCGTTTTTATCGCAGAGGATGTTCGGGTGCAGGTTCCCGTCCCCGGCATGGCCGAATATCACCAGATCCAGCCGGTAACGGGAGGCGATCTCCTTCAGTCTTCTCACCATCTCGGGAATGGCGCTCCGGGGAACGGAAATATCCTCGCTGATCTTAGTCGGTTTGATCTGGACCACTGCGGCCGAAACCGCCCGCCTGGAGGCCCAGATCTGCTCCCTCTCCTCCTCCGTTTCCGCCACCTTGACCTCCCGAGCTCCATTATCCCGGCAGAGGGCGGCAACTCTCCCAGCCTGCTCTTCGATCAACACCTGCGGTCCGTCGACTTCGATGATCAGGATCGCCTCTGCATCAAGGGGAAGCCCCAGATGCCGGTAATTTTCCACACACTGAATGGTCCGGTCGTCCATTATCTCCAGAGTAACCGGTATGATCCCCTCTTTTATGATGAGAGTGACGCTGCGCGCCGCATCATCCAGCTTCCCGTAAACTGCCATTAAGGTCTTCTTGGCCTCCGGTAGAGGGATAAGGCGCAGGTATATTTTGGTTATAATTCCCAATGTGCCCTCTGAACCCGTGTAGAGCCGCGTCAGGTCATATCCGGTCACCGATTTCACGGTTTTACCACCTGTTTCGATCACCTGTCCCGTCGGGGTAACCACCTCCAACCCGAGCACATAATCCCGCGTAACACCGTACTTAAAGGCCCGGGGTCCACCGGCACACTCGGCAACATTACCCCCAATGGTAGACGTTTTTAAGCTCGCCGGGTCCGGAGGATAGAACAACCCTCTCCTTTCTACTTCTTGTTGAAGATGGTATGTGACAACACCCGGCTCTACAACGGCGATCAGGTTCTCTTCATCAATTTCCAGAATTCTGTCCATCCTCGTTAAGTCGATGACAACCCCTCCTTCGACAGGAAGGGAACCGCCGCTCAAACCTGTTCCCGCTCCTCGCGGAATTATGGGGAAAAGGTGCCGGTTGGCCAGCTCTACTATAGTCCGGATCTCCTCGGTAGAAGATGGGCGCACCACCAGATCGGGAAGATAAGCCACTGGGGTGCTGTCATAACCGTAACAGAGCCTATCTTCCTTAGATACTAATACGTTTTCATCCCCGACGACTTTTCTGATCTCTTTGATAACCTCTTCCTTAATCATCCAATGTCCTCTCCTCAGCGGTTAATATTAAAATACACCCTTTAAATGCTCAATATGGTATTTTCCTCCTCCAAAGCGAATGGCCACAACATCAAAGCGCACCTGCTGCTCCCTGATCCCCTTCGTCATCAAGTAGTAACGGGCAAGTTTCCTGATCTTAGCCTGCTTTAACGGCCCTACAGCCTCCTGCGGGGCTCCATAACTGTCGCTGCGTCTGGTCTTCACTTCGATAAAGACCAGATTCTGGCCGTCTTTCATGATCAGATCGATCTCCCCAAGCCGGCAGCGGTAATTCTTCTCCAGGAGGTGATAACCCAACCTGGAAAGAAAAGAGAGGGCGAGTTCTTCCCCCCTTAGACCAACACTGCGGGCGGACCCCATTGAAGAACAACCTTCCTTTCCAGGATAAGATTAGCTATTACCCAACACCTTTTCCAGCAGCTCCTTATCCAGTTTAATCACCCTAGTAATAAAAAGTGTGACCTCTTTCATCAGATCGACCTCATCGCCAGTGGGAACCAGCCGTTCTCCCTCCCATTTAAGGAGCAAAATTTGCGGGCGTACCGGCATATTTTTATCTACGCCGGTAATTATTCCCAGCGAACCGTTATTGAGCTCGACGATACTGCCAACAGGATAAATCTCCACATTTTTCAAGAAGAGCTTCACATAATCCGGATTAAAACCCCTGCCGCTCATGGCGATCAGCATTTCCACCGCTTCATAGGGCTGAATCCTGTTGCGGTAAATCCTGTCGGTAGTGAGGGCATCATAAACGTCGACAATAGCCACAATCTGAGCATATTCATGTATTTCATCACCTTTCAGACCCCGCGGATAACCACTGCCGTCATAACGCTCATGGTGCTGATAGGCGATCAAGGAGGAATTAATATTGATCTCCGACTCCTGAACGAGGAGACTGAATCCGTACGCCGGGTGCTTTCGCACGATCTCCATTTCCTCGGCACTTAGTGTATCCGCTTTGCCGAGAATCTCCGGCGGGATGATAATCTTACCGAGGTCATGCAGAAGAGAACCGATGCCCAGTTCGAATAATTCATCTTCCGAATAGCCTTTAGCGATACCCATGATCAAAGACAAAACGCAGACATTTACAGAATGGGTAAATGTATAATCATCCAATGCCCTGATATCCACCAGCTTCGGGTAGGTAATTTCCCTTTGCAGCAGCTCCTGGATAATACTGTCAACAATCCTCTCGATGCGGGAGATATGGATCCCTCTCCCCTGGCTGACCGAGTTCCAGATGTCCCGCACGGTATGCTCGGCTTCGCTGATGATCTCCTGCCAGACGGGATCGCTGTTAGGCCGGACGGGTTTTCGGCCGCTCAACAGCCTATCCTCGATCTCGATGGCAATCACACCCTGTTTTTTGAGGTACCGTATCGAGCTTTCAGTCAGCAGAGAGCCTGCCTTTAACAGAACCCGGCCGTCTTTACTGAAGACATCCCGGGCAACTTTCATACCCTCCCGGGCATCGGTAATAGCAATACGCATGTTTTACCTCTCCCAGGTCACTTCCGCCCGCTACACCGCCGATCCATTCTGTAAATGAAGACCAGTATCTCGGCCACTGCCTGATAGAGATCCGGTGGGATTTCTGTTCCGGGGGGAAGATTCGCCAGAAGGCCGGCAATTCGGGGTTCTTTTAGAACGGGCACACCAGCGGCGGCAGCGACTTCCACAATTCGCTGCGCCAGGGGGCCCTTCCCTGCCGCCACAACATGAGGAGCAGCACGACGGTCCTTTTCATATTTTATGGCTACAGCCTCTTCGATTTCTCTTTCCACAGCTTCACCTTTCCCTAAACCCGCAAATCCAGTGGACAGTATGGCTCTGCCGCAGGCTTTTCCCGGGACAATACCCCTACCCTGCACCCCGACCAGTGCACTCTGTAGTTCTTCTGCTGCAGGACACAAGCCAGCTCCGGCCAGTACCGGTCGAAGAGAAGCTTCGTCCCTTCCCTCTCTACGACCGCTCCCACCGTTAGATTACCTTGCCTAAAGAAAACATCTATCTGCATCTTTCCGAGTTTTTCGGTCTCCAGCAGGAGCAACACCCGGCAGCATTCGGCGTCTCTTTCCTCAGCGCAGGGATAGACCAACAATTCCCCGTTAGAAAAGAGAACACCACTGGCCACCAGGAAAAGGGGGATATAGTAAAAGCCCCCATCTCTGCCGGATGCCCTCAGCCGGGCAAAAACCTGCCCGGCAAGGAGCAGTTTTGTCAGATCATCCCGGCAGGGGGTTACGGGAGTTCCTGGTTCCCCTCCGTGATCCTCCCGGAAAGCACCGGAAAGCCTGATGATGGCCTCTGCTATTTCCTGCAACCTGGCTCTGAGCAGAGTGGCACCGTCCCGGGAGAACAAATCCTGCTCGGAAAAAGGCGCAATCCCCCCGGTGAATAATTCCTTTGTTGACCCCCCATTCACCTGATCCCCCGC